>NZ_JRGK01000026.1 GCF_000764645.1 Aeromonas finlandensis
CCCCACATCCCCCCCTCAACAGCCCCCACTGCCCCCCTCCGATCTCGAAACAATCGCCAGAGAAGCAGATCCGCAGAGAAAGGTTGCCCATCAGCCTTGCAGCAGGACCGCCATCACCAGCAGGGCCGCGATGGCCAGTATCGGCAGCTTCACCACCCGCAGCAGATAAAAACCGATGGCGGCCAGCGCCAGATCGGTCGGCGCCAGCACCGCGCTCTGCCACACCGGCTGATAGAGCGCGGCCAGCAAGAGTCCCACCACGGCGGCGTTGATGCCGGTGACGGCGCCCGCCAGACGGGGCCGGGCCAACCACTGTTGCCAGCAAGGGCCGACCGCCCAGAGCAGCAGAAAGCCGGGCGCAAAGAGCGCAAACGTCGCCGACAAGGCCCCGATCAGTGGCATCTCGGGCAGCAACTGAGCGCCAAGGTAGGTAGCGAGGGTAAACATGGGGCCCGGCACCAACTGGGCCAGACTGTAACCGGTCAGAAACTGCTGCTCGCTGAGGGTGTGGCCCACGCTCTCGGCCAGCAGCGGCAGCACCACATGACCGCCGCCAAATACCAGCGCTCCGGCGCGGTAAAAGTCGGCCACCAGCTGGCCAATCGGACTACCGAGCAGCGGCAGGCCGACAAAGAGGGCGGCAAAGAGCAGCAGAAGCAGCCAGTTTGGCTGGCTGGTGGTGGTTGAAGGCGACTCGGCGGTGGCTGGTACACTGCCTGCCCCGCGCTGGCTGCGGGCACAGATCAGCGCTGCCCCCGCCAGCATCAGCAGCTGGGTCAGCAGGCCGGGTTGCCACCAGAGCGCCGCAGCTGTCGCCACCATGATCCCCTGGGTCAGTAGCGTGGCGCAGAACTGGCGGCTCATGGTGAGCACCGCATCGGCCACCACAATGAGCGCCAGCAGCTTGAGGCCGTGCAGGGCCGCATCGAGCCACAGATTGCTGCCCAGCTGGCCGATGCCGATCGCGGCCGCCAGCAGCAGAAAAAATGAGGGAAGCGTGAAGCCGACAAAGGCGGCCAGCGCCCCGCCCAGACCGGCGCGATGGCGACCGATGGCAAAGCCGAGCTGGCTGGAGGCAGGCCCCGGCAGCAACTGGCAGAGCGCCAGCAAGCGGGCAAAGTCGGCCTGACTCAGCCAGCCGAGCCGCTGGACAAACGTGCGCTGGAAATACCCGATATGGGCGGCCGGGCCGCCAAAACTGACACAGCCCAGCCACAAAAACTGCAGAAATACCTGTCCCACTCCCTTCCCCCTCATCCCTCTCCCACCGATGGAGGGGGGATAATATGACAGCGCGATGATCGTTTTATGACAATCAGGCTGATCCGCCCGACACCACTGGCACATCACTCGGCAAGTAGCAGCGTCCCGCCAGCCAGCAGGCGATGGACTGGCGGCTGGCATCGAAGTGGGGCTCGGGCAGCGCGCGCGGATCGCACCAGACCCAGCCTTCGCACTTCTCCGGCTCCAGCAGTTGCGGCTCGCCATCGGTCTGCGCCAGCAGGGTGACCGAGATATAGTGCAGCCCGCTCTCGCGCCAGGTCTCCAGATTATTGGTCACCGCCACCACCTCGGGCGCGCTGATCGCCAGCCCGGTCTCTTCGGCCACCTCGCGGATCGCCGCCGACTCGAAGCTCTCCCCCAATTCAAGGTGACCGCCCGGAATGGACCAGTAGGGGGCGTGGCTCCCCTTGCGTTTGCCAAGCAGTACCTGGCCATGAACGTTGGTCAGAATGACGCCGACACCGACGCGGGGATAGAGGGTGGACATGGGAGGCTCCTTCAATGAGGCGATGAAAACGGCCTACCTTAGGCCCGATAACTGAGCATGACAAGCTGCCGTTGACTCGACTGCGACGCCTGCGCCTGACCTATCCGCACCAACCGCCGAGACAACGGCTGCGGATGTCAGTAAAAAAAGACCCGCCATGGGCGGGTCTGGGCAGGGTCCGGATCAGGCGCCTCACGCAGAGACAAGGAGCCTAATGCTGAGCCTCAGGGTTGCTCGTTGCTACCGCTCTGGATGGATGCGCGACGCCCGATGGCAGGCAGCATCCGGGTGACCAGATTGCTACGCTGACGCCAGGAGGTGAGCACGATGGCCAGCAGATGCAGGCCAATCAGCCCCTGCAACGCCACCACGCACCACTCATGCCACTCGTCAGCCCCCAGTTCAAAACCCATCTCGGTATTTTGAAACCAGCCGCTGCCCGCGGTGGCCAGTACGACCAGCCAGAACGCCCACACAGCCAGTTTGCCGCTGCCGTGATGGCCCGGCGCCGGGGGATGCCGCTCGCGCATATCCCGTACCTGCTGGCGAAAATCATCCCCATTGGGAATAAGGGCGCCCAGACGGGCATCCTCTTTGGCAAAGGTCAGGCCCCACAACAGCCGCAGGGTGATCAGGGCAATCGCGCTGTAACCCAGCCACTCATGCCACTCCTCCCCCGCTTCGTTAACCCAGAGATTGCTGATGCAAACAGCAGCAACCCCCCAGTGGGTCAGGCGAACCAGCGCGTCCCAGCGAAAAGGCTCACCCTTTCTGCTTGGCATATTTGTGGTACTCCTTCTTCAGGTCGGTGACCTTGGCCAGATGCTCGCGCGCCTTGGCTTCGTCACCGGCCTTGAGTGCCGCCAGACTGGCATCCAGCTCGGTCTGTACCTCGTTCATCCCTTCGAGGAACTTCTCTTTCTTGGCGGCAGGCATGTTCTTCTGCTTGGCCACATCCAGCTGGGCCTTCATCTCGTTGATGTACTTCTCCATGGTGGCCGCATCATCAGCCTTGACGGCCTGCTTGTAGTTGAAGCCAATCTTCTTCATCGGCTGCTCCAGATCTCCCGCCATGGCAGGCAGGGTCATCAGGCCAAACATCAGGGGCAGCAGCAGGGGGCGAACAGTTTTCAACATGGGATTTCCTTATATAACGACATGCTCGAATTGTGAGGGCTAATTATGAATCCACACAGGAGTTCATTCTCAGCATAATGCCATGACTCATAGTGAAACGTTTGTGAAAAATGCTGTTTTATGTGGCAAATAGTGACAGATATGCCGTGTTTGTTTGCACTTGGTAACTGATTGAACGCCAGCGGCACACGGCAAGATGATGAGTGATGCAGAGTAGACAAAAAACCCCGCCGTAGCGGGGTCTGAGTCAGGTGGCCAATGGCTTGCGCCAGTTACTCCTGTTCGCGAGCGATGGCGCGCCAGCCGATATCCTTGCGGTAGAAGACGCCATCCCACTTGATGCGGCCAGCAAGCTGATAGGCACGCAGCTGGGCTTCGGCAACAGTGTGACCAAGGGCGGTGGCACACAGCACACGGCCACCCTGGGTCAGGCTGGTATCGCCCTCCAGCCGGGTACCGGCATGGAACACCTTCTCGCCCGCCACCTCATCCACCGGCAGGCCGCTGATGGGGTGATTGCTGCTGTAATCGCCGGGATAGCCCCCTGCCGCCAGTACCACGCCGATGGCGGCACGGGGATCATAGATGGCCTCTTTCTGATCCAGCTTGCCCTCGCAAGCGGCCAGACAGAGCTCCACCAGATCGGACTGCATCCGCAGCATGATGGGCTGGGTCTCGGGATCGCCAAAGCGGCAGTTGAACTCGATCACCTTGGGATTGCCTGCGCCGTCGATCATCAGACCGGCGTAGAGGAAACCGGTGTAGACGTTGCCTTCGGCCGCCATACCGCGCACGGTCGGCATGATCACCTGCTCCATCACCTTCCGGTGCACCTCGGCGGTCACTACCGGTGCCGGGGAGTAAGCCCCCATACCGCCGGTGTTGAGGCCTGTATCACCATCGCCAACCCGCTTGTGATCCTGACTGGTGGCCATCGGCAGCACGTGCTCGCCATCAACCATGACGATGAAGCTCGCCTCTTCGCCATCCAGAAACTCCTCGATCACCACCCGGGAGCCCGCTTCGCCAAAGGCATTGCCGGAGAGCATGTCGCGCACCGCGTCTTCCGCTTCCTGCAAGGTCATGGCGACAATCACCCCCTTGCCCGCCGCCAGACCATCGGCCTTGATGACGATGGGGGCGCCCTTCTCGCGCAGGTAGGCGAGCGCAGGCTCCACCTCGGTGAAGTTCTGGTACTCGGCAGTCGGGATAGCGTGACGAGCTAGGAAATCCTTGGTGAAGGCCTTGGAGCCCTCCAGCTGGGCAGCGGCAGCGGTCGGACCGAAGATGGGCTGACCGGCAGCGCGGAAGGCATCCACCACCCCTTTCACCAGCGGTGCTTCCGGCCCGACGATGGTGAGGCCGACCCGCTTCTCTTTGGCAAAGGCCAGCAGCCCTTCGATATCGGTCGCCTCGATGGCAACGTTTTCGACACCTGGCTCAAGCTGGGTGCCCGCATTGCCCGGCGCCACGAAGACGTGACGTACCAGTGGAGAGTGTTTGGCCTTCCAGGCCAGGGCGTGTTCGCGGCCACCGTTGCCAATGATCAGTACTTTCATCGTATCGCTCGCTTCTATTTGGGGTCACTGGACGGCCACCCGGGCCGTCAGCCAGTGGAAATAGTCAGTTGAAAAGAGACAACAAAAGGGCCGCCATCGGCAGCCCCTGACCCATCAATGACGGAAATGGCGCATGTTGGTGAACACCATGCACATGCCGTGCTCGTCGGCGGCGTCGATCACCTCCTGATCGCGCATCGAGCCACCCGGCTGGATCACGCAGGAGATACCGGCCTGCGCGGCAGCATCGATACCGTCGCGGAACGGGAAGAAGGCATCGGACGCCATGACAGAGCCCGCCACGGTCAGCCCTTCATCCGCCGCCTTGATACCGGCGATTTTGGCGGAGTAGACGCGGCTCATCTGGCCCGCACCGACGCCGATGGTCTGACCATCTTTGGCGTAGACAATGGCATTGGATTTGACGAACTTGGCCACTTTCCAGCAGAACAGCAGATCTTGCAGCTCAGCCTCGGTCGGCTGGCGCTTGCTGACCACGGTCAGGTCACCCAGAGTCACCATGCCGAGATCCCGCTCCTGCACCAGCAGGCCGCTGTTGACGCGCTTGAGGTCAAACCCTTGCGCCGGTGCCGTCCACTGACCGCACTCCAGCAGGCGCACGTTCTGCTTGGCGGCGACCGCGTCGCGGGCCTCCTGGCTCACCGTCGGGGCGATGATCACTTCGACAAACTGGCGGGCCACGATGGCTGCCGCAGTGGCGCCATCCAACTCGCGGTTGAAGGCGATGATGCCGCCGAAGGCCGAGGTGGGGTCGGTCTGGTAGGCGCGATCGTAGGCACTCAGCAGGTCGTCACCGATGGCCACGCCGCAAGGGTTGGCATGCTTGACGATGACGCAGGCTGGCTCACTGAACTCCTTCACGCACTCCAGCGCCGCGTCGGTGTCGGCGATGTTGTTGTAGGAGAGCGCCTTGCCCTGCAGCTGGGTAGCGCTGGAGACGGAACCCGGCGCGGCATGCTCTTCGGCGTAGAAAGCGGCAGCCTGATGGCTGTTTTCGCCGTAGCGCATGTCCTGCTTCTTGATGAACTGGCTGTTGAAGGTGCGCGGGAAGCGGGACTCCTCGTCACCCTCCTTGTTGTCGCCATAAGAGGGCACCATGGTACCGAAGTAGTTGGCGATCATGCCGTCGTAGGCGGCGGTGTGCTCGAAGGCGGCGATGGCCAGATCGAAACGGGTCGCCAGTTTCAGGCTGTTGCCGTTGCCATCCATTTCGCGAATAACCCGATCGTAGTCGGCAGCGTTGACGACGATGGCAACATCTTTGTGGTTTTTAGCCGCAGAGCGAACCATGGTCGGGCCGCCGATGTCGATGTTCTCGACCGCATCGGCCAGGGTGCAACCCGCTTTGGCAACGGTAGCAGCAAAGGGGTAGAGGTTGACGACAACCATGTCGATGGGGGAGATAGCGTGCTGGGCCATGATGGCATCATCCTGATCCCGACGGCCGAGGATGCCGCCATGAACCTTGGGATGCAGGGTCTTGACCCGGCCATCCATCATTTCAGGGAAACCCGTGTAGTCGGAGACCTCGGTCACCGGCAGACCCGCCTCGCCAAGCAGCTTGGCGGTACCGCCCGTGGAGAGCAGGGCAACACCACGCTCGTTGAGTGCCTTGGCAAATTCCAGAATGCCAGTTTTGTCAGACACACTCAGCAGTGCACGGCGAATGGGTCGAGCTTGTTCCATCACACTATCGTCCTCAACATAACGGGGACCGTTCCATGGGAGGCGAGGCTCAACACAGAGAGTCCCCAAATAAATGGAAGTGGGGGATTTCGCAAACCACTCTCACCCGGATAGTCATCCAAAGGCAAACGTGTTTTAAGAAATGCCCGCTTGACGCAGCGCTCTGTTATGGGCGCGTATTCTACACAAAAAATGTGACCTGTGGTGGATTTTTTAAAACTGCAAAGCCTTATCTGGCGCGGCGTTAAACGTTTTCCACTTGATTTTTTCGAAACGTTTGCACTTTCAGTGTTTTATGGGAAAAAGGGCAGGAAGGTGACGTTTATCTGCCCCTTTTATGCCCTTGGCTGGCAATCGATTGGCAAAGGGGCGATAGTGGATTCCGGTTTTTGTTGCGGCATACATCCAAGGGGAGAGAGCATGTATCGGATCGGTGAACTGGCCAAGGCGTGCGGGGTCAAGGCAGATACTCTGCGTTTTTACGAGAAGAATGGGCTTATCTCACCGGGGATCCGCAACGAATCCGGCTACCGCCTCTACAGCGAACAGGACAAGCGGCGGCTGGAGTTCATCATTCGCGCCAAGTCGGTGGGATTCTCGCTGGCCGACATCGGCGAGCTGCTCGACCTCGATACCCACAAGGCCAAGGTGACCTGTCAGGAGGTGAAAGCGGTGGCCGACACCAAGCTGGCCCAGGTAGAGCAGAAGATCATCGAGCTGACCCGCTTTCGCGACAACCTGCGCGAGCTCTCCAATATCTGCTGCGGCGGCCCTCGCTCGGCGGAGCACTGCGCCATCCTCGAGACGCTGGAATCTGGCGCCCCGGCCCATCACGAGCATCACAGCCACGACGAGCATGACCACGTTCACGGCTGACACTATGTGCCTGACCAGCCTGACTCAGTGCGGCTGACTCGGCGCGCCCGACTCATTGCTCCGGCGGCGATTTGGTGACAAAATCGCCGCGTTTTTAACCGGTGCCAGTGCATCCGGTTGCCGGGCGTTCACCTGAACAGGCGCCCGCAGTGAAAACCGCCATCCTGAAACCAGAGTCAGTACACCAAGAGAAAAGAAGAGGAGCAATCATGGCCAAAACTCGGGTCGACCAACCCGCCCTCCCCCGTGAGGAGCATGCGCAAGGGGGCAACTATGCCCATCAGCGCGGCGAGATAAAGGATAACCATCTGCACGCCCTGCTCTGTGATCCGCTGTTTCGCAGCCGGGTCGAGCGCAACAAGAAGGGCAAGGGGAGTTACCAGCGCAAGGCCAAATTTGGCAAGCGGTGGGAGCCCGGCCAACAGCAGATGATCAGCGTCTGCTGCTGAGCGGGTTTCTACCGACCATCAACAATCAGGGCGCCAATGGCGCCCTGATTGTTATCTCGAAACACGGTTCGCCAAAACTGGTTCGCGACCTGTCGCGAGAAGCTGTCAGCAAGGTGAAGAGCAGCGCAGGAGCCTTGATCACGGCTTCGCAGCAAGATCGTGAACCCGTTTTCACTCATCCATAAAGAGTTCGAGCAACACATTGAGGTAGCGGTGGCCGAGGGAGGTAAGCTGCCAGCTCTCCCCCAAGTCCTCGATCAGCTCCTTGCTCTGGGCGATGGTGAGCACCGTCTCCACCCGCTCCAGCGGCAAGCCGGTATAGGCCTCGAACTCCGCCTTGGGGGCCGGTTCGAACAGCCGGAAGCGGTTCATAAAGTACTCGAGCGGCAGATCGTCTGCCGTCACCTGCCACTGCTCGTCCAGATAGGGGCGACTCTTGTCCAGATACCCTTTCGGATGCTTCACCTTGGCGGTGCGCAGGATCTGGCCAGAGGCGAGATCGGTCATCTTGCCGTGGGCGCCACAGCCAATCCCCAGATAGTCGCCGAAGCGCCAGTAGTTGAGGTTGTGATGGCACTGGTAACCCTCTTTGGCGTAAGCCGAGATCTCGTACTGGCGATAACCGCTGGCGGTGAGCATGGCGTGGCCCTGCTCGTAGATGTCCCACAGGGTGTCATCTTCCGGCAGTTTGGGCGGTTTGGAGGCAAACGCCGTGTTCGGCTCTATGGTGAGCTGATACCAGGAGAGGTGCGGCGGGGCGCAGTCGATGGCCTGCTGCAGATCATAAAGGGCATCATCCAGACTCTGATCCGGCAGACCGTGCATCAGATCCAGATTGAAGGTCGGCAGCGCAATGGCGTGGGCCAGTGCGGCCGCCTTGCGCGCCTCTTCCGGGCCGTGAATACGGCCGAGGCGGGTCAGCTTCTCCTGCTGGAAGCTCTGCACCCCGATGGAGATGCGGTTGATACCGGCCCGTTGGAAGCCGGCGAACTTGTCCGCCTCCACCGTGCCCGGGTTGGCCTCCATGGTGATCTCGCAATCTGCCGTGAGCGGAATACGGGCCCGCACCCCATCCAGCAAGGTTTGCATCGCCTCCACCGTCAACAGGCTGGGGGTGCCACCGCCGATAAAGATGGAGGAGAGCGGCCGCCCCTGCGCCCACTTCAGATCCTGATCCAGATCCTCCAGCAGGGCGGCGACATATTCGAGGTGAGGCAGATCCCCCTTCTGGGCATGGGAGTTGAAGTCACAGTAGGGGCACTTCTGGACGCACCAGGGCACATGAATATAGAGAGAGAGCGGCGGCAGTTGCAGCATGGGGCTTCCAATAAAACGGGGGCTCAAGGCCCCCATTGTAGATGACAATGCGTGATCGACGAGGTGGCGAAATGACTCAGTGCGCCGCGGCCAGCGCCGCTTTGAGCTTGGCCAGCGCCTGACCGCGATGGCTGAGCTGGTTCTTCAGCTCGCTTGGCATCTGGGCGGCAGTGCAGTCGTGATCCGGCACGAAGAAGACGGGGTCGTAGCCGAAACCGTGCTGACCGCGCGGCTCGTCGATAATCATCCCCTCCCAGCTGGCCTGACAGATGATGGGGGTGGGATCGTCGGCGTGGCGCATATAGACCAGCACGCACCAGAAACGGGCGCTCTTCAGGTACTCGGGGGCACCTTGCAACTCGCCGAGCAGCTTCTCGATGTTGGCCTTGTCACTGGCCCCCGCACCGGCAAAACGGGCGGAGTAGACGCCGGGGCGCCCTTGCAACAGGTCGACTTCCAGACCGGAGTCATCGGCAACGGCGGGCAGACCGGTAATACGAGCGGCGTGGCGAGCCTTGATGATGGCATTCTCGACGAAGGTGGTGCCGGTTTCGTCGGCATCGGAGACTGCAAACTCGCTCTGCGGAATCACCTGGATTTTCATCTCGGCGAGCATGGCGGCCAATTCCTTCACCTTTTTCTGGTTACCTGTTGCCAGGACAAGCTTGTTCATCGAGCACCTCCGCAAAAATAATCTGCGCATTCTATGCGGCACAAGCGTTTAGTAAAAGCGCCAATTACACCCGCTGTGATGGGGTTACGGGTGATTCGACGCCAGGGAATAATCCGCTTTTAATACACGTTTCCATAATGGAATAACCAAAGTGATTAAATACCATTTCTATTCATTACTGTGAGTCAGTAGACTCGCGCCCCAATTCATTAACCTGGCTGATGAAAGAGGTGACAGATGCCATTGATACTTTTACTCGTACTACTGGTGCTGTTCAGTCCGCTGGCGATCGACATCTACCTGCCCGCCATTCCGCAGATGGCCGAGCAGCTGGGTGCCGAAGTGACGCTGATGCAGGGCACCATCACCTGGTTCCTGTTCAGCATGGGGCTGGGGCAACTGCTGGTCGGGCCGCTGGCCGATCGCTACGGTCGCAAGCCCATCGCCCTGGGTGGTGTGCTGCTCTATGGTCTGAGCGCGCTGGGGGCCGGTTTTGCCGCCAGCCTCGGCGAGCTGATGCTGGCCCGGGTGTTACAGGGCTTCGGTGCCTGCGCCACCTCGGTGGCCGCCTTCTCGGTGGTGCGTGACAGCTACGGCCCGAAAAAGAGCGGCCAGATGATCTCCTATCTCAATGGCGCCATCTGCTTTATTCCGGCGCTGGCCCCCCTGCTCGGTGGCTGGCTCACCGCCCAGGCGGGCTGGTCTGCCAACTTCTGGTTTATGGCCGGTTATGCGGTCATCGTCGGCAGCTGGCTGCTGTGGCGGATGCCGGAGACCCGCCCGGAGGAGACCCGCAGCGAAGGGGCCCTCATCAGCTGGTCCCGCTACAGCCCGGTGCTGCGCTCCCCCAGCTTCCTGTTCAACGCGGCGCTGTGCATGCTGGCGATGGCGGTGATCCTCGCCTACGTCACCGCCGCACCGGTGCAACTGATGGTGAAGCTGGGGCTGGATATGAGCGGCTTTAGCTACTGGTTTACCGCCAACGCCGCGCTCAACATTCTGGCCTGCTTCATGGCGCCGCGCTTTATCGCCAAAGTGGGGCCAAGACGCACCCTGCGCATCGGCCTGCTGGTGTTGATGCTCTCGGCCATCGCCCTGACCCTGGCGATGCACATCGAACATCCGCTGGCGATGATGGGACCGGTATTCCTCTCCAGCATCGGCTTTGCCATGATTCTGGGCTCTGCCGCCGGGATGGCGCTGGCACCGTTCGGCCACTGCGCCGGTACCGCCGCCGCCTTGCTCGGCCTGTTCCAGATGAGTGGATCCGGCGCCTTGGTTGGCCTGACCGGCGCCCTGATGCACGACCCGCTCAGTCAGCTGGCGCTGCATATGTGGCTGCTGCTGCCACCCTTGGTGATGCTGATGACCCGCCGCGGCCGCAGCTTGTGTTTGCAATAAATCCTGTGCTCTGATGGGCACACTCAGGGGGCCATCGGCCCCCTTCTCGTTTGTATCACCTTTACAGCATATGGCCATCCGGCAGCTCACCTGCGATGGCAACCCCACTCACTCGATGTCAGCGGAGAACTCCCGATGAGCCACACTCTCAACGCAGCCCTGGTGGGCTATGGCTTTGCAGGCAAGACCTTCCACGCCCCCTTCCTCTCCACCACGCCGGGCTTGTCCCTCGGCTGGGTGGTGAGCCGCGATGCCGCCAAGGTGCAGGCCGACCTGCCCGGCTGCCGGGTCGGTTCACTGGAGGAGGTGCTGAGCGATGACAGCGTCGATCTGGTGGTGATCGCCACCCCCAACGATACCCACGCTCCGCTGGCCCGCCAGGCACTGCTGGCAGGCAAACATGTGGTGATCGACAAGCCCTTTGCACTGGATCTGGCCGAAGCGCAAGCGCTGGTCGAGCTGGCCGAAAAACAGCAGCGACTACTCAGCATCTTCCACAACCGCCGCTGGGACGGGGATTTTCTTACCGTGCGCCGTCTGCTGGCAGAAGGGGCGCTGGGGCAGATCGCCCAGTTCGAGTCGCACTTCGATCGCTATCGCCCCGAGGTGCGTCAACGCTGGCGCGAAGCGGGTGGCCCCGGTTCCGGCCTCTGGTTCGATCTCGGCCCTCACGTGCTGGATCAGGCGCTGCAGCTGTTCGGGCAGCCGGACTGGCTGCAGGCCGATCTCGCCGAGCAGCGCCCCGCCGCACTGGCGGACGACTACTTCCACGTGGTGCTGGGCTATGGTGAACAGCTGCGGGTCATTCTGCACGGCAGCTGTCTGGTCTCGGCCACCATGCCGCGCTTCGTTATCCACGGCAGCAGTGGTTCTTTCGTGAAATTCGGTATGGATGTGCAGGAAGATCAGCTCAAGCAGGGCAAGCGGCCACCGGCCGCGGATTGGGGCGTGGATAGTGAACCCGGTCAGCTCAGCCGCATTGCGGAGGGTCAGTTGCAGCAGCAGAGCGTGGTCGGCGAGGCGGGGGATTATGGCGCCTACTATCGCGGTATCTGTGCCGCCATCAAGGGAGAAGGGAGCAACCCGGTGCCAGCATGCGAAGCGCTGGCGGTGATGGCGCTGCTGGATCTGGCCCGTCAGAGCCACCTTGAGGGAAAACGGCTGCCCTGTCAGAAGCTGTCTGACTAAAGCCCTTACTCTCACCACTCCGCCGGGAGCAAAATTCAGTCAACGTGCTAACCGGAAGCCATAAAGTGGTGGTTTATTGTGCATTTTCGCCATCTTGACGGCATCTTGTATTGATATCAGTCGTTGCAGTGGTGCTTTTTATCTACGGCACGAAAAAATGTCATTGTGATATCCGTTTTCATCGGCAACTAATGGGGCTATATTTCGCGCGCTCTCTGCCTCCCGGCCTCTTGTTTCAATACCGGGCCACAGCGGGCGCTGTGATGGTTGCACAGACCATCTCTCCATCTTTTTTTGAGGGTATGCACATGAACAAAGTACTGGTAGCCGGTATCCTGGGTCTGATGTTGACCGCTTGCGGTCAGAAAGAAGAAAAAGCTGCCGCGCCTGCTGCTGCTCCGGCCGCCGAAGTTGCTGCAACTGTAGAAAAAGCCGCTTCCGAAGCGACTGCAACCGTAGAAAAAGCGGCTGACGAAGCTGCCACCAAGGTTGAAGCTGCAGTGAGCGATGCCAAGGCCAACTAAGCCTGCACCTCATTCGAAGACGGGTCCGAAGGCAACTTCGGGCCCGTTTTTTTATCTATCGCTCAGGGCGCCGGATTAATCAGCGAGGTGAGGATGTGATCCTCCCAACGGCCATTGATCATCAGATACGCCCGCGCGAACCCCTCCCGCTCGAAACCGAGCCGCTCCAGCAGGGCGCCACTGCGCTGGTTGGCAGGCATATAGCAGGCCATGATGCGATGCAGATCATGCTCCCGAAACAGGTAGTCGATGGCGGCTGACAGCACCTCTCCCATCACCCCCTGCCCCTGATGCTGCTGGTCGATGGCGTACCCGAGATGACACGCCTTGAAGATCCCCATCAGGATATTGCTGAAGTTGCAGGTGGCGATCACCCGCTCGCCAGCCGGATCGAGGGCCACCAGATTGACGCCGGTGCCATTGAAGAACTGGCTGTAACTGTCCTGCAGCCGGGCATGCCAGTAAGAGAGGGTGTAGAAGTGATCGTCCCGCAGCGGCTCCCAGGGGGCGAGATGGGCGCGGTTGCGCCGGTAGAAGTCGAGCATCATGGGGGCCTGATCCGGTGACAGTATGGTCAGGTGGGTACGGGCCGTCTTGATATGTGGCAGTGCCATCAGGCCTCCCTCTGTCTTAGCCACTCGTCACGCAGCAGGCTGTAGTGGGCATGGTCCACAATCCGGTTGCCCAGCCGCTCTGCCCGCCGGGTCACCCCCTCCAGCTGCATTCCGAGCCGTTCACAGACGGCTCTGCTGGGTTCATTGTCAGTCGCAGCACTGATCTCCACCTTCTCCATCCCCATCTCCTCGAAAGCGTGATGGATCAGGGCCTGGCAGGCCCGGGTGATGATGCCGTTGCCCTGCCAGCGCTCCGCCAGCCAGTAACCGATGACCACCTTGCCAAGATCTTGGTCGATGCGGTTGTAACTGATAACGCCCACCACCTCCCCCTGATACTCGATGGCGGTGGTGAGCCCCTCGCCGCGGGCGAACTTCTCGATGGCACTGCGAATGAACAGGGAGTAATCAGCAGGCCGCTGCATAAGAGGCGGCCAGGGCAGCCACTGGGAGAGGTACTCCCGGTTGTCATGGCAAAGGGCAAACAGTTCGCTCGCCATATCGGGCTGCAAGAAGAGCAGCGCAAGCTCATCGTCCAACTGCCATGAAAACATGGGATTCTCCTTTCAAATCAGTGAGCAAATAGCGAACCAGCCACCCAATGTAGCCAATCGCTACTGGTCGCGCCAACCCTTTTGCACACCACCAGCCACCTTCGGATTCACCCCTCGTGGCGCCAACGCTTTGCCAGCGTGCGGGCGGTGGCCAATACCGTTTCCCGGGCCGGATTGGGGCGCTTGCCCCCACGCCACGCCATCATCACATCCCAATGCTCCTGCGGCAGATTGCGCACATCGAGCCTGACCAGCCGCCCCACCTCCAGATCCCGCTTGATGGCCAGCTCAGGCATCAGGGTGATAAAACCGTGTTCCAGCGCCAGATCGCGAGCCGCACTGGCGGGCTGCACCGCATGCAGGGGGCTGGCCGCCCGCCGCAGCCGCCGCAACTGCTGGATAAAGGCGTCACAGCCCGGCCCCCACACCTGAGGCGCCAGCCGCTGGTCGGCAATATCCTCCAGAGTGAGGCCGTGACAACCGGCCAGCGGATGCAGCGGCGACGCAATGGCGATGATGGGGGAGCAGCAGAGCAGCTCCATCTGCAGGCCAGCGACGGGCGGGCGCTTGAGCACAAAGCCGATATCGGCCTCCCCGGTCAGCAGCGACTGCATGATCTCGCCGGAGTGATCCGTGGCGCAGCGGATCTCGAACGGCTCGTCCACCAGCTCCATCAGCAGTGAGCCAAACACCACCGAGGTGAGGGATGGCAGGCTGGAGAGACGGATGCAGGGCAGCGCCGGCGCCCCCTGCAAAGCCAGCCGCCCTTCGCTCAGGGTCGCCAGGGCCGAGCGGGCAGAGGGCAGAAACTGCTCGCAGGCGCGGGTCGGCGTCACCCCGCGCCGATGACGCTGAAACAGCGGTGCCCCGAGGCTCTCCTCCAGCTGGGCAATGCGCTGACTCACCAGCGGCTGTGACCAGCCACGGATGGCCGCCGCCTGACTGAAGCTGCCCAGCTCGGCGACATCCAGCAGCAATTGCAGATCATCCAGATCCATAGACATAAATAATCCTGATATGAAATATAGGTAGTCGTCGTCTACCACTATATCTAAACCCTCTCCAGAATGAAGGTATCTATGAATGAGAGGGCGTTATGGTCGATAGGGCGAGGTTTTGGGGACGCTGGTTTGTGGCGTTGGATACCACATTGGTGATCCTGGGTTTCTTTGTGGTGATGCCGATGATCAGCCTGCGCTTCGTCGATCAGCTAGGCTGGGCGGCGGGTCTGGTGGGGCTGGCCCTCGGTCTGCGCCAGCTGACCCAGCAGGGGTTGGGGGTCTTTGGTGGTTCGCTGGCCGACCGCTTCGGGGCCCGTCCGCTCATCGTCACCGGCATGCTGTTGCGGGCGTTGGGCTTCGCCACCCTGGCCTGGGCCGACAGCGGCGCCATGCTGATCTTCTCCTGCTTCTTGTCCGGTCTAGGTGGCTGCCTGTTTGACCCGCCACGGGCTGCGCTGGTGATCAAATTTACCCGCCCCCATGAGCGGGGCCGCTTCATCTCCCTGCTGATGATGCTGGAGAGCGCGGGGGCCGTGACCGGTGCCCTGCTCGGCAGCTGGCTGCTGCGCTTTGACTTCACCTATGTCTGCCTGCTGGGCGCGGGGCTCTTCATCCTGGCCGCCCTGTGCAACTGGATCCTGCTACCCGCCTACCGCATCTCGGTGAAACCGACTCCGATGCGGGAAGGGTTGGGGCAGGTGCTGGCGGATCGCGCCTTCTGTCGGCTGGTGCTGATCCTGAGCGGCTACTACATGCTGTGGGTACAGGTGATGCTGATCTTCCCGATCCTGGTCAAGCAACTGGCAGGCTCCACCACGGCGGTGGGCTGGATGTACAGCCTAGAAACGGCGCTATCGCTGGCGCTGCTCTACCCCATCGCCCGCTTCAGCGAGCGGCGCTACAAGCTGGAGAGCCGACTGATGGCGGGTATCCTGCTGATGACGGTGGGGATCGGACTGGTCGCCTTCGTCAGCACCCTCTCCGGTATCTTCGTGCTGCTGGCCTGCTTCTATCTGGGGATCATTATCTGTGAACCGGCCCGGGAGACCCTGATGACCCGGCTTGCCAATCCCACAGCCCGTGGCAGCTACATGGGCTTCAGCCGTCTCGGGCTGGCGCTGGGAGGCATGACCGGCTACGTGGGCGGTGGCTCCCTCTATGACTTCTCGCTGCAACAGGGACAACCGGCCCTCCCCTGGCTGGTGCTGGGCACCATAGGCGTTGCCACCATGCTGCTGCTCGCCCGCTGCTTCTCCCGCCGCCCTGAACTGGGGATCAGAGCCGCCGCCTGACGACCACCTTGCCTGCGGCAGCCCCGCCCACGGGGCTGCCGTTCGTCCTTTCCCGCCATAATCGCGGCCAGCACTGACAGATAGCCCCGCCTCACCATGGAATACTCGCCCCAACACGTTGCCAAGGGGAGAGCCCGCCATGTCACACCACAATATTTATCACTGGATAGCACGCCTCTCCGGCGCGCAGGACCATGCTGCTCCGGATGGGAAAAACCGGATGTTTCTCTTGCTGGATCAGCAGGATAGAGAGTGGTGGCTGGAGGTCGCTCCCGATGAGAGCGTGCTGCTCATCACCACCCCGATGACAGGCCCGCTGGATGCCAACAGCCTCACACCCGCCAACCTGCAGCACTGGCTGAGCCTCAATAGCGAGGTCAACCGGATGGGTGGTGCCTGGCTCGGGCTGGAGGGCGATGTGCCAACCCTCACCCTCTACGCCCAGATTTTGCTCGCCCACTGCGATGAACCCCTGCTCGACAACCTGATGGGCCAGCTTGCCGAACTGGCTCACGACCTCACACCCCGACTCTACGCAGCGCAGTAGTCAGCAAGGAGCTCACCATGAAAATCGAACAAGCCGCCCCACTCGCCACTATCGCAACACCCACTCGTCCCCAGGGCAGTCCCATCGGGCGCTTTGTGAGCCAGTTTCGCAACCTGACCGCTCCCGCCGCCGAACGGGCTGAACTGACACTGCCGACCCCGCCAGCCCTGACGCCAGATAGCCAGCAGTTGCTGAACCGCGAACTGCGCAAGGGGATCTCGAGCTATCTGGCACAGCATCCCGAACAGCAGAGCGCGCTGGATGAACTGCTGAGCGCCGGACAGATGCGCAATGAACTCGGCAAGCCGACGTTGGCGACCGCAGCCCCCCTGCCCTATCTGGTCACCCTGCTCAACCAGCTGAAAAAACTGCCGGATGGCAAGGCGCTCACCCACGCGCTGGTCAAGGATCCTGCCGGTGAAATCGGGCGCTATATCACCCTCAAGGGCACCTTTGGCAGCAAATCCTGTCAGCTACGCGGCCAGCCACTTCCGCCCAGATCCTTGAGCGAACCCGACCTGCTACAACTGGCGCTGGAGCTGAAACAGGTACTGCAGCACTATCTGGACGCCGACCCGGCCAAGAGTGAGCGCCACACCGCGTATCTGCGAGACTACCTGCAGCAACCCGAGATCGGCCGCTATCTTGGCTTGCTCGACACCCCCAACGGCGCACAGGTCAAGATCAACGCCCTGCCCTCCCGCAAGGAGGAGATTGCAAACTTGATGAACCGCCTGCTGGCCGGTCATGGCCGTGGCACGCTCTATCACGCCTTCGCCCAAGAGAGCGGGCGGGAAGGCATTCTGGGCCGTCACTTCAAACTCGAAGGCAGGCTGGAGTTCAGCTTCGCGGTGCGAGCCGAACCGCTGCCGCCAGCAGCCGTTGTCCCCCCCTCTCCGGCACCGAGCGATGATGTGCCAGATCCAACGCTCGAACTGCAGAAGGCGGCACAGCAACGACAGCAGGAGGCGCTGGAGCATCTCAAACTGGAGCAGGAGATCACCCGCCAGCTGGCCAACCGGCCGGTCTATCAGACACTGGCAAAACTGACCAGAGCGGCCGCCAACCTGCAAGTCGAGCTGGATGGGCAGCACCTGCCCCCTGCCGACCCGATCCCGGCAACCCGTATCGACCTGACGACCCTGGCACATCTCGCTCTACCGCAGGTTCGCGAGCTGTCGGCCCAGCTGAGAGAGGAGAACAACCGCTACCTGCAACAGGTCGAGGCTCATACCCGGCATCTGCCGACCAACGCCGATGCAGATCGGTTTTCCCCTCATACCCTCGACATGCTGGGCATCACGCTCACCCAGCCCTACGTCAAGGTGCTGGACGATGGCATTCAGGCTCTGCGGCAACCCGCACCCAGCCGCACGGCCCGCTTGCTGGGCTGGTTACTGCCCGCTCAGGCAAAGGCGCACCAGCTCAAGCAAGAGCAGAGTATCGGCAGATTGCACGAACTGCGTCAGGTCATATCCATGCTGCAGTTACAGGGTGGCAGCTGGCAGGGGGTCGACCAATCAGGCTGGGCCAAACAGCTGCTGGCCCGCACGCTGGGGCAGGCCATGCCAACGTCATGGCAGCTCGGTCCTTTTCGGATCAATGCAGGGCGCCAACAGTGGCAAGTCAGATTGAACGAATGGGGCATTCCGGCCGCCAAAGGTTGATCGCAGGTCATCACGGCAGCTAACCCTGTGCCATGACACAGGGTTAGCCTGACCCGCGCCCCCAGCCAAAGATGACAGATAAAAAGGTTGCGCATTACAACCTTTAAGCTATTTTAGTTGTAATGCACAACTAAAAAGGACGCTACAACATGGATCCCCGTCCCCTGCGCGCGCTATCGCGCGATCTGGTTCGCGAGCTCGGCATGCTCTCCCAACAGTGCGGCCAGCTGGCGCTCACCCCCATTGAAGCTCACCTGCTGATCGAGCTGGAAAACGGCCCGGCGACCAACCAGCAACTGGCGGAAAAACTGCACATCGACAAATCCAATGCCAGCCGCCCGCTGGCACGTCTCGCCGAGCGTGAGCTGATCAGCTGGCACCCCCATCCCTCCGACGGGCGCAGCAAGGAGGCCCGCCTCACCATCAGCGGTCAAGGGATGCTGCTGGAGTTGCACCGGGAGATGGACGCAGCGATGGAGGAGATGCTGGCGCAGTTGAGCCTGCCCGAGCGGGAGCAGCTGTGGCAAGGGTTGCGGCTCTATCGCGGCGCCCTCTCCCGCGCCCGCCGCCAGCAGGGTTACCAAATCCGCCCCATCACGGCGGCGGACAATCCCCAGATCGCCATGGTGATCCGCGCCGTATCGGCCGAGTATGGTCTCACTGCCGACAAGGGGTACGGGGTCTCCGATCCCAATCTCGACACCCTCTCCCAGAGCTATCAGGGGGAGAAGAGCCGCTACTGGGTTATCGAAGGGCCGGACGGTTCCATCCTCGGCGGAGGTGGTATCGCGCCATTGACTGGAGAAGAGGGGGTCTGCGAGCTGCAGAAGATGTACTTTATGCCCACCCTGCGCGGACTGGGCCTTGGCAAGCGGCTGGTGTTGCAGGCGCTGGATGCCGCTCGTGACCTGGGCTATCACCGCTGCTATCTGGAGACCACCGAAGTGCTGCGCGAAGCCACCAGCCTCTATGAATCACTGGGCTTTGCACATCTTCCCGGCCCACTCGGCTGTACCGGCCACGGGGATTGCGAAATTTGCATGGTGCTAGAGCTGGCGCCCTGAGGTGATGGGATGGCGGCAAACAGGAATATCCCCTGCTTGCCGCCTTGTTTACTGCGGCAGCGCCACCACCCGGAATCGCTCCAGCACCAGCGTGGCATGCTCATCAAATTCGCCCCCTTCCGCCTTCATCTCGCGTTCGAAGAATGCCCTGTGCACCTTGCGCCACCAGGCCAGAGAGCCATCACCCTCCCCCTCCTCGGCAGCAAACGCAGCATCAATCTCGTCGAATGGGCACAAGGTGACAGACACTATTTCAACCAGCGCCTTGGGCTGACCACTCCAGTCGGTTACCACCAGCAGGTCACCCTGTTCCGGCATCCTCTCGCCCTGCTCCAGATACCAGTAAGCAAGGCTACAGGTGGCTCGCTTGCGGCCTGCCACGACAAGCGCTGCACAGAGGTTGGCGTTGTGTTCATCAGCACAGAAGTAGTCCGCGCAAACATGGCGAGCCCGTGCTGCCACCGGCAGGGATAACAGATAACGCTCAACCAGAGCCGAGCAGGCAGGATTCATCGATTCAGCCATCACCTCTCCTTGATGCATAAAAAAATCCCGCCATCTGGCGGGATTCGGTAAGCAGTATCAATGCTCGCGAGTCTGGCGGAACTCCACGTCGGGGTGACGCTCCTGTGCCAGTCGCAGGTTGACCATGGTCGGCGCGATATAGGTGAGGTTGTCACCGCCATCAAGGGCCAGGTTGACCTCGTTCTTGCGCTTGAACTCTTCGAACTTCTTGACGTCGGTTCCTTCCACCCAGCGGGCGGTGGAGACGTTGACCGCCTCGTAGAGAGCCTCAACGTTGTACTCGCTCTTCAGACGAGACACCACCACGTCAAACTGCAGCACACCGACCGCACCGACGATGAGATCGTTGCTGATCAGCGGACGGAACACCTGCACGGCGCCCTCTTCGGAGAGCTGCACCAGCCCCTTGAGCAGCTGCTTCTGCTTGAGCGGATCGCGCAGGCGGATGCGGCGGAACAGCTCCGGGGCAAAGTTCGGGATGCCGGTGAACTTGAGATCTTCACCCTGGGTGAAGGTGTCACCGATCTGGATGGTACCGTGGTTGTGCAGACCGATAATGTCACCGGCGAAGGCGTCTTCCGCCTGCTCACGGTCACCGGCCATAAAGGTCACTGCGTCGGAGATGTTCACATCCTTGCCGATACGCACGTGGCGCATCTTCATGCCCTTGCTGTAAGTGCCTGACACGATACGCATAAAGGCGATACGGTCACGGTGTTTCGGATCCATGTTGGCCTGGATCTTGAACACGAAGCCGGAGAACTTCTCTTCGGTCGCTTCCACCTCGCGGCTCTCGGCCTTACGCGGCATGGGGGACGGTGCCCAGTCGGTCAGGCCATCCAGCATGTGATCAACACCGAAGTTGCCCAGTGCGGTACCGAAGAAGACCGGGGTCATCTCGCCAGCGATAAAGGCATCGTGATCGAACTCGGGCGAGGCGCCCTGCACCAGCTCCAGCTCACCGCGCAGCTGGGCGGCCAGATCTTCACCAATAGCGGCATCCAGATCCGGGTTGTTCAGCCCCTTGACCACCCGCTTTTCCTGGATGGTGTGGCCCTGACCAGTCTGATAGAGATAGGTCTCATCCTTGTAGAGGTGATAGACACCCTTGAAGGATTTGCCGCAACCGATAGGCCAGGTGATGGGGGCGCACATGATCTTCAGCTCGCGCTCAACCTCGTCCATCACTTCCATCGGATCGCGCACTTCGCGGTCCAGCTTGTTCATGAAGGTGAGGATGGGGGTATCGCGCAGACGGGTCACTTCCATCAGCTTGCGGGTCCGGTCTTCAACACCCTTGGCGGCATCGATGACCATCAGGCAGCAGTCGACCGCCGTCAGGGTACGGTAGGTATCTTCAGAGAAGTCCTCGTGACCCGGGGTGTCGAGCAGGTTGACCAGACAATCGGCATAGGGGAACTGCATCACCGAGGTAGTGATGGAGATACCACGCTGCTTCTCCATCTCCATCCAGTCAGATTTGGCGTGCTGGCCTGAGCCACGGCCCTTGACGGTACCGGCGCGCTGAATGGCCTGTCCGAACAGCAGGACTTTTTCGGTGATGGTGGTTTTACCCGCATCCGGGTGCGAAATGATCGCAAAAGTGCGTCTCTTGGAGACTTCACTCAGAAATTCAGCTGACATAATTCAACGTTCTTCTATTGAGCGGTGGCATCAGCCACCGTGGGAATAAATCCGGAATGCCGCTCACGGCACATGTATACGCAACGAAAGCCACGCCAGCTGGCGTTTTGCCAACCTGGTGGAGAGAGGGAGGAGGGTTGCGTTACATGGGTCTTCTCGCCTGAGTCAAAGCAAAATTGCGCGACATTATACCCGCGCGAGTGAAAAATACCCAGCCCGTCAGTCGTCTGTTTCCACCCGGTTGCGCCCAGCCCCCTTCGCACGGTACAGCGCACTGTCGGCGCGCTGGATCAGGGCCGCCAGATCCTGATCACCGGCCTGCATACAGGCGCATCCAATACTCATCGTTACCGGATAGGACATCCCGGGCAGCGCCCGGTTGGCAACCATGTTACGGATCCGCTCCGCCACCCGACACGCCTCTTCAAGGCGGGTATCCGGCAGCAGGATCAAAAACTCCTCCCCGCCGGTGCGCCCCAATACATCACGAGGCCGTAACTGGCTCGCTACAGCGTGCGAGAACCACTGCAGAACCCGGTCTCCCTGATGGTGGCCGAGCGTATCGTTGATCTGCTTGAAGTAATCGATGTCGAAGACCAGCAAGCTAAAGGGCGCACCTTGCCGACGAGCAAGCTCAAACAGTGTATTCCCACGCCACAATACCCGTCGCCGGTTGTTGAGACCGGTCAGTTCATCGCTAAAGGCCAACCGGCGCATGCGGCGATTGCGTTCCAGCAGCCACCCCGTCGTCAGCAAGGCCAACCCGCCACACAGCAGCAGTACTGCCAGCAACCAGAAACGACGCTCTTTGGCTAACGCCAACTCCTGCTGCTGCAACCGCTGCTCGACTCGCAGTCGCTTGTTTTCCCCCTCCTGACGGACCAGCTCAAACTCGCCACGCACCCAGGTCGTGCTTTGATCCTGCATTTCCTGTTCGAATACCCGCTTGAGGGCCACATAGCGATGCAACTCAGCCAGCGCCTCACCGGTTTTTCCGATCCCCTCGAACGCCTGACTGCGCAGCCATGTCACCTTGATCAAAAAACGCTGGTTATCCTCGCGCAAGAGGGTCGGCTCAGCCATCGCGAGATGCTGCAGGGCATTGGCATACTCTCCCGCCATGATCCCTGCCTGAGCCATCAGCAAGTGCCAATAACTATGAAACAGGGGGTCAAGGTCTGATTTAAACACGACACCGGCTTGCTCAAGCTGCACCATGGCCTCCTGGTATCTGGCTAGCCCCAACAATGCCTCGGCCCTGTCCAGCTGTAATAATCCTTTTTCGACAGGGGATAACACGTTGTGTTGCGCCGTCGCTTTATCCAACTCATCGATGGCTTTCTGGAACTGCTCCATGCCATTCGCCACCATCGCTTTCTGCCGATAAAGTTCGTAGAAAATATCGGGATCACTGTTTGGCTGTAACTGCATCGCCAGCTCATCGAGCAAGCGATTGGCAGGCCCCAGTAACCCCATACGACGGTAGGTCGCAGCAATTTCCAGCTGAATTTTTCCATACCAACTTGAAAGGGCAAGAGCATCGTAGATATGCAAAGACTGCATCAGGTCTCTGAGTCCCTTGGCAGGAAGACCCTGGAAGGAAAAGAGGGAACCTCTGTAGGACAAGGCAGTTGCCTGTTGTCTGAGAGAACCGGCATCACGAGCCAGTGTCAGTGCCAGATCATAATCCAGACGAGCCTTGTCGTTCTCTCCGAGCAGTTGATGAAACCAGCCACGGCAAAGGGCAAAATCGCTGCGGGCAAATTGATCACCTTGTGCGGTAGCACGCTGAAGGTGCTCATCGGCATAGCGCATCGCCTGACGATACTCCGCCGTCTCGTTTGCCGATTGAAGTCTGCAGGCCAAGCGAGCAATCCGCGTCTGTTGCGCCGGAGTGTAAGCGGACAAATCCTGCTTCAATCGCTGAACTCTCAAGCTCAATTCGCGATCAGAGAGGTAAGTCTGCTCCAGCGTATTGAGCTCACTCTCCAACTGAATGGGGGAAACCGGCTCGGCCATAGAGTTCAATGCCAACAGCAATACACAATACGGATAAAGCTTCACATTTCCCCTCCACCGACCTTTGGTCGCACCAGAATAAACCACTAAAACAGTTATCAAGCACCACCAATAACTCAATAGACAGTTAATTATGCTGAAAACGCCGCAACAACCGACCGCGCAGGCCACAATCGAGCAGCCAGCTGTTGTCAAACACCCGCAGCAGCGCCTGCTTGGCGTGGCGTGACATGGCAACGGCGTGAAAACGGGTCTGGCGCTGACGATAGCGGTTCATCTGATCGAGCAGGGGATGGGGCAAGCTCTGGGCGATAAAGTCGGAGATGACCAGCACATCCGCCTTGGCAAAGGCGGGATCATCGAGCTTGGCCAGCGCCTTCTCAAGGCAGGGCACCAGGTCGGTACCGCCGTGAAAACTCATGGAGAGGAAGCGTTCCGCCTTGTCCAGACCGGTATCGGCGGTGATCTCGAGGGTCGCCACCTCGGTGGAGAAGAGCATCAGGTAGCAACCGCGCTTCTCGTCCATCGCCACCTTGAGCAGGGCCAGAAACAGCGCCTTGGCACACTCCTCGGGATACCCCCCCATGGAGCCGGAGGTATCGACACAGACGATAAAGGGGCCCCGTTGCTGCAACTGCTGCCCCCCCTGCTCCGGGGTACGCAGCATGATGCGCTGGCGCGGCAACGTTCCGCGCGACTGGTAGCTGAGCAGACGCCGCTCCAGATAGCGGCGATAGAACTCCAGCTCCAGCTCGGGCAGCCCCAGCATCACCGCCTCGCTTGGCAGCAACCGCATCAGATCACTCGCCTGATGGATGCCCACCAGATCGTCCGGCACATCGTCGCTGGGGGCGGGCTCAAGCTCCAGCACCTCGACCGGCGGCACCGGTTGCTCCTGCGCCCGCCGATCCCGCTCGCTGCGGCCAAGCAGACCGGCAATCTCCGCCAGCAAGGGCTCGCGCTGCAACATGCGGGCGTACTGCTTGACCAGCACCAGACTGCGCTTGTGCCAGCTCCCCTGCGCCAGATCCCACAGGCCACCAGCCGAAATTTTGTTGGGATCGAGGGCATCGGCCAGAGTACGGCTCGCCAGCAGCTGATCTTCAATCTCCTGACGCTGCTTCTCCCGCTCCGCCTCGGCGATCTGCTGCTGCAACTGCAACAGGCTCCCCACCAGACTGGCGCGCCACTTGTCGATAAAGAGTTGACGCATGCTCTCGGTGGGATGAGCCATCAGCTGGCGCACCAAGGATCGGGCCTCACCGGCGAAGGGGCTGTACTGCTCCAGCGACTCCAGCAGGCTCGGCAGGCGACCAATCAGCTCGGTCATCGCCAGTTGCCGGTGCGCCTGATAGAGCAGGTACTCCTGCTCCAGCGCTACCGGCACCGGCTTGTGGCGGATCTCCTCGCCAAGCTGCTCGCCCCAGCTCTGCAGGCGCTTTTTCAGCAGCTTGCCCTGGAGCGGAGAACGCTTGATGAACTCGGAAATCTTGGGCGAGGCAGCCAGCAGCGCCACCACCTCTCCCGCCAGCTCCCCCTCCCCGATGAGAAGGCCCAGATCAAGCATGCCGATCTCAAGCATGAGCGCTCCTTACTCGTCCAGCCTTGGCAACCGCTCGCGCCACTGGGTCAGCTCGCTGCGCAGCAGTTCGAGATCCCGGTTCAACACGAAGAAGCTGTCTTCCACCTGCTGCAACCAACGCTGGGCGATAAAGAGGTGTTGCTGGTGACGCTCGAACAGGCTGCGCTGTTGCTTGAGCTCCTGCATCACCTTGCCGACCTGGACCAGCTGCTCGTCGAGTGACTGCAACCAGGGCTCCAGCACCACCTCGGGGATAGCGTTACGTTCCATCAATACCAGCGGGATCTGCTGGCGCTGGATATCGAGCACCTGAAGCCGCAGCTCATCATCCAGCACCAGCTCGTAGTGCCCCTCTTTCGGGTTGCCAAACTGATAGCCGACCAGCGCTTCGCCGGTGGGACGCCAGTGGGAGAGCAGGGTGCGATCAAACACCAGCGTACGGGTGAGTCGCTCGGGATCGCTGCCATCCAGCGGCGCCGGGGTGAGCAGGTGGAAGTGCACCTGTTTGCCAAAGGGTCTGGCATTGGCGAGCGGGATCTCGATGCCCCGGGCCCGGCGACCAAACCACTGCTTGCGTTGGCGGGCCTTTGTGCAGAGCCGTTGAGCCACGCTCTGTTTCAGCTGTTTGAACTGATCCCGCAGCGCCAGCAGTTGGCGGGTCAGTGCCAGTTGCTGATAACCATAGAGACGGGAGAACTCGGTCATCATCTCCAGCAGGGCGGTGCGGGACTCCTCGTCATGCCAGAGGCAATCCTTGAACAGCAGCAGGTCGAGGGGGGCCACCTCGTCGCGGCCATTGAAGAAGGCGCTCGCCTTGATGAGTCGTACCGCCTTCTTCCAGCGGCGATCCGACACATAGCAGCGGTGGGCCAGCTGGCTGTCGAGCTGCTGACGCAGCTGATAAATGAGCTCGAAACAGGCATCCGGCAGGCGCACCTGCTCAATCTGGCTCTGCCACTGCTCGTACTCATCCCCCCGGATCTGCAAGGATTCCGGCAGGTTCTGATGGGCATGCCCATCGCTGGCCAGCATGGATTGAAAGTTGGCTTTCTCCTGTACCCGATCCATCCAGATCCGCACCAGCATCCGGTCGTAGAGCGCTTCCAGCCCGCCATCCGGCGCTGGCAGCTCGTTGGAAGCAGTCACCAGCAAGCGCATCGGGATAGAGTGCTGGCTGTCACCGTTGCGGAACTGCCGCTCGTTGATGGCGGTGAGCAGGGTGTTGAGGATGGCGGGGCCCGCTTTCCAGATCTCGTCGAGAAAGACCACTTCGGCCTCCGGCAGATAACCGGCGGTGAGGCGCAGATATTTGCCATCCTCCTTCAGCGCCTGAATGGAGAGGGGGCCAAACACCTCCTCCGGCGTACTGAAACGGGTCATCAGGTACTCAAAATGGCGGGCATCGTGAAAGGCCAGCTTGAGGCGGCGGGCAATCAGACTCTTGGCAATACCGGGCGGCCCCAGCAGAAATACGCTCTCGCCGCTGAGGGCAGCCAGCAGACCGAGGCGCAGGGCATCCTGCCGTTCATAGAGTCCCTCACCAAGGGCGGCCAGCAGACGGGGCAGGCGCTCCTGGATAGGGATAAGACGCGCAGAGTTCTGGGCTTGAGCTAAAGACGACATAGAGACTGTTCCGAAGCTGGGGTGATGATGCCCCAAGGTGCGATATCCATCTGTTCGACCTTGGGTTTTGTCTTGTTATGATGTTTATTCTGGTATCTATTGCAGCAGAATACCCGACTCTGGCAGGAAAAAACGCAAGGGCGGTGCGATACCGTATCGAAAGCGTGCAGCACCCATACGTAGCCAGTGTCGTGATGAGCGCCATGCCCGCATGCGCCAGATGATGCGTTGCAAAGGGTGCAGCAAAACCGGTTCGAGTGTACCCTGCGCAACACGATTTTCCCCCAATGCAGATCAAGAGTGAGTCGCACCTGATGCAAGATCCCGTTCGTCAGAGCATGTTGGCCCGTATGGGCATTCAAAGCTGGCAGTTGCGTCGTCCGGCATTGCTGGGCGCAGCCCCCGCTCCCGAGCTTGAGCAACATGCAGGCCAGACAGCCACGGCCACCAGCGCCCCGCAGCACAGCGGCAAACTCTGGCTGCTGGCACCCAGGCTGCCTGCCACCACGCTGCTGGCGGATATCTGCCAGCTGCTCAGCATAACGCCCGACGAGGTCTCCCTGCTCAGCGAGCTGCCACCTGCCGCCCTGCAAAGGGCGGACGCCGCCCCCCTGCTCTGGCTGACGGAGGTCAACCCTGCACGGCCGGATGCGCTGGTCTGCCCGCTCGCCCCCAGCGCCGCGCAAAAGCGCGCCCTGTGGCAACAGCTGCGCCGACACCTTGCGGCCAGCGTGGCGTGATCCTGCATCATGCCGCCAAGTCCCACTGTGATGCTGCTCTTTTTACCTGATTTTACAAACGCAGCCCCTGCCAACCCTTGCCCCCAAAATCTTGCCATCCGGAGCCCCCATGCCTGAGTTTCGTCCCCTGCTCGAGAGCGATTTCGACCTTGTCTATCCCATCGAGCAAGCCGCTCATAAGGAGCCCTGGAGTCAGGCCAACCTGCTCTCCTGCTTCGGCCCTCGCTATCTCAACGGCTTGATGCTGGTCGATGGTCGCCCGGCGGGTTTCTATATCTCGGATCTGGTGGCTGGTGACAGCTCGCTGATGAACATCTGCGTACACCCGGAATTTCAGGGCAAGGGACTGGGCCGAGCGCTGCTGCAAGCCTATCTGGCCCGCAGCAAACAAGCGGGGGCAGAGGCCTGGTTTCTTGAGGTGCGCGCCGGTAACCAGACCGCCATCAACCTCTATGAGAGCGCCGGATTTGCCGAGTATTGCCGCCGCGCCGACTACTACGGCACCGGCAACGATCGGGAAGATGCCGTGCTGATGTCGCGACTGTTCGATTTCGGCTGATCCAGCCTTTTCGTTGCACTAAACCGCCTTGCCCCACCTCACTCGAGAGGGGCGTTGTCCAGCGCAGGATCCTGCAAGGCCAGTGTGGTGTGAACCACCGCCTCGAATCCGGCGGCGGAGAGCGGCATATAGAAGCCCCGCTGCCAGGTTTTTCCCGGCATCCAGATCTGGTCGATATCCACCACTATCTTGATGGGTCTGAGGGGCTGACCCGGCTGCTGGATATAGATGCCGGGCGGTGTGACGACCTTGGGCAACCGGCTCAGGATCTGCTCGCTGCCATCCCCCTTGCCCGGGTTGAGTCGCACCTTCACCAGCCGGGCGAGCGGGTCAACCATCTCTTTGCTCTGCCAGAATGTCTTCTCCAGATCGCCGCAGCGGCGGCACTTGGGGGTCTCCAGCACATAGAGCAGCGGATAGCCCAACGCCAGCGCCTGTTGCTGGGCTTTATGATACCCCTCGGCCCCCTGATACCAGGGATTGGTGGGGCCCTGTGATGTCTTTCCTAAAAAGAACCAAACTGCAGCGCCTCCTACCACCATCAGCCCGACTGCGGCCAACGCCCCTTTAACCCACAGATTCATATTGTTAACCCTCTATCTATCTGCCTCCTTGCAGTATCGGCCAGCCCGCGCAAAGGGAGAGCTATTTGCAGCCTTTGTGATCCAAAACAAACGGCGAACACTTGTAAGCTGTAATATTGGAGTTTAAACTCCAGCCCGATTTTTATTGCCCTCGTGGGCGTACAACTGTAATTAAAGGATGTTTGACTGATGCCGAAGCTTCATCTGGTTCGACTGATGCGTGAACGTATTGCCCAGCTTGGCAACAAGGCTGCCCTGCGGGTTCAGCAAGATGGCCAGTGGCGTGCCATCGGCTGGCGTACTCTGGGCCAGGCCATGGACTACTGCGCACAGGCGCTGATCCGCAGCGGCCACCAGCCAACCGAAATGGTCGGCATCTATTCGCGCAACATGCCGGAGTGGACCCAGGCCGATCTCGGCATCCTTGCCGCCCGTGGTGTCAGTGTTCCTATCTACCCCACCAGCACCCTCGATCAGCTGCGCTATATCGTGCGCGATGCCAACATTGGCCTGCTGTTCGTAGGGGAACAGCCCCAGTTCGATCAGGCGCTCAACTTGTTAAAGGATGGCGAAATCCGCCAGATCGTCGCCCTTGATGGCAGCGTCAACCTGCGCGGCTGCCCGCAGGCGAGCCACTTCCAGGACTTTCTGGTCTCCGGCAATCATCAGCCCAGCGAGCAGGAGCTGCGGGAGCGGGAAAGCCAGTACCGGATGGACGACCTGCTGACCCTGATCTACACCTCCGGCACCACCGGCGAGCCCAAGGGGGTCATGCTCGATTTCGCCAACATCGCCGCCTGTTTCGAGATGCACAACAGCCGCCTCGACCTCAATCAGCAGGATGTGTCGCTCTGTATGCTGCCGCTCAGCCACGTGTTTGAGCGGGTCTGGAGCTTCTACGTGCTCTACTGCGGGGGCGAGAACGTCTATATCCGCGATCCGCAGAAAGTGATGGATGTGATTGGCGAGGTACAGCCGACCGTGATGTGTGCCGTGCCGCGCCTCTACGAGAAGGTCTACGCCATGATCCAGGCCAAGGTTGCCCAGGTATCGGCCCTGCGTCGCGCCCTGTTTGGCTGGGCCACCCGGGTCGGTAAACAGATGGTTGCCACCCGTCAGGCTGGCAAGAGTGCCTCACCGCTGCTCTATGCCCAGCTCTGGCTGGCAGAGCGGCTGGTGTTTCGCAAGCTGCGCACCCGTTTTGGCGGCCGCACCCGCTTCCTGCCGGTAGCGGGCGCCCGTCTGGCCGACGATGTGAACCTCTTCTTCCAGGCGGCGGGACTCAACCTGAAATACGGCTACGGCATGACCGAGACCACGGCTACTGTCTGCTGCTACGAAGAGAGCAAGTTCAAGCTGGGCTCTATCGGCACTGTGCTGAACGGTATTGAAGTGAAACTGGGTGAGAACAACGAGTTGCTGGTACGCTCCACCACCGTTATGCGCGGCTACTACAACAAGCCGGAAGCGACCGCCGAAGTGATGACCGAAGATGGCTTCCTGCGCACCGGCGATGCCGCCGAGCTCGACAGCCAGGGCAACATCTACTTCACCGAGCGCCTCAAGGAGCTGATGAAGACCTCCAACGGCAAGTACGTGGCCCCGCAACTGGTGGAAGGGACCATCGGCAAGGATCGCTTCATCGAGCAGATCGCCATCGTCGCCGATGCCCGCCACTTCGTCTCGGCGCTGATCGTCCCCTGCTTCGAATCGCTGGAGGAGTACGCCCGCTCCATCAACCTGCAGTACCAGTGCAAGAGCGAGCTGCTGCGCCACTCCCGGGTGGTGGAGTTCTTCGAATCACGCATCGCCGATCTGCAAAAAGAGCTGGCCAAGTTCGAGCAGGTGAAGAAGTTCACCCTGCTGCCGAGCGCCTTCTCCATGGAGCTGGGTGAGCTGACCCCCACCATGAAGCTGCGCCGCAAGATCATCGAGGCCAAGTACCAGAGCGAAATCGAGGCCATGTATAACCACGTCTGATATCGCTCAGGTTCCAAGCAATAAAAAAGCCGCTCACTCGAGCGGCTTTTTGTTGGCACTTTTGTTGGCACGAACCAGCCATCAGGCTGTGGTGGTGGTGCTGGTGCCGAAGTAGTCGGCCAGGAAGTCGTCAAACGACAGGCTGTCGCTGCGCTCGCGCTCCCGCTGCTTGGCCAGCGAATCCTTCGCCTCACCGGCAAAGTAGGCCTCATCCCAGTACTGCAGCTCCCCTGCCAGCAGCTCCTCGCGATAGCGGGTCGCCAGCTTGTCGCCATAGCAGCTATTGTCTTTGCCGCTGGCCAACAGCTCCTTGAGCATGCGGGCGGAGTAGGTGAGCTCGGGGTTGAGCAGCTTCTCGCGATGCATCGCCAGCGTCTCGCGATAGCGGTTGCGGCCGCAGCAACGATCCAGCAGCTCGGCGACCTCCGCCAGCTCCTCGAACAGCTTGAGCCCGTACTCTTTGAGGCCAATGGCATTGCCCTGCTCATCTTCCAGATCAAGACCTGGACGACGCCCTTCCAGCACCACCTTGTTCTGGTTGCGGCGGTTGCGGGCGATCTCCTCCTCGCTCAGCACCGCAGAGGGGCGCAGCAGGCACCAGACCAGGAACAGATCGAAGAAGCGGATTTGATCGGCGTCGATCCCCAGCGGGGTGAAGGGGTTGACGTCCACGGTGCGCAGCTCGATGTATTCGATGCCGCGCTGATCCAGCGCATCCGAGGGCTTCTCGCCGCTGCGCGGGGTGCGCTTGGGGCGGATCGGCGCGTAGAGCTCGTTCTCCAGCTGCAGCACGTTGTCGTTGAGCTGACGATACTCCCCATCCACCTTGACCCCGATCTTGGCAAAGTCGGGATTGTGGGTGTTGATGGCGCGGCGCAGGCTGCTGACATAGGCCGGCAGATTGTCGTGGCTGATCTTGAGCCCCGCCTGGGCGCTGTTGGTGTAACCGAGATCGGAGAGACGCAGCGCGGTGGCATAAGGCAGATAGAGAGTCCCCTTGCCGGTCTTCTCGAACGGCAGGTTGCTCTTGCGCCCTTTGAGGAAAGATTCGCAGATGGCCGGGGAGGCGCCGAACAGATAGGGCACCAGCCAGCCGAAGCGGTAGACGTTGCGAATAAGCCCCATGTACTTGTCGGAGATAAAGCGCTGGCTGCAGCAGCCGACGCACTCCAGTTCCTGCCACTCGCACCAGAAGCTGTCCGGCATGGAGAAGTTGAAGTGCACCCCGGCGATCACCTGCATCAGGCTGCCATAGCGGTTCTTCAAGCCCTGACGGTAGAGGGTCTTCATCTTGCCGATGTTGGAGCTGCCGTACTGGGCCAGCCGGATGCTCTCTTCCCCGCCGACGAAGCAGGGCATGGAGAGCGGCCAGGTCCGCTCGTCACCCAGATGCTGCATCACATGGTGATGGATATCGCCGAGCTGCTCCATCAGGCTGTCGATGGAGTCGGTGGCCGGGGTGATGAACTCCAGCAGGCTCTCCGAGTAGTCGGTGGTGATATTGGGATGGGTCAGGGCCGAGCCCAGCGCCCGGGGATGGTCACTCTGGGCGAGTCGGCCATCTGGCGTGATGCGCAGGCATTCACGCTCGATCCCGCGCCGGATCCCCTTGAGCGCGGTGAGGCGCTCCGGTGATCCCAACGCATTCAGCAACTCGGTGAGCGACAAGCTTGTTGTAGTCATATTCACGGCTCATGTGAGGCCGCCCTATCCGGGGCGGCTCTTGATTTTTATAAAGCGTCAGTTACGGCAACTGCAGCGGATAGATGGGAAGATGAAGCTCCTTCAGGGGTTTTTCAAGCTTTTGCTTGTCTCCCACCACGACGATCACCATGTCGACCGGATTGAGCCAACGGGCGGCACTGGCCTTCAGCGCCTCGGGCGACACCGTCTTGATCAGGTTGTTCTGGGCCTGCACATAGTCCGGTTTCAGGTCATACATCACCATCTGCAGCAGGAAGCCCGCCTTCTGGCCCAAGGTCTCGTAGGAGAGGGCATCCTGCTGGGAGACAGCGCTGCGCATATAGGCCAGCTCGACCGGAGTCGGGCCGCTGGCGCGGTAGTTATCCATCTCCTTGAGGAACTGACGAATGGCATCGACGGTCGCATCGGATCGCACATTGGCGCCGGTGGCGAAGGTGCCCACCTCGCGGTTGGCGGAGAAACCTGAGCTGGCGCCGTAGGTGTAGCCCTTGTCTTCCCGCAGATTGAGGTTGATGCGGCTGTTGAAGTTGCCACCCAGGTTGAAGTTCATCAGCCCGGCGGTGAAGTAATCCCCCGTGGTATCGAACGGCATGGCGCGACGACCGATGCGGATCACCGACTGGGGTGCCCCCGGCTTGTCTACCAGATAGATGCCCGGTTTGGCCTGCTCACCCTTGAGCTTGAGATCCCCCAGGGTCGGCGTTGCCCCCTTCCACTCGGTCAGGAAGCCCAGTTGCTCCTCGATCTGCTTCTGGCCCACATCACCGACCACCACCACTTTGGCGTTGGTGGGGTTGTAGTAGGCCTGATAGAAGTGCTTCACATCCGCCAGCGTCAGCTTGGCCACATCGGCCGCTACCCCGTCGGAGGGTTGACCGAGGCGATTCTGCTTGCCGTAGACCAGCTCGCGGAACGCCTGCCCGGCCAGCCACTCGGGCTGCTGCTGGGCTTGTTGCATCCCTTGCAGCAGCTGCGCCTTGACCCGCTCGAAGTCCGCCTCCCGCATACCCGGGCGCTCCAGCACCTCGCGCACCAGCGCCAACGTCTGGGGCAGCTTGTCCGCCAGCGAGCTGACGGTGATCAGGTTGTTGTACTGGGCGCTGGAGACATCGATGGAAGACCCCAGCTTTTGCAGCTCGTCACTGAGCTGAGCTTCGGTCAGGCGCACCGTGCCCTGCCCCATCATGGCGGCGGTCAGATTGGCCAGCCCCAGTTGCCCTTTATCTTCGGCACGAATGCCGCCCGGCAGAGCGATCATGATGGAGACAGCCGGGATCTCGTCACTCTTGGTGCCAATGATCTCGATGTTCTTGTCGAGCGTGCCGTGCCAGATGGCGGGCACCTTGACGCTCACCGCCTCGCTCGCCTTGGGCTGCACGCTGCGATCGAAGCTGTCTTTCACCGGTCGTTCGGCCAGCGCTTCATCATGCTTGCTGTAATCCGGCAGCTCGCGCTTGGCGGGGGTAAAGTTCGGGGTGGCGACCTGCCACTCTGTCTTGCCCTTGGGCACCACGCTCAGCACCACCGCCGGCTTGCCCGCGATGAACTGGTCGTAGGCGGCTTTCACCTGCTCCGGTGTCACCTTGCCGATGGCATCGAGGGTCTTGAACACATAATTGGGATCCTGGGTAAACACCTGCCCCATGGCTAGCTGGCTCACCTTGCCGGAGACACTGTCCAGACCCCAGATGGCGGAGGCGCGGTACTTGGCGATCGCCTTCTCCAGATCTTCCGGCTTGAGGCCACGCTGGGCGAACTCGCCGATCACCTTGTCCACCTCCCCCTTGAGGGTCTTGAGGCTGCCATCCTGCGACGGATTCGGGTAGGCGTAGACGGTCAGGGTACAGGCCAGCTCTTCACAATGGTGAGAGGCGCCCACATCGATCGCCTTGCCGGTTTTCACCAGCGACTGGTAGAGCATGGAGCTGGCGGAGCCGCCGAGCACATCGGCAAACATGTCGAGCGCTGGCTCCTGCGGATCGCCAAGGGAGACGGTCGGGTAGCTAATATAGAGCAGCGGCAGGTGCACCTTGTCCTGCAATGTCACGTAACGGGTCTCGGGCAGGGTCACCGGTTTGGGCGTCGGCTCGGCCACGTCCGGGCCGCGCGGGATGGAGCCGAAGTACTGCTCGATCCAGGCGAGGGCCTGCTTGCTGTCAAAGTCACCACCCAGAGTGAGGGTCGCATTGTTGGGGCCATACCAGCGCAGGAAGAACTGCTTGAGGTCGTTCACATCGACCCGGTCGAGATCTTCCACGTAACCGATAGGCTGCCAGGAGTAGGGGTGAGTACGCGGATAGAGCGCCTCCCCCACCTTCTCGCTCACCAGACCATAGGGCTGGTTGTCGACCCGCTGGGCCCGCTCGTTCTTGACGGTGGCGCGCTGGATCTCGAACTTCTTCTGGCTCACCGCATCGAGCAGGAAACCCATCCGGTCCGCCTCCAGCCAGAGCACTTTTTCCAGCTGGTTGGCAGGCACGGTCTCGTAGTAGTTGGTGCGGTCCTTGTTGGTGGTGCCGTTCATGTCACCACCGGCCTCGTTGATGATCCGCATATGCTCCTGATCACCGACGTGTTTCGAGCCCTGGAACATCATGTGCTCGAAGAAGTGGGCGAAGCCGGACTTGCCCACCGTCTCGCGGGATGAACCGACGTGATAGGTCACATCGAGGTGCACCAGCGGATCGGAGCGATCGGGGGCCAGGATCACGGTCAGGCCGTTGTCCAGCTTGTACATCTGGTAGGGGATGGCGAGCTTGCCCTCCTCCTTGCCCTGTTCGGCGATCAGGGTCGGTGCCGCCAGCACCGGCAGGGTGAAACCCAGCAGAATCGTTAAAGGTATGACTTTGTTCACGGTAACCTCGTGAGTGACAAAAACAGGCTAGAAAATGTGACTGGCCAGCAGAAAAACCAGGGCATAACGGAACAATTTGCCGAGCCCGATCAGAATGAGAGAGCGCCAGAAGGAGAGGCGCAGCCAACCGGCCAGCAGACAGAGACCATCACCGACCACTGGCGTCCAGGCAAGCAGCAGACACCAGTGACCATGTTGTTTGAGCCAGCCTAAGGCTTTTTGTTCCCCACGGCCTTGAAAATCTTCCGGTTTCTTCTTGAAGGTGGCAAGCCAGCCGAGCCACCAGGTGGTCATGGAGCCGAGAGTATTACCGAGAGTGGCCCACAGCAACAGGCTCCCCATGCTCCACTCCCCTTTGGCCGCCATGGCCCCCAGCAGCACTTCCGAGCTGCCGGGCAGCAGGGTGGCGGAGGTGAAGGCGCTCAGAAACAGCCAGCTGAGCCCCATTTCCATCATCTCATTCATGATGCCCTTCCCCGCCACACAGGCAAGAAAACGAGGTGCTCAGCAACAACCACACCATGCCCCATCTCCATCATCCCGCTCATGCAGGATAACCGTCGGCGGCGGGCATGCGCAGCAGCAGCTTGCCGCGCACATGGCCCCCTTCGATGGTCTGGTGGGCCAGCGCCCCCTCAGCCAGAGCGAACTCACCGGCGAGGGTGACCTTCACCTCCCCCTGACGCAGCAGCATCAACATCTGGCTCAGCTGCTGCTGGTCGGGATGCACCAGCATGCCGACCACCTCGATACCCGCCGCGGCACCCGCATCCTTGATCCGCTGGGCGGTAATGGTGGGCACCGTCACCAGGCGGCCGCCCGGCTTAACGCAGGCCAGCGCCGCCTTGCCGCTCTCGCCCCCCACCAGATCCAGCACCAGATCGACCTGACCGGCCTCTGCCACCACCTCTGCTGGCCAGTTCGCGTCGTGGTAATCCACCATCCAGCGCGCACCCAGCCCATGCAGGAAGCCATGGTTATCCTGGCTGGCGGTGGCCACCACTTCGGCGCCATAGGCACTGGCAAACTGCACCGCCAGATGGCCGACGCCACCGGCACCGGCGAGGATCAATACCCGCTGACCACTCTGAAGGCCGCCGTGCTCAAGCAATCCCTGCCAGGCGGTGAGACCGGCCAGCGGCAGCGCCGCCCCCTGCTGAAGGCTCACCCCGTCGAGCTTGACCAGCTCGCTCTCGCTTGCCACCACAGACTCCCCGTAGCCACCAGCACTCAGGGGAAAACCGACCATGCCGCACACCCGATCCCCCTCGACCAGCGAGGTCACACTGGGGCCCACCTTCTCCACCACGCCGGAGAGGTCATAACCGGGCGTCCAGGGCAGATTGTCCTTGTTCTGGGCCGCCGCCCAGCCAAGACCAGCGCGGGTCTTGGCATCGATGGGGTTAACCCCCGCAAAGCAGATGCGCACCCGCACTTCGCCATCGGCTGGCACCTTATCGAGGGAGGGGTTGAGCTTGAGTACCGAGGGGTCACCGAATGCGGTAATCTGTAGTTGCGTCATTGCACAATCCATCCTGTTGATTGATCAAGGGTCAACAGAATAACAGCGAGGACACCATGGCTCGAATGTTTCTTATTCCTCTGTTGCTGGCACTGGGGTGGTGGGCGTTTCTGCTCTACTTCCGCATCCCGCTCAAACAGGGGGCCAAGGGGTTTTACTGGATCATCGGCATCGGTGGCGGACTGGCCGCCTTCCTCAGCCTGATGATGGTGCTGACTCACTGAGTGCACTGCCACTCGATAACGAAAAAGGCCACCGTATTCCGGTGGCCTTCTTATCATCCGGGTTGCAGCTCCTGCGCCGGATTGAGGTAGTAGTGGCGATTGCTCCCCTGCCCCAGTACCCCCTGCGACAGCAGATGGTGGAACACCCGATCCACCTCCTCCAGCGAGAGTGACAGCGCCTGCGCCACCGAGCGCTTGCTGCACTTGAGCTCACCGCTCACCAACGCACCGCGCACCTGCGCCAGCACTTCGGGGGCGGGCTCGGGAGGCATCATGGGCTCGGGCTGCGCCGCCATCGCCAGCGCTTCCTGCGCCTCAAGGCGGGCTCGCTCCTGCTGCCAGCGCCACATCCGGCGAAAGCGGTTCTCCTCGCCGATCAGGCTGACGAAGAAGGCACCGAACACGTCGAGCAGCACCGAGAGGAAGCAGACCAGCAGGAACTGCACCTGACTGATGCTCATCCCCACCCCGTCCGCCAAGCTGCTCATCAGCCCCAACATGGAGGATTGTTCGTTGACCGGCTTGGCATCGCGCTGCTGGCGCAGCTCATCCTGCTGCAAACGCAGCTTGGTGTTGGCGTGCTGCAGGGAGGAGACGCCGCTGGAGATGCGCTCCAGCTCGATATATTTACGGGCCGCCTCCTCGTTGAGCTGGATCTGCCGCTCGATGCTGGCGATCTGCTCGTCGAAGCGGGCAAGCTCCCGCTCGTGGCGCGCCTGCTGGCTCAGTACCGTGTTGGTGGCGCTGTTGATGCCACCGATACTGCCGCCGATGGAGATGGCCGCCAGCACGCTGTAGAACAGCAGCGACCAGAAGGCGCCGCTCAAATCCCGCCGCGCCTTGCGCTCACCGTACTCGTACCAGACGTAAAACTTGCCCAGTTCGAAGATGATGGCCAGCCCGCCAAACAGCCACTTCATCAGCGGGTTGTCATCGATGGAGAGAAACAGCAGCAGGGAGAAGATGATGGAGGCCAGAATGGCCAGCCCGGTGAAACTGTATACCGTCGTCAGAGCAAACCACCCCTTGGGGTAGCGCAGTGCGGAGGAGTCCTGTGTGGTCATCATGAAGGGGTGTGCTGTGCAGGAAAAGTTGGCTGCCGATTATAGTCGTCAGGCCCGCACAGAGAAGGGCAAATGACTGAATTCCTTCAGATTGCCCCCCAGCTGCCCAGAGTGCGACCAAAACGGATAAATCGGCAGCAGAAAAGCGGTACAATCCCCCCCTGACTTGATCGTATGGTGGGATGGGGTACGGTTCCGCTCGGGTTCAGCCCCGATCTGTACACTCATCCGCCGTTGCAATTATCCGAGGCCATCATGAACAGTACGACCACTTTGCTACTCTCCCTTCTTCTGGTTACCGGCAGCGCCGCTGCGACACAGCAATATCAAGAGAGCAGTGGCTCAGAATTCTCCGTCGATGAGCTCAAATTCAATCTGGACTGGGATGACAAGCAATTCGGCTGGACCCAGAACGACTGCCTCGACTTGGGGGTCGGCGAATCCGCCCCGGCCGACTGCAAGGCGGTCAAATTCAATCTGGAAGATGAAGAGAACCGCAACCAGCCTCCCAGCACCAACCAGCTCTCAGCCCCTCAGGGCAACAACCAGTAATGGTCAGGGGCCAACCGTGGCCCCGACTCCATTGACCGTTACCAGTAATTCTCCGCACTGATATTGCCCGGCGCACGCCGCAGATTTTTGGCCAACCCCAGTGCCAGCAAGGTCTGCTGGGTCTCTTTCACCATCTCCGGGTTACCGCAGATCAGCACCTGACTCAGTTCGGGTGAGAAGTCCAACCCCACCCGCGCCTGCAACTGGCCGTTGGCAATCGCCGCCGGGATCCGCCCTGCCATCGCATCGGGCCACGGCTCACGGCTGACAAAGGGAACATAACGAAAGCGCTTGCCGTATTGTTCGGCAAAGCTGGCGATGAGCGGCTGATAACTGAGCTCTTCTCCTTTGCGCACCCCGTGTACCAGCACCAGATCCTCGAAACGGTTGAAGGCCTCGCCATCGGCCAGCATGGAGAGGAACGGGCCGATGGCAGTGCCGGTCGAGAGCAGCCAGAGATCGCGCCCGGCAGGCACCTCATCCAGCGTCAGAAAGCCACTCGCCTGAGATTGCACCAGCAGGGTGTCACCCGCTTGCAGCGAGCCGAGCGAGGGGGTCAGTTCGCCGCTCGGGATCTCGACCAGATAGAATTCGTGCCAGGGTGCAGAGGGGGGATTGACGAAGGAGTAAGCGCGTTGAATGCGCCGCTCACCCTGCTCGAGGGCCAGCTTGGTGAATTGACCTGCCTTGTAGGGGGCCAGATCGGCCGCTACGCGCAGGGAGAACAGGGTGGGTGTCCACTCGATGCGTTCGATGACGCGACCCTCGACCCAGGCTGCCATAAAGATCTCCTCCAACGGAACAGACCTTCACTCTACCCCCGGGCCCCAAAATAAAAAACCCGCGCAAGAGCGCGGGTTTTTCTGCAAAAGCGAAACGCTATTACAGGGCAACAACCTGGATCTGTACGGTTGCTTTAACGTCAGCGTGCAGCTGAACAGCAACTTCGTAGTCACCGGTGTTACGCAGAACGTTGCCCATGCGGACTTCGCTCTTGGCAACGGCTACGCCGGCAGCAGTGATGGCTTCAGCCACGTCACGGGTACCGATGGAACCGAACAGCTTGCCTTCGTCGCCAGACTTGGAAGCGATAACCACGGTAGCCAGTTCGGCCAGCTTGGCAGCACGCTCTTCAGCAGCAGCTTTGTTGGCAGCCAGTTTGGCTTCCAGCTCAGCGCGACGAGCACCGAAAGCTTCGATGTTGGCCTTGGTGGCCATAACAGCTTTGCCTTGCGGGATCAGATAGTTACGGGCGTAGCCAGCTTTAACAGCGACTTGATCACCCAAACCGCCCAGTTTGGCGATTTTGTCGAGCAGGATAACTTGCATTACCTTTCCTCTATAAATTTCGTTGAGTTAGGCTTAAGTGCCGGGCCGATTCTTACTTGTTGTGCAGATCGGTGTACGGCAGCAGAGCCAGGTAACGAGCACGCTTGATGGCGCGTGCCAGCTGACGCTGATACTTGGCGCGGGTACCGGTGATACGGCTCGGTACGATCTTGCCAGATTCAGTGACGTAGTTTTTCAGAGTAACGATATCTTTGTAGTCGATCTCGGTAACGTTCTCGGCAGTGAAGCGGCAGAACTTACGACGACGGAAATAACGTGCCATGGCCTTTATCCTCTATTCAGTGATCCAGAATTACTCTTCGGAAGCAGCTTCAGTAGCTTCTTCACGGCGCTCGTCGTCACGACGGACAAAACGCTCTTCCTTGGCCTTGGCCATCGGAGAAACTTCAGTCACAGCGTGCTTGGTGCGCATGATCATGTTGCGGATAACGGCATCGTTGAAGCGGAAGTTGGTTTCCAGCTCATCGATAACGGCTTGCTCTGCTTCTACGTTCATCAGAACGTAGTGGGCTTTGTGCAGTTTGTCGATCGGGTAAGCCAGCTGACGACGGCCCCAATCTTCCAGGCGATGAATGGTACCACCGGAGGTGGTGATAGCGCCGGTGTAACGCTCGATCATGCCGGGTACTTGCTCGCTCTGGTCCGGATGAACCATGAAGACGATTTCGTAATGACGCATTTTAGCTCCTTACGGATTAATTCAGCCTCCGCCCAGGTGCAGCCAGACCTCGGAGGCAAGGAACGTAATGGTGTTTAGTCGCTGCTTTTCTAGGGCGGCGTATTGTACGAAATCACATCCCTCACTGCAACTGGCAGCCACAGATGTTTTTACCGATGGAAATCATCAAAAATAACAATTGATAATGATTATCATTTAGATCTATTCTCTCTTCATATCCTTATGGAGGGTGATGACATGCAACCCGCACTGACTACAACGATTCCGCCCCGCAAATTCAAACTGACCCTGCTTGGACCTGCCTTTATCGCCGCCATCGGCTACATAGATCCGGGCAACTTCGCCACCAATATCCAGGCGGGCTCTACCTTCGGCTACCAGCTGCTCTGGGTAGTGGTGTGGGCCAACCTGATGGCCATGGTGGTGCAGACTCTCTCGGCCAAACTCGGCATCGTCACCGGCAAGAATCTGGCGGAGCACATCCGCGACCGGCTGCCGAAACCGGCGGTCTGGGCCTACTGGGTACAGGCGGAGATCATCGCCATGGCCACCGATCTCGCTGAATTCATTGGCGCCGCAGTCGGCTTCAAGCTGCTGCTCGGCGTGACCTTGCTTGAGGGGGCCTGCATCACCGCCGTGGCGACCTGGGGGATCCTGATGTTGCAATCCCGCGGCCAGAAACCGCTGGAGTTCGTGGTCGGTGGCCTGTTGCTGTTTGTCGCGGCGGCCTACATCGTCGAACTGATCTTCTCCCGCCCCCATCTGCCCAGCCTGCTGGAGGGCGCCCTCTTCCCTGGCCTGCCCAACAGCGATGCCGTCTATCTGGCAGCCGGGGTGCTCGGTGCCACCGTGATGCCCCACGTCATCTACCTGCACTCGGCGCTGACCCAGCACACTCAGGATCAGGGCTCGGTCAGCCAACGGCTGCACACCACCCGGGTCGACGTGGCGATTGCCATGACCATCGCCGGCTTCGTCAATCTGGCGATGATGGCGATGGCAGCAGCCGCCTTTCATAGCTCGGGCCACCAGCAAGTCGCAGAGCTGGAGTCCGCCTACCAGACCCTGACCCCGCTGCTGGGTCAGGCAGCAGCCACCCTGTTTGGCCTCTCACTGGTCGCGTCCGGCATCAGCTCTACCGTGGTGGGCACACTGGCCGGGCAAGTGGTGATGCAGGGCTTCGTGCGCTTTACCATCCCGCTCTGGCTGCGTCGCGCCATCACCATGATCCCCGCCTTCGTGGTGATCGCCATGGGGCTCAACACCACAGAAATTCTGGTACTGAGTCAGGTGGTGCTGAGCTTTGGCATCGCGCTGGCCCTGATCCCGCTGTTGATGCTGACTGGCAATCAGGAGCTGATGGGGAAACATCGCAACCACCCAGTCACGCAGGCCATCGGCCGCCTTATCGTCGCACTGGTGATTGGCCTCAATGCCTATCTGCTGGTCGCAATGCTCTAACAAACCGTAAAACCAAGAGAAGAGGGGCTCATTAACGCTGGTTAATGAGCCCCTTCGCACTTTGGCGTATGCTGCCGCTTTCTCTTCTCATTTCTCGTTGCGGGAGCCTTGCCATGGAACATACCCGAGTCAGCTTCGTGCTGGGCCATCATCAGGAGCAGGCCAGCGTAGTCTGCTGCCAGCGCGGTGACACCACGCTGCTGGTCACCGACCTCACTCCTTTTCATCCCCAAAGCCACCTCTGGCCCGATCAGCCGGGGGATGTGGGCCATGCTCGCTGGGAAGGGGGCGACGCCGCCATCGGCCCTTGCCGGATGGGGGCCATCAACCCGGATGGTGAGCTGTTCGTCGACAGCGCCATTCCGGTCAAGCGGGGCGCTGAGGGGTGGCATTTCGTGGTGGTCCATCCGCTGATCGGTGACCACCCGCTGGCTGTTGGCAGCCAGGTCGAGTTACAGGTGGATAGCGCTGCCCGCTACGCCCTGAGTCTGGGCCACAGCGGTTGCCATCTGGCGGCGCTCGCCCTCAACCGAGCGCTTATCCCCTACTGGCGCAAGGAGGTGAGTGAGCGCGATGCACTGGGCCAACCCGATTTCGACCGCCTCGCCATCCAGAGTTCACGGGTCGAACCATCTGGTTCGAGCGAGCAGTACCGCATCGGCAAGAGCCTGCGCAAGAAGGGGGTCAACAGCGAAGTGCTGCTGGCGGATCTGGCACTGATTGAAGAGAAGGTCAATCAGCAGTTGGCCGACTGGATCGCAGCTGGGGGCGAGATCCGCCGCAGCCGCGCTGGCGAGGCGATCATCGATTCCCGTTACTGGCACTGCACGCTGGAAGGCCAGGAGGTGACCATCCCCTGTGGCGGCACCCATGTCGCCACCCTCGCCGAGCTCTGCCAGGTCAAGGTGCAGCTCACTCTGGTGGAAGAGGGCTTTGCCATGCTGACCCGGGTCACCCCGACCCACCGCTAACCCCGCCGCCTTCACAACAAGCGCCGCCCCCATGTGGCGGCGCTTGTTGAGCGCACTCTCTCGCAAGGGACCCCGGCTAGCGAGGGATCCCGGCACCCAGCTGGTCAGCGATCGCATCCATCAAGGCCCTCACCCGGCGCGGTTGACTGCGACTCGAGGGATAGACCAGCTGCAAGCGGGAAGGGGTAGTCGAAAAGGGGGCCAGCACCTCCAGCAGCGCGCCTCTGGCCAGATCCTCCTGCACATCCCACCAGGATTTGAAACAGAGCCCCAGCCCCTGCAGACACCACTGGCGTACCAGCAGACCGTTGTTGGTCACCCGTCGTCCGGCCACCTGCACCCGATAGGGGGCACCCCCAACCTCGAATCCCCAGCTGCGATCGGGGGTATCGCCAAAGCGCATCACCAGACAGTCGTGCCGCTGCAACTCGTCCGGATGACGGGGGATGCCCCGCCGCCGCAAGTAATCCGGGGAGGCGCACACCATCCTGCGGGTCTCGCCCAGCGAAATGGCACGCAGCGAACTGTCGGCAAGGGTGCCGTAACGCAGGGCGAAGTCGATCCCCTGCCCCACCAGATCCACATACCCGTCGGTCAGGTTGAGATCAATGGTGACGCCGGGGTGCGTCTCCATGAACTGATCCAGCAAAGGGACCAGCCGGGTACTCCCCAGATCCACCGGCGCACTGAGGCGAATCGGGCCCGCCATCTCTTGACTGCCCAACTGGATGCGACGCAGCAGATCGTCTGCGTCGGCCAGCAAGCGGCGCCCCTCCTCCACCAGCAGACGCCCCTCCTCGGTAAGGCTGATGGAACGCGTGGTACGCGTCAGCAGGGCAACCCCATAGTGACGCTCCAGGGCGGCGAGGCGCTCGGAGACAGTAGCCGGGGAGAGTCCCAGCTCGCGCCCCGCAGCGGAGAGCCCCCCTTTCTCCACGATGGTCAGGAAAAGTGCCAGATTATCCAACATTATTGCTCGCAATTTCCGAAATATGAATTCAGATTAAGCGAGATTATCAGAAATATCTGTCGAATATATCCTCTCTCCATCTCGTGCCAACCCGTGATGGCCCTCATCCGGATCGGCTATCTGCACCTTTTTAGAGAGGAATCGATCATGTCATTTACTGCACAAACGCTCTCCGTGGTGATCGGTGGTCACAGTGGCATTGGTGAGGCGGTCGTCGCCGCCCTGAGCAACCGACCCGGCCGGGTGATCGCAGCCAGTCGCCGCGACGGGGTCGATGTGACCGACCCCGCCACGCTGGAGGCATTCTTCCAGCGCCATGGCCCACTGGATCATCTGGTGATCACCGCAGGCTCCCAGGCGCCGGGGGGCCATTTTCTGGCCCTCGACAACGCCGCCGCCAAATCGGCCTTCGACACCAAATTCTGGGGCACCCTTGCCATCATCAAGGCTGCCGCCCCGCACTTGAAGCCCAATGGCAGCATTACGCTGACCTCTGGCTTTCTGGCCCGCAAAACGGTACCCGGCACGCTGGTCAAAACCGCCATGAATGCGGCGCTGGAGGCCAGTGCAAAAATCCTGGCGCGCGAGCTGGCCCCCCTGCGGATCAACGTGGTCAGCCCGGGCCTGACCGACACCAGCGCCTATCAGGCGATGTCCCCCGAGTCACGCCAGGCCATGCTGGAGCGGGCCGCCACAACCTTGCCTGCCGGTCGCTACGGTCGCGCGCAGGACATCGCCGCAGGCTACCTGCTGGCCATCGACAACCCCTTTATGACCGGCGCCACCATCGATCTCGATGGCGGAGCCCTCATCAACTGAACAGCAGGGGAACCATGATGAACCACACCAACCGATTACCGAGCCAGATCTGGATCCTGACGCTCTCGGCCTTTGCGATTGGCACCGCCGAATTCGTGATAGCAGGCATCCTGCCACAAGTGGCCGAAAGCCTTGGGGTCAGCGCAGGTGGCGCAGGCAACCTGATTACCGTCTATGCGCTGGCCATTGTCATTGGCGGCCCCATCCTGACCCTCTGGCTGGCCCGCTTCGATAAAAAACGGGTGTTGATGGGCCTGATGGGGCTGTTTATCGTCGCCAATCTGCTCTCGGCCTTTAGCGACGACTACCTGATCCTGGCCATCAGCCGGGTGCTGGCCGGTCTCACACAGGGGCCTTTCTACGGCATCGGCGCCGTGGTTGCCACGCGCATGGTGCAAGACAAGATGGCCGGGCGAGCGGTAGGTCAGATGTTTGCCGGCCTCACCCTTGCCAACGTACTCGGCGTTCCCGCTGGCGCCTGGATCGGCAACAGCTTTGACTGGCATACCACCTTTCTGGCCGTGGCCGCTCTGGGGGCGGTCGCCCTGCTGGCCATCGCCGTCGCCATCGAACGCCAGCCAAAGGAGCTCCCCACCTCCATCGCCAGTCAACTGGCTGCGTTTCGCAACTGGAACTTGCTCGCCAGCCTGCTCTTCACCGTGCTTGGCTGGACAGGCTTCATGACGCTCTACGGCTACATTGCCCCCTTGGCAGAAGAGGTTGCCGGATTCGATCGCTCCGCGATCACTGGCGTGCTGGTGGTGATCGGTCTGGGTCTGGTGCTGGGCAACAATATCGGTGGTCACAGCGCCGACCGCAATCTGAAACGTTCTCTGCTGCTATGGCCACTGCTGACCATTCTGGCGCTGCTGTTGCTCGGTGCCGTAGAGCACTACTCCTTGCTGTTCCTGATCGCGGCCTTTCTGTTTGGGGTTGCCACCTTTGCCAACCTGCCCGCCATGCAGATGCGGGTCATGAAATATGGCAAGCAAGCTCCCGAGCTGGCCGCCACGGCCAATATCTCGGCATTCAACATCGCCAATGCGCTGGGGGGGATCATCGGCGGCACTGTGGTCGACAGCCACTTCGGCCCGGCCGCCTTGCCCTTCTTTGCCGCACTGGCTCCGCTGACGGGACTGCTGTTTATCCTGAGCCAGGAGCGTAGCCGCCGCGCAGCCCTGGCTTGCTGACCCTTTTTCGCCATGACCATCGCCCCCAAGAGGGGGCTAACAGGAGTCAGGATGACCATACGCGCCATCGACCATTTCACGCTGCGCACCCGCGCGCTGGAGCAAACCGTCGCCTTCTATCGCGAGGTAGTGGGCTTGCAGGAGGGGGGTCGCCCTCCCTTCCCCTTCGCTGGCCGCTGGCTCTATGCCGATGGCCGCCCACTGCTGCATCTGGTGGCCAGCGGCACCGACGAGGGATTGGCAAGCTATCTCGGCGTGCGGGGCGAGGATCACGGCAGCGGCTGCATCGACCATATCTCCCTGCGCGCCGAAGGTGCTGACGAGGTACAGGCCCGCCTGTTGCGCCTTGATATCCCTTTTGTCAGCCGCCTGATCCCGGAGCGGGGCGAGCTGCAACTGTTTTTGCAGGACAACAACGGCGTCATGGTTGAGCTGCTGTTTCTGGATGACACATCCCAAGAGGACAAGAGATGACCAGCAGACGCAATTTCATCAAAGGAGGCGCCGCCATCGTCACGCTGGCGGCCACGAGCCTGTCACTCACCGCGCGGGCAGTGACGCACTCGAACACCACTCAGCAATCGCACAAAGGAGACGGCCCCATGATCCGGCTTGGTATTACCGATCTATCGTTTCACCGCATGACCGGGGCGTTGGTCGCCGCCACACTCGAACTGCGCGGTTATCGGGTTACTCGCAGCTATGCACCCCATGAGGCGAACTTTGCCCGACTGGCCAGCGGAGAGATCGACATGCTGGCATCGGCATGGTTGCCCTCCAGCCACGGCATCTACAAGGAGCGGGTCGAGCAACAGGTCGATACCCGCGAGCTCGGGCTCCACTATCAACCCTATGCCCTCTGGGGAGTGCCGGACTATGTGCCCGCCGATCAGGTCGCCGAGGTGGCGGATCTGCTGCGCCCCGAAGTACGAACGCGCATGACACCGGTGATCCAGGGGATTGGCCCGGGGGCGGGAATCAGCCGCTTCTCCCGCCAGATCATGGCGGAATATGGCCTGGAAACCGCCGGTTACCGTTTTTTGAACGGGTCGCAAGAGGAGTGCCTCGCGGCATATGAGCGGGCCGTCGCAGCAGAGCGTTGGGCGGTCGTCCCCCTGTGGCGCCCCCAGTTCCTGCACGCGACCTACCGGATCCGTGAACTGAAAGAGCCAAAAGGGCTGCTCGGCGGGGTAGATCGGGCAGTGCTGCTGGCGCGCAGCGATCGGCTTCATCTGCTGGCCAGCGAAGATATCAGCCATCTCGATGGGCTGAGATTTGACAATGCCACCATTGAGCAGCTCGACCACCGTGTCAGTCGGCTGGGAGAACCACTCGATCAGGTCGCCAGAAGTTGGCTGGAAGGGCAAACAGCCTGAAGTACCGCAGTCATGGCAAGGGAAGCGATCTCATCGCTTCTCTTTTAACCACCCCCTGATTAGAATGCGCCTCCCACAGGAGGCACATAACCCATGAGTAGTACCCAACTGCGCACCACCCCGGATCGACTTCGCTATCTGGTTCTCTACGAAGGCATCGGGCTGGCACTGGTCGCGCCGCTGATCAGCCAGCTGTTCGGTCAGGGCGTCGCCGAGGTCGGTTCGCTGGCGATCTTCTTCTCCATCGTCGCCACTGCCTGGACCTACGGCTGGAACCTGTTGTTCGACAAGGGATTGCTCAAACTTTGCGGGCGCACCAACAAGCGGCCATTCGACCGCTTCCTGCACGCGTTTGGCTATGAGGCGAGCTTTATGATGCTCTCCCTCCCCTGCGTCATGTTCTGGCTGAAACTGGGACTGTGGGATGCCCTGATGCTGGATCTCGGCTTCGTCGCCTTCTACCTCGTCTACATCATGCTCTTTACCTGGGCCTATGAGCGGATCTGGCCGCTGCCATCCACCCCGCAGACGGCATGATGCCTCCTCCCCTGAAAGGTTGTCAGACGGGAGCGCAGGAACAGCGGGAATATTCAGGGAAACTAGCCGGAAGGAATGGGCATGCCCCATAAAAACAATGCCAGTCAGCAAGCTGACTGGCATTGGACAAAAACAGACTTTCGGACTTACTTGACGGCGTCTTTCAGAGCCTTGCCAGCCACGAATGAAGGCACGTTGGCAGCAGCAATCTGGATCTCGTTACCAGTTTGCGGGTTACGACCGGTGCGACCTGCGCGGTGGGTAACCTTGAAGGTGCCAAAACCGACCAGTTGCACAGCATCGCCTTCTTTCAAGCTCTGGGTGATACCATTGATGATCTCTTCCAGAGCCACTTTGGCCTGAGCTTTGCTCAGATCTGCTTTGGCGGCAATCGCATCGACAAGTTGAGCTTTGTTCATAACATTTCCTTTATGATCGGGCATTTAGCGCTGGGTCACTCTATGCAAAAAAAAACACTCAAGCAAAGGCTTTATCGAGCCGGACGCGTCAAACGCTGGGGTTTTCATCAAGATCTGCGGAAATAGTCACATTCCATACGTGAAAAAACGTGGCCGGGCCCGAAACCTGCTTGTTGCAAGAGCCAAGTACCTGTCTATTTCTTCCTCACTTAACAATATCCCCGCAAGCCTATTGACGCTTGGTCAGATTTTCCCTAGTTATAGATTGTGTCACTGCTCAAATGGCTCGGAAGCCCGATCAAACGCCCAGCCTTTGCCCCACGGAGGGATTATGTTGACGAAACTGGAACAGACCAAACAGGCGCTGGCTGGCAAGCATAAGGCGATCGACGATTGGCTGGATGCAAGGCAAGCCTTGCTGGTCGAGTATATGCGGCTGGCAGGCCTCACCCCGGCACGCACCAAGCAGCGCAACCTGCCCAAAACGGAAGAGCTGCAGCACTTTTGCGACAAACTGGTCGACTATGTGAGCGCGGGCCATTTCGAGATCTACCACCACGTGGTCACTGCCTTTGAGCAGGCCAGCGGCGAGACCCTGGAGCTGGCCAAGCGCATCTACCCCCATATCCGTACCAGCACCGAATTTGCCCTCGAGTTCAACGACAAATACAGTGATGCTGACGAGGCTCAATTGTTGCTACTCGATGATGATCTCAACGAGCTTGGCCCGGTACTGGAAGAGCGATTCAAGCAGGAAGATCGCCTGGTCAAGGCGCTCCATGTGGTGGAATCCTTGAGTGCCCAGCAAGCCTGAACGCCATTTTCGGGTCAAGTTCAAGATACTGGCAACCAAGGTGGATTACACTCAGAGCAACGACCTAGCATCCACACTTATTGCATAGCAGGAGATGAGCATGTCTGAGCGCCGCCGTTTTGCACGGATCCTCTACTTGACCATGGCAGAACTTACTCAGGGGGAACGAAAGTGGCAGACTCAACTTGTCGACGTCTCCTTGCAGGGGGCCCTGCTGATCAGACCCGACGACTGGGAGAGCCGTGACAACAAGGAGTACCAACTCAGCTTTATCCTGAGCGGTAGCGATATCGAAATCAGAATGCAGGTCGAGCTGACCCACGAAGCCAGCAAGAAACTGGGTTTCTACTGCCACCACATCGATATCGACAGCGCCACCCACCTCAAACGGATGATCGAGCTCAACGTTGGCGACGAAGAGCTGCTCCATCGCGAGCTGGAGCAACTGCTGAGCGAACATCTGGAACATACCCAACCCTGATGGCTGGTTTTACGCCGTAAAAAAAGAGCGCCGAGGCGCTCTTTTTTATTGCTGTGTTGTCTCAATGCCATGCCCTGCCGCGCAATTACAACGCCTCAAGCGCATCAGACAACTTCTTGACCGGCACCACTTCCATCCCCTCGATAGGGTGCTTGGGGGCATTGGCGTGCGGCACGATGGCGCGACGGAAACCATGCTTGGCCGCCTCCTGCAACCGCTCCTGACCGGACGGCACCGGGCGAATTTCGCCGGAGAGGCCCACTTCGCCGAATACCACCAGATCCTTGGGCAATGCCTGATCCCGGAAGCTGGAGACCATCGCCAGCAGCAGCGCCAGATCCGCACTGGTCTCCTCGACCTTGACCCCGCCAACCACGTTGATGAAGACATCCTGATCCGCCATCTGCAAGCCGCCGTGGCGGTGCAGCACCGCCAGCAGCATGGCGAGCCGGTTGTGATCCATCCCCACCGCCACTCGGCGCGGGTTGGAGAGCTGGGAGTAGTCCACCAGCGCCTGCAACTCCACCAGCAGCGGTCGGGTGCCCTCCCAGATCACCATGACGATGGAACCGGGCGCCTGCTCCTGGCCCCGACTGAGGAAGATGGCCGAGGGGTTGCTCACCTCACGCATCCCCTGCTCGGTCATGGCGAAGACCCCCAGCTCGTTAACCGCACCGAAGCGGTTCTTGTGGGAGCGCAGGGTCCGGAAACGGGAGTCATGGCCGCCATCGAGCAGCACCGAGCAGTCGATGCAGTGCTCCAGCACCTTGGGGCCCGCCAGACTGCCATCCTTGGTCACGTGACCCACCATAAAGATGGCCACATGGTTCTGCTTGGCGTAACGGGTCAGCAGTGCCGCCGCTTCACGCACCTGTGAGACAGAACCGGGGGAAGATTGCACATCCGCCACATGCATCACCTGAATGGAGTCGATCACCATGATCTGTGGCTGCTCCTGCTGGGCAATCAGGCAAATCTGCTCGACGCTGGTCTCGGAGAGCATCCGCAACTTGTCAGTAGGCAGACCAAGACGGTTGGCACGCATCGCCACCTGCTGGAGCGACTCCTCACCGGTGACATAGAGGGTTTTCATCCGTTCCGCCAGACCGCACATGGTCTGCAGCAGCAGGGTCGACTTGCCCGCCCCCGGATTACCGCCGATCAGAATGGCCGAGCCGGGCACCACACCGCCGCCAAGCACCCGATCCAGCTCCTTGAAGCCGGAGGTAAAACGGGGAATTTCGGTGGTGGCGATCTCTGCCAATGTCTGTACCTGACTGCCGACGGCACCGGCATAACCGGTGTAACGGGCACTCTTGCCAGCGGGCGTCACCGAGCCGAGACGCACCTCGGTGATGGTGTTCCACTCCTTGCACTCGCTGCATTGACCTTGCCAGCGTGTGAAGTCGGCACCACATTCGGAACAAACATAAGCAGTTTTATTTTTGGCCATTGATAACTCGGGGACAGGATGAATTCCTGCTTGATATACTTGTTTGCGACCGACAGATCAAACTCAGAATCGGAAAAGTGACTTTCCGTGGCAGGAACACATGGATTCAGAACACCAGCAACATCTGATTGAACAACTCGTCCCATTGCTGCGGGAGAAAGATTTCGATGAGATCTTCAACCGCATGACTCAGGAGGAAAACAGCAACAGCCGTTTTCTGATCAAGATGGAGCTCAAGCGCAAGTGCTCCCCCTGCCGCAGGGTCATCGACATGCGCGATGAACTGGAAGATGAGTGCCTGGTGCACGAGTTTGACGGCATCACCCACTTCATGCCGACCGAGGCTATCGGTCTGTTCCAGTCCCAGTGCTATCTCTACCGCGATATCTATACCCTTGGCGTCTATGAGGCGCTGCAACTGTGGCAAAAAAACCATCACCACGCCAAGGTGGACGGCCAGCTGTTACCACCAGCCAGCCCCTTCCGGCAATACGATGTCAATACCATCGCCTTTGCCAGCTACTACGGTCGCCGTCAGGAGCGGATGCACTTCAGCTCGCCGGTACTCATCAAGTTTCAGGATGGGGAGAAGCTGTTCGCCAAGAGTTCCGATCTCTCGCTGGGGGGGATGCGGGTCTCGGTCCCCTATCTACCCAACTATCACACCGGCGCTCAGGTGGAGGTCTTCTTTACCGGGCTGGAGCGGGACACCCCCAATCCAGTGCTGCATCAGCCGGTCGGCTACCAGATCCTCGGCGAAGAGAGCAAAGAGGGGAAATACTGGCTGCGGCTGGTACGCTCTGGCGAACAACCGGCATTCGATGCCTTCCTCAGCGACTTTATCGACGCCAACAAGATCCGCTATCGGGTCAGCGTCGACTACCTGCTCTCCGCCGCCATCATCAAAGGGTATGAGCAGTTCTACCTGCCACGGATGACCGGCATGCCGCTCTTCTTCGGTACCGGCGACTGTCCCAACCTCGAGATTGCCCTGCGTACCGAGAACAACCAGCATCTGTTGGAGTACTGGCGCGACGAGAAAAACCGCGACGCGCTGGCGGGCCTCTTCAACACCGAGCGAATGAAGCGGCTTTGCCCGACCCCAGGCGCTACCACAGAGACGCTCATCTACTGCTTTACCCACACGGTGCGCAGCCATATCTACTTCTTCTCGGCCACCGCCGAGGAGCTGCGCCAGAGCGGCCTCACTGCACTCTTTTTCCAAGTGGCCTCCCGCCGTCCCAGCTGGCGCGTCTACAAATTCTCGCTGGAGGCGTGCGAGTTGCTGGAGGCAGATGTCGGCCAGCTGCAAGGACTCGAGAATCCACAACTGCAAGATATCCTGCTGCTCGAGCGGCTCAAGCAGATCGGCTACTGCGGCCTGCTGCAGGAGATTAGCCAGGAGTCCCAGCGTGAAGAGTTCCATCAGGAGGGCGTCAGCCACAACGCCAACGAGCTGCAGCGCTTTGGCCACGAACAGGGGGCTGCCCCGTTCGAGATCGAGACCCTGCACTATGTCCAGCTGCGCAAGGAGTTGCGCTACATCCACAAAACTGCGGTCGCCATCCACCACAACGGCAAATCCTGGCTGGGCTGGACCCGTGACATCTCGACCCACGGCCTGCAGATCGAGTTGGAAGAGGCCTTTGTCGGCGAGAAAAACGATGTGGTGACCATCGCCCTGCCCCGCTTGCAGGAGCTCTCCAAGAGCATGGACTTGCAACATCTGGCCTACCGGCTGGTCAGTCTCAACATGACCCGTACCGTGTTGCACCTTTGCATCGAAGGGGATTCGGATCGCCACACCGGCCGCCAGTTCTTCAGCCTGCTGATCGAGAGCAACCAGAACAAGCTCAAGGCCGCGCAGGAGCAGCGCCGCTACCGCGGGCTGGCACGGGCGCTGCGCAACATCTACACCCATCACCTGTTCAACTCGCCGGTCTACGTCAACAAGCTGAAAGGGGCACCCAAACCGGCCTCTATCGGCAAGTCGCCCAAACCGCGCAGCCTGCAGCGGCTACTACAAGCCTGTGCCGAGCAGCCGGAGCAGGAGAACCTCTATCCGCTGTTTCAGGGGGAGTTGCTCAAGGAGCTGCTGATGACGCCACTGCGCGCCATCGAGCGTGAGGACAAGCCGAAAGAGGACGAGGTCTTCATCGCCAGCATCCAGACCAAGGCTGGCCTGCCCATCTTCAGCAGCCGCCTTGCCAGCAGCTTCACCAGCGTGAAAGAGAAGCGCCAGTTCATCGAGCAGGCGCAGCAACAGGGAGAGTTCTACTCGGTGCTGGTCGGCATCTCCCGCACCGGGCGACCCGACACCAACTTCATCGCCAACGAACTGGACTACATCGCCAAGTTCGCCATCCACAAGGCCAAAAAGCTGGAGGAGGAACTGTGGAGCGTGGTAGGGGTTGGCGAGCTGACCGACACCACCCAGGCCACCCTGTTCCGCCTCGGTATCACGCCGCCGCTGAACTGAATCTCCCCACACAGACCGAAAGAACACAGGGCGCATGATGCGCCCTGTTGTTTGTCATGCAGCCTGTGGATCCAGCAGCCAGTCGAGGATCCGGGGAAAGTGATCCTCCTGCGCCTGCGGAGCAGTCAGCATGTTGATGTGGTCGTAATCGAGCCGGTTGCCGTTGTCCCGCCCCAATCGGGTGTGGCGAGTGGTCGACCCCATCTCGTCGCTGAAACGGCGCACGTCGGTCGGGTGCCCCAGCACCTTGTCCGCTTTGGCCGAAATCATCCAGAGCGGTGGCCAGTTGACCCGCGCCGCCGCTTCGTCATAGGCAAAACCGTCGTGAGGATCCCGCCAGGGACCGCACTTGACCCAGGGGATGGTCTCCTGCAGATAGCGCAGCGGTTCGTCATCGGCACCGATCTTCAGATTGCGAGCTGCCAGAAAACCGCGGCGGCGCGCCAACCAGGGGGCCAGCCGGTTCCAGATCAGATCCACCTTCAGCCAACGCTCGGGATTGTGCACCGACACGCCGCGCTTGGTGCCAAAGAACAGCAGACTGGCCACCTGATCCGCCAGCTCGGGGAAGCGTACCAGGGTCGACGCCATGATGACACCGCCCCAGGAGTGGGCCACCCAGTGCACCTTGAAGCCGTGATGGCGCTCGGCCATCCAGCGGTGCAGGGCAGGGAGATCCTCGGTGATCAGTTCGTGCTGACCATGTTCGGCCTGCTCGGCAATGGCCGGGGTGCTGAGCCCCCGCCCACGCAAATCAGCCACATAGACCTGATAACCGTGGCGGGCCAGAAAGCAGGCCAGCCCCTTGCCAGACTCGGTGTAGAAGATCCGGCCATTCTCGATGGCACCATGCACCATCAGGATCGGCTCGCCATGTACGGCGACCCGGGGTTTGATGTGGCGCACATGCAGTTGATGGGCGCCGCAGGGGATAAACAGGGATTGCTGCAACAATTCCATTTTTATTGGTTTCCTCCATGAAACAATATCAGGGGCGATCCCAGCGCCGCTCGCTGCACGCCCGTGCCGCAAGCAGGCAGATAACTCCTTCCAGATCGTGATGGTTGAGCGTCGCAGCCGCCTGCGCCCGCACCAGCGGTTTGGCGTGAATCGCAATGCCAAGGCCCGCCACCCCCATCATCTTGAGATCGTTGGCACCATCGCCGATGGCCACGGTCTGGGCGGCAGCAATGCCGTACTCCTGCGCCAACTGCTGCAACACCTCGGCCTTGACGCTGGCATCGACGATGCGCCCACTCACCTTGCCGGTCAGCAGCCCCCCCTCCACCGCCAGCTCGTTGGCGAAGATGGCGTCGAGTCCGAGCGCCTGCTGCAGCTCGCCAGCAAAACGGGTAAATCCCCCCGAGGCGATCGCCACCTTCCAACCCGCCCCCTTGAGGGTATCGACCATCAGCTGCAAGCCGGGCATCCAGGGCATATTGGCCGCGACCTCGTCGAGAATGGTGACCGGCGCTCCTGCCAGCAGGGCCACCCGGTTGCGCAGGCTGTCGGAGAACTCCAACTTGCCCTGCATGGCCGCCGCCGTTACCGCCGCCACCTGCTCGCCCACCCCGGCAAGCCGGGCAATCTCGTCGATACACTCGATGCGGATCGCCGTGGAGTCCATGTCCATCACCAGCAGGCCGGGCTCGCTCAGGGTCGGCAGCGCGGGCAAGTGGCAGAGATCGATCTCCCACTCACCGCCCTTGAGCACGGCCACCAGCTCGGGGGAGAAGCGATCGCAACCAAGCAGCAGCAGCGGTACGCCCGCCACCTCGGTCGCCGGATAGAGGGTCGCCGCCACCCCATACTCTGCCAGCAGGGGAGCCAGCGCAGTCAGCGAAGTCGATCCCAGCCCCTTGCCAAACAGCACCAGCCAGCCGCCAGCCAACGGGATCTCTGCCGGTTGCAACGCATCAACATTGAGTTGCCAACAGGGCGAGCCGGACAACAACGCGGGCCAATCGGACAACAGAGGGGGGAGTCGGGACAACAACATAAGGGATACGCCTTCCTTGGTGATCAGGGGGTTAACAATGCTGGCCCAGAGTAGCGTATTGCTTTTTGTACAGGCAAGCGCCAAGATCCGGCCACCCCTTGTCACCATGAGGCCTCGCGCTTGCAGCGTCATCTCCCCATCAAACGTGTTCTCAGCCTGGCTGCCGGTATCCTGCTCGGATGCTGGGTGCTCGGCGTGCTCATCCATATGCAGCGGGAAAGCCAGGCGGCACTGCACAGCGAGGCGCGTAACCGGGCGCAGGCACTGGTAGCCTATGCCGCCCGCGATATGAAACGCTGGATCAAGGAGGAGAAGAGCAGCGAGCTGGAGCGGCTGGCGCGGGATCTGGCGGCAGAGCCGGAGATCCTCGATGCCACCCTCTATGACGGGCGCGGCATTCCCCTCGCCCAGTCGGAACAGGCAGTGCCGCTGGATAGCCTGCTGCCCATCGGCAGCGGTAACAAGTCACTGCCGGAGCAGGGCAAGGGACGGGTCCAGTTCGTACAGGAGATCAGGGATGGCGAGCTGACCATCGGCTTCCTGCGCATCACCCTGGAAGAGCAGCAGATGCTGGCGGGTAAGAGTACCCGGCTCAAGGTGGCGCAGGAGAAGCAGCAGCTGATGCTGCTGGTCGCCCTGCTGGCCGGAGTGCTCATCTCCTACGGCGTGCGCCGTAACTACATGCGGGTGCGCAAACACAAGAAAAAGAGCAAACCGACCGATCAGCCGTAGACCGGCGTCGATCCCCCTGCCACCTTGTATATACCCATGAGGGTAGAACCCGCAGGAGAGCTGCATGATTGCCCCTACTTTGCCCGTGGATGAAGAGAGTCGGCTGGCACGGCTGCGGATCCTCGGGCTGCTCGATCGCGAACCCATCGACCATCTGGATCGCCTGACCCGCCTCATCAGCCGCCATTTCGCTCTGCCCGTGACGCTGGTCTCCCTGACCGATGCAGACCGCCAGTGGTTTTTGGCCCGCACCGGCATCCCACTGTGCGAGATTGGCCGGGATATCTCCTTCTGCGGTCATGCCATTTTGCAGCCCGGCATCATGCAGGTGCCGGATGCCCGCCTCGATCCCCGCTTTGCCGACAATCCGCTGGTGATCGGGCCACCCCACGTGGTCTTCTACGCTGGCCGCCCCCTGCGGGCGCTGGATGGGGTGGTACTCGGCACCCTCTGTCTGGTAGACAGCAAGCCGCGCCACCTGGACGAGCTCCAGTGTCAGGATCTCGATGACTTCGGCCTGCTGGTGGAGAACACCCTGCACGACCTCGAGCGACGCCATCAGGTGCGCAGCCTCAGCAATGTGCTGGAAGATCAGGAACATCTCTTTACCCAGACCTTCAACCAGTCGGCGGTCGGCATGGCCCTCTCCTCGCTGGAGGGGGTCTGGCTCAAAACCAATCCGGGGTTGCAACAGCTGCTCGGTTATCACGAACAGGAGATGCTGGGTCGCACCTGGCAGACCATGACCCACCCCGAGGATCTGGCACAGGAGCTGCCACTCTTTCAGGCACTGCTCGCTGGCCAGCGCCAGCACTACCGGCTGGAGAAGCGGATGTTTCGGGCCGACGGCACCCTCTGCTGGGTGCAACTGAACGTGACACTGTGTAGAAGTCGCACCGCCGCACCTCACCTGATCGCCGTGTTTGCCGACCTTACCGAGCGCAAACAGGCCGAGGAAAAACTGCTGCAGCTGCAGTTAGGGCTGGCGATGCAGGTGCGGGATCGCACCCGCGAACTGTCGGCCACCGTCGACCAACTGCACCGCGCCATGGGAGAGAGCGAGCGCAACCGCGCCCGGCTGCGCGCTATCACCGACGGTTTGCCAGTCACCATCAGCATGGTCTCTCCCGAAGGGCGCTACCTGTTTGCCAATCAGGCCTATTGCCACTATTTCGGGCTCGACCCAACCCGCATGCTCGAGATGAGCGTGCGGGAGGTGATCGGTGAAGCGTCCTATGCACTGGCCATGAGCCATCTGGCCCGGGCGCAGGCAGGGGAGCAGGTGAGTTTCGAGAACCGCTTTGAGCTGCCCATCGGCCCACGGGATCTGCAGATCACCATGATCCCGAGTCAGGGAGATGAGCCGGGCGTCTATATCCTGGGGACCGACATTACCGAGTTCAAAGCCCTGCAGAGCCAGCTTGAGCATGAGGCCACCCATGACCTGCTCACCGGCCTGCCTAACCGCCGAGCCTTCACCCTGCGTCTGAGCCGTGAGCTGGCGCGGGTACACCATGACGGGGGGGCGATCGGCCTGCTGTTTCTCGATCTGGATGGTTTCAAGGCGATCAACGACCAACTGGGGCACCATGTAGGGGATGCCCTGCTGCATCGCTTCGCCAACGTGCTTTGCGCCCAAGTGCGCCCCGGCGACATGGTGGCCCGCCTCGCTGGCGACGAGTTCACCATCATTCTGCCAGCCTTGACCCACCCGGAGCAGGAGCTCCCTGCCCTCTGTGAACGGCTGCTGGCCGCCATGGCGGAACCGTGGGATGTGGCCGGCCACCAGCTACCGCTGGCGGGCAGCATCGGTGGCGCCCTCTGCCACTCAGGCCAGCCCTGCCATATCGACGAGCTGCTGAACCGCGCCGACGCGGCCATGTATCGGGCCAAGATGGCGGGCAAGGGGCGCTTTTCCCTCGACCTCTGACCTTCCACTTCCTGGCTCAGAAATGCAAAACGGCGGCCCGCAGGCCGCCGCTTTTATTCCACTTGTCATTCCACTACGACAGATTACTTGTCGCCCAGCAGGACGGAGTCCAGCGCGATCTCGATCATGTCGTTGAAGGTCAGCTGACGCTCTTCGGCAGTGGTCTGCTCACCGGTACGGATATGGTCGGAAACGGTACAGATGGTCAGTGCCTTGGCACCGTACTCTGCGGCCACGCCATAGATACCGGCGGCTTCCATCTCGACACCCAGGATGCCGTATTTTTCCATGACGTCGAACATGGAGGGATCCGGGGTGTAGAACAGGTCGGCGGAGAAGATGTTACCAACGCGCACCGGAGTGCCCTTGTTCTTGGCAGCTTGCACGGCATTGGCAACCAGGTCGAAGTCGGCGATGGCTGCGAAGTCGTGATCTTTGAAACGCAGACGGTTTACTTTGGAGTCGGTGCAGGCACCCATACCGATCACCACGTCACGCAGTTTCACATCTTCACGCACGGCACCGCAGGAGCCCACGCGGATCAGGGTCTTCACACCGTAATCGGTGATCAGCTCTTTTGCGTAGATGGAGCAGGACGGGATACCCATGCCGTGGCCCATGACGGAGATACGACGGCCCTTGTAGGTACCGGTAAAGCCGAACATGTTGCGCACGTCGCAGATCTGTTCGACGTTCTCCAGGAAAGTTTCAGCGATGTACTTGGCGCGCAGGGGGTCACCCGGCATCAGCACGGTATCAGCAAAAGCGCCATCTTTCGCATTAATATGGGGAGTTGCCATTCTCTTGATTCCTTCACACAGGTTGAGTTTTATTGTTTTATAAATTGCCCGCCGCCGAAGTGGCGGGCGGGGAAATTACAGGAAACTGCTACCGTATTCCAGTTTCGGCAGACCATGGTACGCCGCAATGCTCTGGCCGATATCGGCAAAGGTTTCGCGACGACCGACGGAACCGGCCTTGACCGGCTTGCCGAAGAACAGCACCGGAATGTATTCACGGGTGTGGTCGGTGCCACCCCAGGTCGGGTCACAGCCGTGGTCAGCGGTCAGCACCACGACGTCGCCATCTTGCAGCAGGGCGAACAGCTCCGGCAAGCGCGCATCGAAATACTCCAGCGCCTCGGCGTAGCCCTTCACGTCACGACGGTGGCCGTAGGAGGAATCAAAGTCGACGAAGTTGGTAAAGACGATGGTGTTGTCACCGGCCGCTTTCACCTCTTCCAGAGTACGGTCCCACAACTCAACCAGACCTGTACCCTTCACCTTCTTGGTGATGCCCTGCTCGGCATAGATGTCGGCGATCTTGCCGATGGAGACCACCTGGCCACCCGCATCTTTCATGTAGTCGAGCACGGTCGGTGCCGGCGGCAGCACGGAGTAGTCGTGACGGTTGCCGGTACGTTTGAAGTTGCCCTTGCCAGTGCCCACGAACGGACGCGCGATGACGCGGCCAATGTTGTAGGGCTCCAGCAGCTCGCGCACGATGTGGCACAGCTCATAGAGCTTCTCGAGGCCGTAGGTCTCTTCGTGGCAGGCAATCTGGAACACGGAGTCGGCAGAGGTGTAGAGGATCGGCTTGCCGGTGCGCATATGCTCTTCACCGAGATCGTCCAGCACCTGGGTACCGGAGGCGTGGCAGTTGCCCAGATAACCCGGCAGGCCAGCCTTCTCCACGATGGCGTCCAGCAGCTCCTGCGGGAAGCTGTTGGAATGATCCTTGAAGTAGCCCCACTCGAACAGCACGGGCACACCGGCGATCTCCCAGTGGCCGGACGGGGTGTCCTTGCCGGAGGAGAGCTCCTGGGCAAAGCCGTAGGCACCGACTACATCGATATCTTTCTTCAGCCCTTCCGGGAAGTAGCCGGACGCCTGCTCGCAGGCGTGGCCCAGACCCAGCTTGTTGAGGTTTGGCAGATTGAGGGCACCACGGCCTTCAATTTCACCCGCCGCACACGCTTTGGCGATATGGCCAAGGGTGTTGGCGCCCACATCTCCGAATTTGTCGGCGTCGGCAGCAGCGCCAATACCGAAAGAGTCCATCATCAGAATAAAAGTACGTTTCATGGGTCTTCCCCTTGTTACAAATCAGCCAAGGTGATGCGGCGGTACACTTCAGGCAGTGCTTCCGGCTGCTCGTCACCAATCTGGACAGCAGCCTGCACCATGCTGGCAGCCTGAGCATATTGCTCTTCCGTCTGAGCGTGGATCATGGCGATCGGCTTGTCAGCATCGACGCGTTGACCCAGGCGGATAAAGTCGGTCAGACCGACCGCATAATCGAGTTTGTCACCGGCAGCGCGGCGACCGCCGCCCATGGCCACCACGGCCAAGCCCACTTCACGGGTATTCATGGCGGTCACGAAACCGCTGTTGGCCGCGAATACCGGGCGCACGATGGCAGCCTTCGGCAGGTGGTGATCATAACGTTCCATAAAGTCGGACGGACCACCGAGGCCGGTTACCATGCGGCCGAAGATCTCGGCAGCCTTGCCGTTGTCCAGTACCGCCTGCAGCTTGGCGCGGGCATCACGCTCATCGCTGGCCAGACCGGCAGAGATCAGCATCTCGCAAGCCAGCGCCATGGTCACTGCGTGGATGCGCGGGTTGCGGTACTCACCGGTCAGGTAACGCACCGCTTCGCGCACTTCCACCGCATTACCGGCGCTGGAGGCCAGAACCTGGTTCATGTCGGTCAGCAGGACGGAGGTGCGGCAGCCAGCACCGTTGGCCACGGCCACAATGCTCTTGGCCAGCTCTACGGAGGCCTCGAAGGTCGGCATAAAGGCACCGGATCCCACCTTGACGTCCATCACCAGAGCTTCAAGCCCGGAGGCAAGCTTCTTGGAGAGGATGGAGCCGGTGATCATGGCGATGGATTCAACAGTCGCAGTGATATCCCGTACCGCATAGATGCGCTTGTCAGCCGGGGCCAGATCGCCGGTCTGACCGATGATGGCGACACCCGCCTCTTTCACCACTTTCAGGAAACGATCGTTGTCGACCGAGGTCTGGTAGCCGGGAATGGCATCCAGCTTGTCCAGCGTACCACCGGTGTGGCCCAGGCCACGGCCGGAGATCATCGGCACGAAACCGCCGCACGCGGCAACCATTGGGCCAAGCATCAGGGAAACCACATCACCCACACCACCGGTGGAGTGTTTGTCGACAATCGGGCCACCCAGGTTCAGATGATCCCAGGAGAGCACCATGCCGGAGTCGCGCATGGCACAGGTCAGGGCAACCCGCTCATCCATGGTCATGTCTTTGAAGTAGACCGCCATCGCCAGCGCCGCGATCTGCGCCTCGCCGATGGTGTTGTTGGTAATGCCCTGAACGAAGAATTGAATTTCTTGGGTACTGAGCGCTTCACCGTTGCGCTTCTTGCGAATAATTTCTTGAGGCAAAAACATCTTTCATTCCCTCCGCCATCGCTGGCGTAAAACAAGCCTGAATCCTTGCCCGCGCACCTCATGGTGGGGGCTTAACAGGGCGGGAGAGTCCCGCCCTCTCATCAACTTATTATTAGTAACCGCTGGTGTTGGCCGGCTTCTCGCCGTGCCCCAGGGTAGCCAGCAAGCTGGCCAGCAGGCTGGAGGCACCGAAGCGGAAAGTGCGGGCGGAGACCCAGTCATTGCCGAGGATCTCTTCGGCCATGGCCAGATATTGACCGGCAACGGCTGCGTCTTTCACGCCACCAGCAGGCTTGAAGCCGACTTTCGGATTCTTGGCCTTGATCACTTCCATCATGATGCGCGCCGCTTCCGGAGTCGCATTGACCGGTACCTTGCCGGTAGAGGTCTTGATGAAATCGGCACCGGCATCGATACAGATTTCAGAAGCACGACGGATCAGCGCCTCTTCTTTCAATTCACCGGTTTCGATGATCACTTTCAGCAGCACGTTGGCGCCACAGGCTTCTTTACAAGCTTTGACCAGATCAAAACCGATCTGTTCATTGCCCGCCATGAAGGCGCGGTACGGGAACACCACGTCCACTTCGTCGGCACCATAGGCAACGGCAGCACGGGTTTCGGCCACGGCGATCTCGATGTCGTCGTTACCGTGCGGGAAGTTGGTCACGGTCGCGATGCGCACATCGGCAGCACCGATCTCACGCAGAGTCTTGCGAGCGATAGGGATAAAACGGGGATAGATGCAGACGGCGGCAGTCAGGCCTGCCGGTGACTTGGCCTTGCGGCACAGGTCGATCACCTTCTGATCGGTGTCATCATCGTTCAGGGTGGTCAGGTCCATCAGGTTCAGGGCGCGCTGGGCGGCCACTTTCAGATCGGTCATTCTATTCTCCAAAGTCTCGATTTAATCCAGATAACCGGGCACCACCACAACATCCAGCAAATGAATGGATAGGTGTAGATCCCCAGCTATACGGGAATGGAATTACAGTGCGAATGCGGAGGCATGACGACTGTAAATAAGGCAAGAGCCCTGTCACTTTCTTACAAAAGTGCGGACTTGGTTCCATGAAGACTTGAGAAAGGCCGACAACATCTGACCCGACTTCCCAATCAATTCCATTTGACCGCCAACACCCGATTTCATCGAGTATTAGTCATTGCCAGCACCCTGCTGGCAACGCCTATTTCAGCCGAGATACCCCCTGTTTGCAAGCCGGATTTGCCAATTTCAGAGGTACCTCACATCTGGCAAATCCCTGTCAAAAAAACCTTACGAAAAGAAGCGAGTCAGGATCCAGGAGTAGGCCAGCCCCCCCAGATAGACCCCGACGATCCCCATCACCCCGGACAGAACGGGAGGTGCCGGGATCGGCAATTTGAGGAAAGAAAACAACAAACCGACAATAAAACCAGCAACCATTGCCAGTAGTGCTTCACTCATACGACCCCCGAATTGTCCTATTTAAATTATTAGTTTAGATAGGAAAACGGTTGTCACTGCTCCATATGCCAACGCCACGACTGATGCCGTGGCGTTGGTGTTTAACGTCTGTCAATCAGACCCAAATTACATGGCAGACAATGCCAGGAAGAAGCCTGCGATAGTGGCAGACATCAGGTTTGACAGAGAGCCAGCCAGTACGGCTTTCAGGCCAAAACGTGCAATGGTGCCACGGCGGTTCGGTGCCATGGAGCCCAGACCACCGAGCAGAACAGCGACGGAAGAGAGGTTGGCAAAACCACACAAAGCAAAGGAGATGATCGCCTTGGTGTGCTCAGACATCGCAACACCATTGATCAGCATTTCATTTTTGATGTACGGAGCAAAATTCAAATAAGCAACGAACTCGTTCACCACCACTTTCTGACCGATGAAGGAACCGGCAACAACGGCTTCGCTCCAAGGCACACCGATCAGGAAGGCCAGCGGGGAGAAGACCCAGCCCAGCAGCAGCTCCAGAGAGAGTTGCGGATAGCCGAACCAGCCACCGACACCAGAGAAGATGCCGTTAATCATGGCGATCAGGGCAACGAAAGCCAACAACATGGCGCCCACATTCAACGCTAATTGCATACCGGCAGCAGCACCTGCGGCAGCAGCATCGATCACGTTGGCAGGCTTGTCATCCAACTCGTCATCGTTAGAGTTAGTATCATAGCTAGGGGTTTCAGTCTCAGGAACCAGCAGCTTGGCGAACAGCAGACCACCGGGAGCAGCCATGAAAGAGGCAGCAATCAGGTACTCCATCTTGACCCCCATGCCGGCGTAACCAACCATCACCGCACCCGCAACAGAAGCCAGACCACCACACATGACGGCAAACAGCTCGGAATCTGTCATCTTGGCAATGTAAGGACGAACTAACAGCGGCGCTTCGGTCTGACCGACAAAGATATTGGCAGTAGCAGAGAGGGATTCTGTACGGGAAGTTCCCAATACTTTCTGCAGACCACCACCCAACAGGTTAATAACAACCTGCATAATCCCCAGATAATAGAGTACGGCAATCAGAGAAGAGAAAAATACAATGGTCGGCAAAATTCTAATGGCAAATACCATACCGCCGCCGCCAAATAGTTCAAACATCTTATCGCTGGCCAGGCCTGCAAATAGGAAGTCGATACCATATTTACCGTACGAAAATACTTCTGACACACCACTAGACACTGCATAAAGAATGTCACGGCCAATCGGTACATACAAAACAAACGCACCGAGTAGCAGTTGAATTATAAAAGCACCAACAACAGTACGCTTGTTGATGGCCTTACGATTACTGGAGAACAATATTGCGATAAGGATGAGTGTGACCATCCCCACCAAACTCATGATTATACTCATTATAAAAACATCCTCTTAGAGCAGCACCCAAATTGTTAATTTAATGTAGCGATATCGATGTATCAAAGGGAGCGCATTATACTAATTAAAAGCCGATAAAATAGAATGCTGGTCACATTTTATCGTTATCAAAATGTCCAAGTGCCACAAAATTAGACAGCAAACGATTTTTACGCTCATTTTTTTTCCTTACAGCTTGCTCAAATGTTGCAAAAATGTTTCTACAACATTAGCCGTGATGGAAAAGACGCCGAGCATTATCAGACAACATATTAGCAACATGCTCTGAGGATTCTTCCCGAAACGCCATGAATAGCGCCGCGATTTTTGGTAATGATTCCGGGGTATTTCTGGCTCCTTGCTCGCCCTGCAACGGCATATCGGGCGAGTCGGTTTCCAGCACCAGGGCCTCGAGCGGCATGGCCCGAAATACCTCGCGGGTTTTGTTCGCTCGCTCAAAACTGATCACCCCACCCACCCCGAGGCGAAAGCCCAGTTGCCAGAATGCCTTCGCCTGCTGCAGCGAACCGCTGAAGGCGTGGATCACCCCGCCACGTGGCGGCTTGAAGCGGCGCAAGACCTTGGCCACCGAGTCATTGGCACGCACCGAGTGGATCATCAGGGGTAACCCGGCCTCGCATGCCAGCCGGATCTGAGCCTCAAACAGCGCAAGCTGCCCCTCCTGCGGCACGTGAGAGCGCAGATCCAGCCCACACTCGCCAATGGCCACCAGCCCGGCAGGTTGGCTCATCACCAACGTCCGTAGGCGCTCCATCACCCCTTCCCGCTGCTCACCGGCATACCAGGGATGAATACCCAGACCATAAAAGAGGTCAGCATGCTGATCTGCCAGTGCCATCACACGAGTCCAGTTATCCTCTGCGATGGCAGGAATGATATACTCCGTCACCCCTAATGCTCGGCAACGGGCTAGCAGCGCCTCCCGGTCCTGGTCGAAAACCGGAAAGTCGAGATGGCAATGGGTATCTATCAGCTGCATATCACTCACACCTGTTTGCGGTATTTAATGGGTCATTGAACATGATGAACAACAGAAACAACGGCTTTACCCTGATTGAACTGGTGCTGGTGATCATAGTGCTGGGGATCCTGGCCGTCACCGCCCTGCCCCGCTTTATCAATATCAAGGATGATGCCCTGAAAAGCACGGTCTCGGCGACCGCAGGCAGCTTTGCCAGTGCAGTACAGCTGACTCATGCTGGCTGGGCGGTGAAAGTGAAAGGGCAAAATCTCGCACTGTATAACTTCAGTGGGATGGGCAACAAAGATCTGGATATCAACCACTATGGCTGGCCTGTAGGCACGGAAGAAGGTGGTCAAGGAATAGATGAACCATCTACAGGTGGAGGTAGCAACGAGATCTCTGTTAACAGCAGGGATGACTGCGCTCTTCTTTTCGCCGCAATACTTGATACTGATCAGTCTGTGGCTGATGAGGACAAGAAGGACGAAAACACAGTTTATATCTCAAAGCTAATTCCTGCAGATGACCAAACTGAACCAAGTGGTTTAGAACACTCAAACTGCCGTTATATTCTGCAAGAATCTGTGGGCCGCTTCCCTAGTAATTCAGATTATGAAAACGGCCTCGGCTTTGAGTACAACAGTGTTACCGGTGCCGTGACCCGCAATTTTGATTGAGCTTGGCCTCTTCTGTGCAGGCTCGCTCTTTTGCTGGATCTTCATCATAACGAACCGGCGTGCAGCAGCGCCGGTTCTCCTGAGTGAGCCCCCACTCCTCGCACCACGCGTCGTAACGGGCCAGCCAACGTAGCAATACCCCTTTCATCGTCACACCTCCGCCAACAGATTCAGGTCAAAAATCATCCTAATCAGAGTCGGCAAGGGGAGCAAGTAGTCCCCATTATTGTGATCGGGCGAGATAAAAAAGAGCCGGTCAGCGTGGCTGACCGGCTCTTTTAACATTCCCTGAAGAGATTATCCGATAAGCGACAGCTCATCGGCCTCACAGGCTCTTCAGCTTCTCTTCCGGCAGGGCCAGCTCGTCGTTGTGGTTAACGCCGATGCCGCGCTCCAGCACATGGCGAGCGATGGCATGGGCCTCTTCCAGCGAATGCATACTGTAGGTACCGCACTGATACTCGTTCAGCTCGGGGATCTTGCCCTGCTCCTGCACGGTCAGCACGTCGCTCATGGCGGCCTGCCAGGCGGCGCCGACACGAGCTTCATCCGGCGCACCAATCAGGCTCATGTAGAAACCGGTACGGCAACCCATGGGGGAGATGTCGATGATCTCCACACCGTTGCCATTCAGATGATCACGCATAAACCCGGCAAACAGGTGCTCCAGCGTATGGATACCGCGCTCGGAGAGGATCTCCTGGTTCGGTACGCAGAAACGCAGGTCGAACACGGTAATGGTGTCCTTGTTCGGGGTCTGCATGGTCTTGGCCACACGCACCGCAGGCGCTTCCATACGGGTGTGGTCAACGGTAAAACTGTCCAATAACGGCATTTCTGACTCCTGATTTGGTTACCAGAACCAACCCCCACGGGAGAGCTGAGCCTGGCATTGACGGTACTGGGCGCCGTAGCGCTGGGCGCGAGCTTCCACCTTGCGAGAGGTCTTCATCAACCACCCCTTGCTACGATAGCTGCCACGCCGGTAGCCACCCCACCCTTCGTGATAGTTGAGGTACTGGCCATAGGCATCCCACTTGGAGGTGCCATTGAGCCGCTGGGCTTTGTTAGTGTACCAACCCATAAAATCGATGGCGTCGGCAAAGTCATCGCGGTCACTCCAGCTGTTGCCGGTTTCCCGCTGGTAATCAGCCCAGGTTTCATCTTTGACCTGAGCATAACCATAAGCTGAACTGGCCCGCCCGGTCGGGATGAAGAGGAAATACTGCATCGGCGGCTGGGCATCATGTACGTAAGAGGACTCCTGATACATCATGGCCATCACCACATGGATCGGCGTCCCCCACTTCTCGTTCATCTTGAGCGCAGCCTTGTGCCACTCCGGCTTCTCACGAAAGATCTGGCACAGATTCTCCGGCTGAGCCGGTGGGCGGGTACTGCAGGCTGTCAGGCTAGCCAACATGCTGGCACCCACCAGAACGCGCATCCACCCCATCAAATGAGGTCGCGCTTCGCGCCTCTGGTCAGGTAAAGAGATAGCCAAGGTCAGATCGCGTCTTCGTTCTCTTCGCCGGTACGGATACGAATGACACGCTCCACCTCGCAGACGAAGATCTTGCCATCACCAATCTTGCCGGTGCGGGCAGTATTCTGGATCGCTTCCAGACAAGCATCGAGATCCTCGTCCTGCACCACCAGTTCTACCTTCACTTTTGGCAGGAAGTCGACCATATATTCGGCGCCGCGATAGAGCTCGGTATGGCCCTTCTGGCGGCCGAAGCCTTTGACTTCGGAAACAGTCATGCCGTTGATGCCGATCTCGGCCAGGGCCTCGCGCACATCGTCCAGCTTGAACGGTTTGATGATGGCTTCAATCTTCTTCATGGTGACTCCTTACCAGTTCTGTTTGCCGAACCCGGATGTAATGGGGTAACGGCGATCCTTACCAAAGTTGCGAGCCGTAATACGGGGCCCGACCGCCGCCTGACGGCGCTTGTATTCGTTGAGATCCACCAGCCGGATCACCTTGCGTACCACAGCCTCCTCGAAGCCCTCTGCCACCATGTCGGCAACCGAGGCATCCTCTTCCACGTAGCGCTTAAGGATCGCATCGAGGATGTCGTAAGGAGGCAGGCTGTCCTGATCCACCTGATCCGGCGCCAGCTCCGCTGAAGGAGGACGGTCGATAACCCGCTGCGGGATCACATAGTCGACCGAGTTGCGATATTCGCACAATTTGAAGACCAGCGTCTTGGGCACATCTTTCAGCACGTCGAAACCGCCCGCCATGTCTCCGTACAGAGTGGCATAACCGACCGCCATTTCGCTCTTGTTGCCAGTGGTCAGCACGATGCGACGACGTTTGTTGGAGAGCGCCATCAACAGCACACCGCGGCAGCGCGCCTGCAGGTTCTCTTCGGTGGTATCGCGCGCGGTACCTTCAAACAGCGGCGCCAGCTGGGTCATAAACCCTTCGAACATCGGCTCAATGGAGACGATATTGAACTCAACCCCCATCCGCTCGGCCTGCTCTTTGGCATCCTCGACACTCATCTGGGCGGTGTAGCGGAACGGCATCATCACCGCCTGCACCTTGTCGGCCCCGATGGCATCGGCCGCGATGGCCAGCGTCAGTGCCGAGTCGATCCCGCCGGAGAGACCCAGTACAGCCCCGTGGAAGCCGTTCTTGGTGACATAGTCACGCACCGCCAGCACCAGCGCCTGATAGGTCTCGGCCAACGGAGCCAGCGGCGCCGCAGGTTCCCGCTCTTTCACCGGTTGACCATCGGCAAAGCGCACCAGCGCCAGCTCTTCAGCAAACGGTGCCAGTTTGTGGGTCAACTCGCCCTGGCTGTTGAACACCTTGGAGCAGCCGTCGAAAATCAGCTCATCCTGACCGCATACCTGATTGAGGTAGACCAGTGGCAGGCCGGTCTGATCACAGCGCTCTGTCATCAGCTCGCGGCGGATCCAGGGTTTTTCCTGATCGTAAGGCGACGCATTGATGGTGAGCAGCAGCTCGGCGCCTGCTGCCTTGGCGGCCAGCGCCGGACCAGGTTGCCACAGGTCTTCACAGATGAGCAGCCCCAACTGGTGGCCACGGAACGGTACCACGCAGGTCTCAGCGGCAGCAGTGAAGTAGCGCTTCTCGTCGAATACCCCGTAGTTGGGCAAGTCCTGCTTGAAGTAACGGGCAATCAGCTTGCCCTGCTCATAAAGGGACGCTGCGTTGTAGAGCGCCTCCCCGTCACGCCAGGGATGCCCCACCAAAATGGCACAGTTGCCCTGCCATGCGGCAACGCGAGCCAGCGCGGCATCGACCCGGATCATCAAATCGGCACGCAGCAGCAGATCTTCCGGTGGATAGCCGGTCAGGGCCAGCTCGGAGCAGACCAGCAGATCAGCGCCTTGCTGTTCGGCTTGAGCAGCCGCAGCGAGCACTTTGTCAGTGTTATCTTCGATGGCGCCTACCGTCAGATTCAACTGGGCAAGCATCAGAGAGAGGGCTTTTGCCATGGCGATGCATCTTAAAATCAAAAATGATGGGGAATGATAAAGAAAAGGGGGGCAATCTGCCAGTTCAAGACAGGTGTTTGCATGTGACAGCAAGCAACGGGAAGGATAAGCTGTAAATAGTCACGGAACGACAAGCCTCAGGCCACTATGAAACAACACGGATTTACCTTATTAGAGCTGATGATCGCCATAGCTTTGGGGGTCATACTGCTTGGCATTGGTATTCCCTCCCTCGGCGATTTGCTCAAAGAGAACACCGCCAAATATGAAAGCGAGCGACTGATGAAACATCTGCATTTTGCTCGTAATCAGGCGATCAGCGATCAACAAACCGTGACGGCATGTTTGATAAATAGCAACGACCAATGCGTATCAACCAATCCCAACCAATTTCTTGTATTTACTGATGACAACAGTAACTCCAGGCTAGACATCGGCGAAACCGAGCTCGCACGAACTCCGGCATTTGCATCCGATGCCATCATCAGCTCAACAAGAACTCGTGTCTTGTTTGCACCAGACGGCACCAGTCTGGGTACCAATATGACCATCAAAGTGTGTGTCAGCGAGGAGCCGGAGATTGATCTGGTCATTGCTGTCTCCGGCCGCAGCAGCAGGACAGATACCACGACTATTTGTCCCTGATTGCCAAGTTATCTTGGCTGTTGACTCTCCTGCTTCTGAGCGGCAACCAGATTGAATGGTTGAGCACTCGGCTGACACTCCAGCACTCTTCTGACCATGGAGAGTTGCCCATCCATTTCAAACCCCTTCTTCTTGAAGATAACCTCCGGCTTTTGGCTATCCGTAATGGTTCCCTGCAAAATAACATGCTCGCCATTTTCCAACTCGACGTAGCACTTTCTATCCTCAAGCGCATGGGCGCTGATAGCGCCCAGCAGGCCTGTCAACAGTAAGATCACTTTCATTGGGGTTCATCCTCATAGAGGTATATCTTCTTGGGTGTCATATCCATTTCTGCCTCATCGGCCCCCTCTGAACACTCACCCGCACCGGTACAACGTTTGGGCTGGCCATTCCCTTCATCCTTGAGAATCACCTCTTCACCCGGCGCACCACCTATGATGCGAATTTTGGCATCATCACCGGCATGAACAACCAGATCATCGGCAACCTTATTGTTAACCTCGACATAGCGCTCCGGAGATTGATTACCAGCCTGATCGACCGTGTAACGGAACGAAGTACCATAATGCATATCAACCATATATTGGCGCATTGCGCCGATCGACTGGATAGTGCACTCCTCAAATGACTGCACCTGAGGCAAGAAAGAGGTGAAGTAGAGCTTGCCTTGCAACACCACTCCCGCCCCCATCGACTTCTCTCCATTCTCTTCCAGCCAATATTTCCAACCCAGCTTGCTGGTCAGATTTTTCTTAATCGTCAATATCTGCTCATCGTTTTTACCTAGGAACGGATCGGTAGTCACATCATAAAGCTGGTCTATCGTAATGGCAGCCGGTGGCGGCTCCACACGGTATGATTTTGGAACGACTTGATAATCTCGCAACATGAAATAGGCATTATTGACCGCTGACTCAGATGATGGGCGGTTTCTATCACCAGAACCAATAAGAACCGCATCAAAGGGACGCTCGCTATAAACGTACTGACTATTTTTAACCTCCCAGCCTTTATTAATGGTTCTGACCAGAACTGGCTGCGTGAAAAACCGTCTGTCATCACCCAGAACTGAATCCGAACCTAAGCTGGCAAATTTGAATACGCTCCAACTGTCCTTTTGGGCCTTTGGCAAATCCATGCGCCATATATTCCCACCAGTATCCCCCGCATAAATGCGGTCGACCTTGCCATCACCATCACTATCTAGAGTTGCGACAGAGCCTGGCATGCTATCCAGCATTGTACTAACTTGTAAATTCGTAGCGCTGGTAGCTGCAGGCGTCACGCTATAAATTAACTCTCCGGTACTGGCGTTGACTATATAGATACCAGCACCACTCCCATCCGAACCACCAAGTCCAAGAGCACTTTTATTCAGATCATATCCACCAGCAAAAATCACCACAGGGTCTGTAACGCCCGGGATAAACGCCACCTCTGGCACCGACCATGTCTGCCCTAGTCGAGAAAATCCTGTAGTGTCAGGTGTCAAAGACCACTTTAATGCAGGAGCATCCGGATTCGTTATATCCAAGGCATAGTAATTTTTCCCACCGCCACGTAGCCCGAAGAAAATCCATACAAAATCACCCTCCAAGGATTTTATTACACCATTTTGGTTAGCATCCTTGATAAGTGCGACAGGTGATGAGTCAACACCAAACACATGAGTCGATGATTCAGCATTGCCTCGAAGGACTTTCTGATTAGCCAACAGTGGATAAGGCATCATTGCCCAAGTCTCATCCACCGAACTGCCGAGATCCTTGAACATATGCAGAAAACCGGCATTAGTTCCCATAATGATCCTGAGATCAGGTGTACAGCTAGACTGACCGGACTCCACAGTACAACCATAGTTAACGACAAGAGGCCTAGAGTGCAGTGGATCACCAAGAATATATTTTCGTATTGACGTGCTACTGTCATTATCTTCATTATCGACATCGGAACCTGTAATCCAGCTGAACATTTCATCCAGTTCAGATACGTCAGATAATTGCATCATAGAGCTCAACACCTCGGCACTTCCCGCCATGGTCTGGGCGTTGCTAAGCTTGAAATCATCAAGACGCTTAGGGGATGCCTTGTCATTGATTAGATAGATTTTACGATTGCTTTTGTCGGCGAGCATATCCTGGACACCACCTTTTGCCACTTTATTACCATCTTCTTCTGATGACCAGAAGGTTTTAGCATTTTCCAGAATGGTTCCATCACTTTTTATAGCAGGTAAATTGGTTGTGTCGACAACGTAGCCCTTGTCTGACAGCACCAGCTTTTTCAAATTACCTTTCCATCTAGGTCCTGTGTCAGGTTCAAACATTGCATAGTAAATATTGTTAAGACTACGCGTACGGTCAAAATTGTTAGTTGCAATAGCAGGAGAGACCAGAGATGTATTAATACGTAATATTGCCAGTAAAGATGATTTCAACGCCTGACTCAAAGCCTCAGCACTGGTCGCGGGATAATACACCCCCCCCCCACGACGAGCCGTTTCGGCTAACAGGTTACCCGCACCACTAACAGCATCATCTCCGAACCCGACAGTAAAGGTGGTCACAGTCTGAACACCGGATGAACCAGGATTCACATCCTTGTTCTTCATATACCCAGCAAGTGCAGCCAGATAACTGGTGCTGCCCCTAGTACCATAACCAACGGTTGTACCATACGCAGCCTTTTCAGTCGCATTCAAGGTGCTGATCAACCCCTGAACAAGCGAGTTTGCATTTGTATCTTGTGTCGGCTCACCATCCGTAATGTAAATTACATAACCGTTATTTGAGCATTTATCATAAGGCGCTTTATATGTATCGACAGGATATTCAGCCAATTTATCTCGGGTTGGTGTACGTGAATCGTCATCATCTCCAAAATAAACTTTTTGACCACCAAAAAAACGATATGCCTCATAGAGCGTTTCACACAATGGTGTATTGGTTTCTGCCCCCAAGCTGTCTATGGTCGACAATATATTTTTTTCCGCCGTAACACCATTACCCATATCGGTATCGTTACTCAGAATTCGACGGACGATACGCCCACCACTTTTCGAACCATCACTGTCATTATAGTTATATACCGCCAAGCCAAAGTCTACACCAGGTGTTGAAGATATCAGCCCCTTCACTGCATCTTTTGCCACTTGTAGCCGAGACTTGAGTTTTGGGCTAGTCGGGCCATAATACCAGCGAATATAGTTGGCAGTATATAAAGTCACCGAAATATTGCTTCCTGCCGCTACTGCTCTAATGTCGGTTGTATAATACCATAATCCACTGCCATTTGATGTCTTGTTGACAGGATAACCACTGGGCATACTTTCCACCATCAATTCCGGCCCCGAATAAGGATTATTGGTGTTCTTGGCAAGAATATCCTGTTTGCAATCTATCAATGAAAAATCAGCCTCGGTACGGCCAGAAACAGACTCCCATACACCTTGCCTTGGTTGGCCTCCTGAATAACTGGAGTGACGATAGCTCCACACTTGAGACTGAAAATAGCCAACAGTAGATAATGGTGTCTTGGACGATGCGCAGGCATTAATACTGTCTTGAAATCTCTTTTTATTGGTAATGGATGGAACTGTACCATCCGTAGAAAAATAGATATAATTATTACCAATACCAGGATCATTAGTGAGCGCTGGATATTTTTTTTTAGGGTCATAATCTTCCCCTACATACATTGTCTCACTCATACTCCCTGAGTTATCAAAAATCACCAGAATCTTGGGTCTAAAATCACCAGCCTTAGAGAAGTCATAAATAAACAACTCGGTATCATCAGAATAACTACTATTCGCCAACACCGGCATGGCTGCAATTGCACCGCAAAGCAGCAGGGCACGTCCATGTTTATGCATATCCTATGCTCCTATTCCGCCTTTAACAGGGGCTGTTCCACCCCTGCAGTCCAAGTCATTGCCCGGCTATTCTTGCCGTATGTTCCCCCAGCCTGCATCTCGACATAACGGCAAGAGGGGATAACATTCTGGCTACTGGCATCCACTTTACGCTTGCAGACACTTTCACCACGCCGCTCCATATTTACCGTGTTACCATTAACAGAGATTGCAGAGCTGGCTCCCATAGTCGCAATCTTGCTAGACAGGCCTGCTTGCAATAATGCGCTCTCAATCATTCCTTCGACTCGATGTTCGGCTTGCTGCAAGCTTGCAGCAGCCCCCGCCATTTTGAGATCAACCCCACTGGACTGCATCATCACAACAGCAATCAAGGTAAGTGGCACCAGAATGACCAACGCCACTATTAACGCCACGCCTCTAGTTCTTCTCATTTTCCACCTCCGGCAACAGCAGCCGGGTTTCTCAACGCGATTGACGTTTCCAAGAGCAAGCGACGAAAACCATCACCATTACTTGGCACCTGAATATTTCCGACCTGATAGGTATTGTTATTTACATATTTATTAGATGCCTGTAATGAGCGAACAAGAATAAATAGGCGGGCCGCGATTACACGACCTTCATTCCATTCATTACTTGCAACAGAATTGATTGCCACATATTTATCTATTCGGCCATCCTGAACCGGGCTGGTATCTACACCATATAGCAATGTTATTTTTTCTATACCTTGTGCAAGCGCACCAGAAATATCCCATGAACCATCATTGGCAGTCAGCATTCGCTTATGTAATTCTGGCACACCATTATTATCAGCAATATGATAGATATAGTGCTGATACTCCCATAACTGTCTATTTGGCATCGCTGTATTAGTAGGAGGAGTTTCATTGCCACGAAATATAATAGCTGACTGAGGTGTTGTTGCCATATAAAATCGGTTTGCAGAGAGTGCACTGTCTGCCAAGGGGAAACCCATCAACCGCTTGATGCTAATAATATCTGAATTCGCAACTCTGTTTGCCGATGCAATACAGCTGAATGCATTACCAGTAGTTAACTTATTGCTATCAACATTAACAGCCCATAGACCACGAAGTGGTGCCGAAGTAGAGGGTAGGCTCCCCTCACCCCGCTCATCCAAACAATCTTTGGCCGATGTAACAACCGCCCCGGTCGTTGCCGTCACCCCGACATTTAGTTGCATCGGCATACCGGTGTAATCGCCCCAAAACCCGGCCCATTTGAGATCTTGTGCAATCAGGCGCATTGCCAAGCGGCCATTCTCTTGCAGTTCACTCTGGTCAAACGAGTCCTCAGAAGTGCTACGCGAAGCCACAAAAATACTCAGCACTCCACCGAGTAGAAATACCCCTATAACCATGGCAATAAGCCATTCAATCAAGGTGAAGCCACGTTGTTTCATAGCGTGGTCGTCAGTACGTACTGACGCCTCGTCAAATCGACCCCAGATATACCACACGAATTCGTTGTAGTTGATGTTAGTGCGCTCGAGCCATCATGAGAGTCCTTTCGTCCCGCCCAGAAAATAGCAACGGTTAGCGCATTACTCGCCCCCTTGATGATGCAACCAGTTGGATTCTGCAAGGTGGTGCCAGCTCCCGATGCCGAACTGCCCAATAAGGATTGACGCCAGTAATAGAGATCCAGCGCCAGCATATTCGCATCGTTACACCCACTCATGGTGCCATTTGCATTGGCACAAGATGGCAACGAGGATGTTCCGGCACTGACTATCCAGGTATTGTTTGCCTGCAACTCCCAAATAGCCCGATTGACCTTGATCCGTTCGACCATGTCGTTTGCCAACCAGCTCGCGATAGTACGCTGCCTGGCCTCATAGCCGGAAAACTTTGATTGTGCCTGCATGGCGACCAATCCCAGCAAACCAAACGAAAGCACCACGGCAGCTATCATCACCTCAAGCAGGCTGAAACCGGTCGATATGGAAGAGCATGTAGAGCGTTTCATGACTAATTCCAGCAATCATTGTTGGTTGCATTGCTGATATTTTTTGCACTCTTGGTGCCATTTTGATCAACAGAGAAAACAATACAGTCTCTATCGGAGCCTTGCGCCCCGGAAGCGGTAGCCGACAAGGTATAGGTCGTATTGGCTGCAGAGATCACCAGATGATAAAAACCTGAGTCTGAATTCTCTGAAATATTGAGTGCTGCTGCTGAAGAGGCATACCGGTTGAAATCCATAAAATAGGTTTCCTGCCGATTGGCAGCATCAAGCAACATTTTTTTTGCGTCAACACGATGACTGGTCAGCACATATTGCTGATAGGCGGGGTAAGCGATGGTGCCGAGAATCGCCACGATGGCGACGACAATCATCAGCTCAACAAGAGAAAAACCACGAAAGTATCCAATCATATCCCATCCTTGGTGACTGACTGCTCTATAAGTTTAACGCCGAGCCTGTCTCTAGAACAAACCCGGCGTCATTATCAACACACTTTATTCTTAAGCCTTCCTGGCTGCACTCAAATTATTCTAAGTTCGGGAGGAACCTCAAAGACTACGTTCTCTTCACGACCAGGATGCTCGGCTACCACCTTGCCGCCCAGCTCGCGCAGGCGAGTGATGACGGATTGCACCAGCACCTCGGGGGCAGAGGCACCGGCAGTAACGCCGATAGCTTTGACCCCATCCAGCCAGCTCGCCTCGATCATCGATGCATCGTCGATAAGATAGGCTCTGGCCCCCACCTTCTCGGCCAGCTCGCGCAGACGGTTGGAGTTGGAAGAGTTGCGTGACCCCACCACCAGCATGGCGTCCACCAGCCCCGCCATCTCCCGCACCGCATCCTGACGGTTCTGGGTGGCGTAGCAGATGTCATCCTTGCGCGGCCCCTGGATCTTGGGAAAGTGTTTGCGCAGCGCATCGATCACGTCAGAAGTCTCATCCACGCTCAGGGTGGTCTGGGTGACGAAGCAGAGGTCATCCGGATTCTTCACCTTGAGCTTGGCCACATCTTCCGGTGTCTCCACCAGATACATGCCGCCTTCGCGATTCTCGTACTGTCCCATGGTCCCGATCACCTCGGGGTGGCCGGCGTGCCCGATGAGCACAGCCTCGGAGCCCTTGCGGCTGGCGCGATGGACCTCCATGTGCACCTTGGTCACCAGCGGGCAGGTGGCATCGAATACCTTGAGGGCGCGGGACTTGGCCATCTCGCGCACCGTCTTGGCCACACCGTGGGCGGAGAAGATGACGATGCTGTCATCCGGCACCTCATCGAGCTCCTCGACGAACACCGCCCCCGCATCCTTCAGCTTGTTCACCACATAGCGGTTATGCACCACTTCGTGGCGGACATAGATGGGAGCACCGAACTTCTCCAGCGCGCTCTCGACAATGCTGATGGCGCGATCAACTCCAGCGCAAAAACCGCGAGGGTTAGCGAGCAGAATATCCATTAGTGCACCTTCTCCTCATCATCAACGCCCAGGATCTCCACCTCGAAGGTGACGGTATGACCGGCCAGCGGGTGGTTGAAATCGACCGTCACCGACATCCCGGCTACCGCCCGAATGATCCCCGGCAGCTCGCTGCCGTTGGGTTGATCGAACAGGATGATGGTGCCGACTTTTGGCTCCACATCGGCGCCAAACTTGGCTCTGTCCAGATGGTAGATGTTGTCGGGATTGGAGAGGCCGAACGCCTGCTCCGGCGCCAGCGTGAAGCTCTTGCTCTCTCCCTCGAGCAAACCCAGCAGGCACTGCTCGAAGGTGGGGGTCAAGCTACCATCGCCCATCCGCAGGCGGGCCGGTTTGCCGTGCAGCGCAGTGCTATCGGCAACCGAACCATCTTCCAGTTTGATGGTGAAGTGGAACAGCACGCTGCTGTTAGCGGTGATCTGCTGGCTCATGCCTGCCCCTTTTTCTCACCACGGAAACCGTCCAGCACAATCATGGCGGCCCCGATAAAGATAAAGCTGTCGGCCAGATTGAACGCTGGCCAGTGAGCTCGCTGCCAGTAGAAGTCGAGGAAATCGACCACATGGCCCAGCACCAGTCGATCAAAGACGTTGCCAAGGGCGCCGCCGATGATGAGCGAATAGGCGATACCGCTCCAACGCTGGGTCACCGACTGCTTGCGCAGCCAGTGGATCAGCAATCCACAAATGGCAAAAGCGAGCAGTGCGAAGAACCAGCGCTGCCAGCCCCCCTGATCAGCCAGAAAGCTGAAGGCTGCGCCCTTGTTGTAGACGTGAACCAGATTGAAGAAGGGGGTGATCTCCACCCCCGGGTAACCAAATGGCAGCAACTTGACCACGGCGAGCTTGCTCGCCTGGTCCAGTACAAAGGCCAGCACCGCCAGCCACAGCCAATGCAGGCCGCTTTTATGTTGAGTCATGTTCATCAGGCAAATTGACGCGTTTCGCCGTCACCCTCGACGTTGGTGACACAACGGCCACAGATCTCTTCGTGACCCGCGATGGTGCCCACGTCTTCCACGTGGTGCCAGCAGCGGTCGCACTTGGCGGCAGCAGACTGAGCCACGCTCAGCCACAAGTCATCACGCTCGGTCGCCACAGAACCTTCCGGAGCAGTGTCCGCCACCACCACCTTGGCCTTGGAGGTGAGCAGCACGAAGCGCAGCTCATCGGCCAGGGCGTTCAGACGAGCGGCCAGCTCCGGCTTGGCGAACAGGGTCAGTTCTGCCTGCAGGGAACCACCGATACGCTTCTCGCCACGAGCCACTTCCAGTGCCTTGTTCACTTCACCGCGCACGGTGAGGATCTCGGCCCAGAAATCGTCGTTGAGGGTTTCACCCGCTTCCAGCCCGAACAGGCCGTCGTACCACTCTTCGGTGAAGACGAACTCACCTCGCTCACCCGGCAGCAGTGCCCAGATCTCGTCGGCGGTGAAGCTCATGATCGGCGCCATCCAGCGCACCATGGCTTCGGCGATGTGATAGAGCGCAGTCTGGCAGGAGCGACGGGCCAGGCTGTCAGCCTTAGCGGTGTACTGGCGATCCTTGATGACATCCAGATAGAAGGAGCCCATCTCGATGGAGCAGAACTGCATCAGCTTCTGGGTCACACCGTGGAAGTTGTACTCGTCGAACGCCGTCATGATCTCGGCCTGTACCGCTTTGGCACGACCCACAGCCCAGCGATCCACCACTACCATGTCGGCAGGCGCAACCATATCGGTCGCCGGATTGAAGCCGTTCAGGTTGGCCAGCAGGAAGCGGGCAGTGTTGCGGATACGGCGATAAGCATCGGCAGAGCGCTTGAGGATCTCGTCGGAGACCGTCATCTCGCCGGTGTAGTCAGTGCTCGCTACCCACAGACGCAGGATGTCAGCACCCAGCTTGTTCATCACGTCCTGCGGGCTGACCACGTTGCCGATGGACTTGGACATCTTGCGGCCCTGACCATCCACGGTGAAGCCATGAGTCAGCACCTGGTTGTACGGAGCCTTGTCTTTCATCGCCACGCCGATCATCAGGGAGGACATGAACCAGCCACGATGCTGGTCAGAGCCTTCCAGATACATGTCGGCCGGGTTGCCATTGAACTCGGGACGGGCATCGACAACAGAGGAGTGGGTTGAACCTGAGTCGAACCAGACGTCCAGGGTGTCAGGTACCTTGTCGTACATGTCGGCATCGCTGCCAAGCAGCTCAGCCTTGTCCAGATCCCACCAGGCCTGGATGCCGGACTGTTCGACCCGCTTGGCCACTTCGTGCATGAGGCGCACGGATTCCGGGTGCAGCGCCTGAGTCTCTTTGTGGACGAACAGGGAGATAGGCACACCCCAGGTGCGCTGACGGGAGATACACCAGTCAGGACGGTTCTCGACCATCGCCTGAATACGGTTTTTACCCCAGGCCGGTACCCAGCCGCTCTGGCCGTGCTGTTTGATACCGTCTTGCTCGATGCGCTCGATCTCTTCCAGCGCGCGCTTGCGCAGACCCTTCTGTTCCATGCTGATGAACCACTGCGGGGTAGCACGGAAGATGATCGGGGTCTTGTGACGCCAGCAGTGCGGGTAGGAGTGGTTGAACACCTTGTGATGCAGCAGAGCGCCACGCTCGGTCAGCACCTCGACCACAGAGGAGTTGGCCTTGAACACATGCTGGCCGGCAAACAGTTCAGTATCCGGCAGGTACACACCGTTGCTGCCAACCGGGTTGGCCACTTCCAGACCGTACTTCTGACCGACCACAAAGTCTTCCTGACCGTGGCCAGGTGCTGTGTGTACGGCGCCGGTACCGGCATCCAGGGTGACGTGGTCACCCAGTACCACCGGCACGTCGAAGCTGTAGAAGGGGTGGTTGAAGCGCAGCAGCTCGAGTGCCGCACCCTTGGCGTAACCGAGGTTGTGGAACTGCTCGATACCGGCGCGATCCATCACGTCTTTGACCAGCTCGGCGGCCAGGATCAGACGCTCGGGGTGCTCGCCTTCAACCTGCACCAGCGCATAGTCGAGGTCGGCGTGCATGGCGATGCCACGGTTGGCTGGCAAGGTCCACGGGGTAGTGGTCCAGATCACCGCAGAGATAGGCCCCTTGCCGGTGTGGCCTTCGGCACAATCAAACTTGGCGGCAACGGTCGCCTCGTCAACGGCCTTGAAGCGCACGTCGATGGAGGGGGAGTTCTTGTCGTAGTACTCCACTTCGGCTTCAGCCAGCGCGGAGCCACAATCGGTACACCAGTGCACAGGCTTGGAACCTTTGTGCAGGTGGCCGTTTTCAACGATCTTGGCCATGGAGCGGATGATGTTGGCTTCGGTGCCAAAATCCATGGTCAGGTAGGGGTGTTCCCAGTCACCCAGCACACCCAGACGGATGAAGTCGGTCTTCTGTGCTTCGATCTGGGTTTTGGCGTATTTGCGGCACTCGGCGCGGAATTCGGCAGCGGAGACCTTCTCGCCCGGCTTGCCGACCATGCCTTCCACTTTCAGCTCGATAGGCAGACCGTGGCAATCCCAACCCGGCACATAGGGGGAATCGAAACCAGAGAGGCCCTTGGACTTGATGATGATGTCTTTGAGGATCTTGTTGACCGAGTGACCGATGTGAATGTTGCCGTTCGCATAGGGGGGGCCATCATGCAGAATGAAAGAAGGCTTGCCCGCTTTGGCGCGGCGAATAGCGCCGTAGAGATCCTGATCGTACCAACGTTTCAGCATGTTGGGTTCGCGCTTGGCCAGATCGCCACGCATCGGAAACTCGGTTTCCGGAAGATTCAGGGTGTGTTTATAGTCGCTCATCAGTCCTGGGTTCCCTTCTTTTCTAAAAGAGTGCTGGGTAAATTGAATTGTGGCAGCCCGAACCAGGCTCGGGCCGCCAGGGCATCTCGTTCGATCTGCTCTTTCAAGGCAGTGAAAGAGGCAAACTTCTGCTCTTCGCGCAGCTTGTGGCGAAGCAGCACCTTGACCTGCTGACCATATAGATCACCAGAAAAATCAAACAGATGTACTTCCAATCTGGCTTGTGTCCCGCTCAAGGTCGGCCGTACACCCACATTGGCTACACCGGGGAAGGTCTTGCCGGAACATATCACTTCCACCGCAAACACGCCACCGACCGGGATCACCTGGCGCTTGAGGGCCAGATTGGCGGTGGGAAAACCTATGGTGCGCCCCAGCTTGTCGCCGTGGGCCACCCGACCGCTGATGGTATAGGGGCGACCAAGCATCAGCTCCACCTCCGCCATCCGGCCCGCCTTGAGAGCTTCACGCACCAGGGTGCTGCTGACCCGCTGCCGTTCGAGCTGGAAGCTCTGGGTACTGATCACCTCGAAACCGAAGCGATGGCCCGCCTCCTCCAGCAGGTGGAAGTCCCCTTCCCGCCCCTTGCCGAAGCGAAAATCGTCGCCGACCACCAGATAGCGCACCCCGAGCTTCTCCACCAGCAGTTGCTCGATGAAGGTCGAGGCCGCTTGCTCGGCAAAGCGGTGGCTGAAGCGCACGCAGAGCATGCGATCGATATGCAGCCCCTGCAGCGCTTCGTACTTCTCCCGCAACCGGCTCAGCCGGGCGGGCGCCGCCGTGCCGGCAAACAACTCCAGCGGCTGAGGTTCAAACAGCATGACGCAGGCGGGCAATCCCAGCTGGGCCGCTTTCTCCTTGAGACGTGCCAATACCGCATGGTGACCCTGATGAACCCCATCAAAGTTGCCAATGGTCAATACACATCCCCGGTGACGGGGCTTGAGATTGTGAATGCCGCGAATAAGCTCCATCAGTGCCTTGTGCGTTGCTGCCATGGAAATCGGCGGATTATATAACAGGCAGCAGGCAGGGTCAGCCCTGTTGCGGCCCCGATTTCAGTTCTCAGGGCCGAAATGCCATTCGGATTGGGGCTGCAGAGCTCGTCTCCTCAACAGAGATCAATCTTCACGGCCAGCTCTCAGATCTCTTGGCCGGATCCCAAGTGCCAGCAGAACACCGGCATAAATGGCCCCCCCCAGCACCAGCAACATGGTCAGCTGCATGCTCGCCTTACCCATGCTCCATGCGCCCCATTGGGTCAGATCTGGCGATAGGTAGAGGAGTACGCCCCCCATCAGCAGACTCGCTGTCAGCAACTTGAGGCAAAATACCCCGGTATGGCGGGAAGGCCGATAAACGCTCTGCTCATGGAGTCCCTTGAACAGCAGTGCTGCGTTCAGCGTGCCCGAACAGGCGGTCGAGAGCGCCAACCCCACGTAACCGAGCGGGTAGATGAAGAGGAGGTTGCAGACCATGTTGGCGGCCATAGAGATCATCCCTATCCGCACCGGCGTCTTGGTGTCCTGACGGGCATAGTAACCGGGCGCCAGCACCTTGATCAGCATCAGCGACAGCAGACCGGTAGTGGATGCCAGCAAGCTGGCGCTTGACATGGTCACCTCATGCATACCGAACTCGCCGCGCATAAACAGCACCCGCAGGATGGGCTCACGCAGTACGGCGATCCCCACCATGGCGGGCAGGCCGAGCAGCATCACCATCCGAACGCCCCAGTCCATGGTGCGGGAGAAGTCGACCGGATCGGCATCCACGTGCTTCTTGGCCAATGCCGGCAGAATGACGGTACTGATGGCGACGCCGAACATGCCTAGCGGGAACTCCAGCAGGCGATCCGAGTAGTAGAGATAGCTGATGGCGCCAGTCGCCAGAAACGAGGCCAGCATGGTGTTGACCAACAGGTTGATCTGGCTAACCGATACCCCGAACAGCGCCGGGATCATCAGGGTGCGGATCTTCACCACCCCCGGATGGTGCCAACCCCACTTGGGCCACACCAGCATGTTGATCTGACGCAGGAACGGGAACTGGAACAGGAACTGTACCAGACCACCAAGGAATACACCGATGGCCAGCGCCAGTTCGGGATCGTCCAGCCAGGGCGAGATCCACCAGGCGGCGGCGATCATGGTGATATTGAGGAAGATCGGCGTAAAGGAGGAGACCCCGAAACGGCCAAAGGTGTTGAGAATGGCCCCCGCCATGGCGGTAAAGGTAATGAACCAGAGGTAAGGGAAGGTGATTTTGAGCATCAGGCTCGCCATCTCGAACTTTTCGGCCGCCGGCCCACCATGCAGCCAGTCCCAGAACCAACCCCAGCCAAACAGCGCGGTCAGCACACCCGACCCCAGCACCCCGAGCAGGGTGACAACAGTCACTATCCCCCCCAGCGTACCCGCCACAGCAGCCAGCAATTCACGCACGTCCCCCTCGTCGCCATTTTTCTTGTACTCCGTCATCACGGGAACAAAGGCCTGGTTGAAGGCCCCTTCGGCGAACAGGCGACGCAGAAAGTTGGGAATGCGATTGGCAAAAAAGAAGACGTCGGCGGCCACCCCGGCACCGAGCAGATTGGCGATGACCACATCGCGAACCAAGCCCATTACGCGGGATGCCAGCGTCATTCCGGACACTATCATGCCGGATTTGATCAATTTCTTACTCAAGACGAGGCCTCTGGAACTGTCAGAATGAAAAGAATGCTGCTAGAATCGGCCGACAGTTTAACCGTCTCCCTACCGACACACCACCGGGAGGCGGTGTTTATTTGCACAAATCATTTGACAATATGTGGTTGGAAGGGCATATTTCCGGGCCTTTTCAATACACTCGCTAAGACAGTTTTAGGAGTTTTACCTTGGCTAACATCAAATCTGCTAAGAAGCGCGCTCTTCAGTCAGAAAAACGCCGTCAGCACAACGCCAGCCGTCGTTCCATGACCCGTACTTACCTGAAGAAAGTCATCGCTGCTATCGCCTCTGGCGACAAAGCTGCCGCGACTGCCGCTTTCGCTGTTGCTCAGCCGATCATGGATCGTATGGCGACCAAAGGCCTGATCCACAAGAACAAAGCTGCTCGTCACAAGAGCCGCCTGTCTGCCCAGATCAAAGCTATGGCTTAATCAGCGTCTGCTGATAAAAGCTGAAAAAACCGGCCTTAGTGCCGGTTTTTTATTTATTTGCGCTGCAATAAAGTCGATGCAGCAAACTGATCATTTCACGCACCTCATGGCTGCGCAGCGAATAGTAGACCGTCTGGGCCTCTTTGCGCGTCGTCACCAGCTCATCCCGCCGCAGCAGCGCCAGATGCTGTGACAAGGCCGACTGACTCAATCCCAATCGCTCGTTGAGCTCCCCCACCGACAGCTCCCGCTCCAGCAACTGGCACAGAATAAACAGTCGCCGTTCGTTGGCCAGCGCCTTGAGCAAGGCCACCGCTTTACTCGCATTGGCTTCCATCTCTTCAAGTTGCATCACATCTCTCCTCTGCCACTCATCGTTGATGATACGTGGTGACGGGTCGTTTTAAAACGACAGGGTGGCAGGCTGGATGGCGGAGAAGTTCTCCTGCCCGGAAAAGAGAAAGGTAAAATCGCTCTCGCAGACCCGCTTCACCGCCGGATGCTGGATCATCCGCTCGGCGAAGATGACGTAATACTCCTCCATCAGATCCTGGGTCTCCCCGATCAGCATCACCCCCTCCCCCTCGAGGATCTCCTCCCGATAGATGGTGGGAGCCATGAAGATCCCCTGATTGAAGAAGCCAAACGCCTTCATCAAAGCGGCATCATCAAACTCGCCAAGAATGCTGGGGGAGACCCCCTGCTGCTCGAACCACTGGGTCAGCTGACGCCCCATGGCGGTACGGCGACCGGGGATCAGCAGCTTGCGCTCCTCCAGACAGGCAGGGAAAGGCTTTTCGGGCAGCGGCGCCTTGCAGAAGAAGCTGACACCACAGCCGCCCAGCCGCTTGGAGAGCAGCCCTGCGTGCTGGCTGGAGTCCACCGGACAGTCGGAGAGGATCATATCGAGCTTATGTTCGCTCAGCTGCTCCAGCAGCAGCTCGTGGGTCGATTCGAAGCAACGCAGGTGGATGGAGCCATCATTGGGGATGACGGAGAGCAGCACGCGGCTGGCAAGGCGCTTGGAGAGGGCATCGGCGATGCCGACGTCGAACAGGATCTGGCTCTCCTTGCGATAGTTGACAATATCGAGCATCTCGTAGGAGAGGCTGAACATCTTGTCGGCATAGCGAAACACCAGCTGGCCCAGCTCGGTCGCCTCAAGGGAGCGCCCCTTGCGTTTGAGCAGCTTGCCACCGAGGCGCTGTTCCAGCAGCTTGATCTGACCGGTGACCGTTTGCGGGGTCAAAAAAAGGGCTTCCGCTGCCTGGGTAACGGAGCCCTTCTTCTGAGTCATCCAAAAATAGTAGAGATGGTTGTAGTTAAGGTGTGACATCCGATGGGGTTCCCGCTGTGCGCGGACTCCGGTAGCAGCTGAGTTCAACCGCCAGAATGTCATACATGTCGCTGACCGAGTCAACCTTGTTCGCGCCAAACTGCTCCATCAGGCTGGCCTTGAGGCGTGCCTTGTCCGGCATCCGATCAGCGCAATAACGCTTGTTGGAGTGCTTGACCATCTCGCCAGCCCGACTACTCAGCGCCCGCTCGGAGAAGGTCTCGCCAAATCGCGCCTTGGCCTGCTTGTCCCCCAGCAGCAGGGCGCTGTCTACCACCCCGTTCAGATAGGCAGAGCAGTTCGCCGAGGTGGCGTCCTGCTTGCAATCCTCCAGCCCGCCGGCCCAGGCCGCGGGGCTCAGCAACAGCATCAACAACCCTGTATGTAGCTTCATAGTCCCTCCGTACTCTGTTCCCCTTCACCCTTGGGAAGGGCCATGCGCAAGGCCAGATAGCCGACTACCGCCGCCATGGTGGACCCCACCAGAATCCCGAGGCGCGAGTAGCTGCCGTAATCCAGCCCACCGTGCTCGAAGGCGAGCGACGCGATAAACATCGACATGGTAAACCCGATGCCACAGAGGATGCTGACCGCAAAAATCTGCTTGAAGTTGACCCCGGGCGGCAACTGGGCGATACCCAGCTTGACCGACAGCCAGCTGATGGTGAACACCCCGAGCGGCTTGCCGATAAACAGCCCCAGCATGATCCCCATCGGTACCGGACTCAGCAGGGAGGAGAGACCAATCCCCTCCAGCGATACCCCTGCGTTGGCAAAGGCAAACAGCGGCAGGATCAGATAGGCACTCCAGGGGTGCAGCTGATGCTCCAGATACTTGAGCGGCGAAGCGTAACGCTTGCCGTTAAGCGGAACCATAAAGCCCACCACCACACCCGCCAGAGTCGCATGAACGCCAGACTTCAGCACCGCCACCCAGAGCACCAGACCGACCAGCATGTAGAGGCTGATCCTGTCCTCACCACGGCGATTCATCCAAAGCAGGGTGAGGGTTGCCAGAATACCGATGGCCAGCGCCTCCAGCGACAACTGCTGGGTATAGAAGAGCGCGATGATGATGATGACGCCCAGGTCATCCATGATGGCCAGCGCCAGCAGGAATACCTTGAGGCTCACCGGCACCCGCTTGCCGAGCAGCGCCATCACCCCGAGGGCAAAGGCGATATCGGTCGCAGCCGGAATGGCCCAGCCAGCGCGCGCTACTTCATCCGAATAGTTGAAAAAGGCATAGATCAACGCCGGAGCCAGCATGCCGCCCACCGCCGCAATAGCCGGGAAGGTCGCCTGAACCCGGGTGGATAGCGCCCCTTCCAGCATTTCACGCTTCACTTCCAGACCAACCAGCAGGAAGAAGATCGCCATGAAGCCATCGTTGATCCAGAGCAGCAGCGGCTTGTTGATGTCGAGAGCCGCGATGCGCACCTGCACCGGCGTGTCGAGAAACGCCTGATACCCGCCAGCCAGCGCTGTATTGGCTAAAATCATTGCCAGCATGGCCGCCATGATCAGAATAATTCCGGAGGCAGCCTCCAGCTTCAGGAACTTTTTGATTACGTCACTCATGGTTAAATTTTCCACCGTATTGCTTTGATTTGAGTCTATATCCTGCAACAACCAATGGAAAATCGTTTCTTGCTGCTCAACACAACGAAAAAACCGAAGGCAAAACAGAACATACCTGCTATAAGCAGGTTTTCGCCTCGTCTCTGGCTACCCTCTAATTAATCAATAAAGTGAATTTTCAATTATTTAGCTGCATAAAAAAGGCGCCCTGAGGCGCCTTGCTATCAGATGGCGACGGGCGCCTTGATCCCGGGATGGGGGTCGTAACCCTCGATCTCGAAATCCTCGAACTTGTAGTCGAAGATGGAGTCCGGCTTGCGCTTGATCACCAGTTGCGGCAGCGGACGCGGTTCACGGGAGAGCTGCAGGGCAGTCTGCTCCATGTGGTTGGAGTAGAGGTGCACATCACCGCCGGTCCAGACGAAGTCACCCACTTCCAGGTTGCACTGCTGGGCCATCATGTGGGTCAGCAGGGCGTAGCTGGCGATGTTGAACGGCAAGCCGAGGAACACATCACAGCTGCGCTGGTAGAGCTGGCAGGAGAGCTTGCCGTCCGCCACATAGAACTGGAAGAAGGCGTGGCAGGGGGCCAGCGCCATCTTGTCCAGCTCGCCCACGTTCCAGGCGGAGACGATGATGCGACGCGAATCCGGGTTGTGCTTGATGTCATCCACCGCTTTCTGGATCTGGTCGATGACAGACCCGTCGGCCGCAGGCCAGGAGCGCCACTGAGCGCCGTAAACCGGCCCCAGATCGCCATTCTCGTCTGCCCACTCATCCCAGATACTGACGCCGTTTTCCTTCAGATAGGCGGTATTGGTATCGCCATTGAGGAACCAGAGCAGCTCGTGAATGATCGAGCGCAGGTGGCACTTCTTGGTGGTCACCAGCGGGAAACCTTCCGCCAGATTGAATCGCATCTGATGGCCGAACAGGGAGACGGTACCGGTGCCGGTACGGTCTGACTTGACAGTGCCCTCATCGAGGATCTTCTGCATCAGGTCGAGATAAGCTCGCATTATTTCGCCTCCTTGACGGCATTACCAAACAACTGCGGTCGCTTGTAGGCAACCCAAATCATCAGGGCACCGGCGATAATCATCGGGGTGGAGAGGATTTGGCCCATGCTGATCTCCTGGAAGTAGAGACCAAGCTGGCTGTCCGGCTGGCGCACAAACTCCACCAGGAAGCGGAACAGGCCGTAGAACAGCAGGAACATGCCGGAGATGGCGCCGCGCGGCGGGTTCTTGCGCCAGAACAGGTTGAGGATGATGAACAGCACCACCCCCTCCAGTGCGAACTGGTAGAGCTGGGAGGGATGACGCGGCTCGGGGCCGGCCTCCGGGAAGATGATCGCCCAGGGCACATCGGTGACCCGGCCCCACAACTCGCCGTTGAGGAAGTTGCCGATCCGGCCAACGCCGAGACCAAACGGAATGAGCGGTGCCACAAAGTCGGCCACGGTGAAGAAGTGGCGCTTGGTCTTGTGAGCAAACCAGATCATCGCGGTGATCACCCCGATCAGACCACCATGGAACGACATACCGCCGGTCCAGATCTTGAACAGGTAGGTGGGATCCGCGAGGAAGAGATCGAAGTTGTAGAACAGCACGTAACCGACACGGCCGCCGAGGATCACCCCGAGGAAACCGTAGAACAGCAGATCCGACACCTCGTTGCGGCTCCAGCCGCTGTTCGGTGCATCGGCGCGACGGCCGGCAAGCCACATGGCAAAAGCGAAACCAAACAGGTACATGAGACCATACCAGCGTACCGATAGTGGTCCCAAACTGAATGCTACGGGATCAATCTGCGAGAAAACCCAATATCCATCGTGCTGCATAAGCGGCCCCAGTCATAAGAAAAGCCGCATTTTCCGATCATTCGTCAGCAGGGACAAGGCATGATTATCAATCACTCTGTTTCGATTTATGACCGGCTCGCAGCAAACCGCCCAAACCATGCTCCTCCAGATAGCGGGCAAACAGGCCGCGCAGCACGTGGGGATTGTCATGTTTGAGGCCATCGGCCATCAGTTCGGTCAACTCGCTCAGGGTGGATTGACGCAGCACGTACTTGATCCGGGCGATGTTGTGGGTGTTCATACTGAAGCGGCGATAGCCCATGGCCAGCAGCAGCAGTACACCGACCGGATCACCGGCCAGCTCGCCACAGACCGACACCGGCTTCTGGTAGCGGTGGGAGGCATCAACCAGCTGTTGCAGGGCGCGGATCACCGCAGGATGGAAGGCGTCGTAGATGTTGGCAACCCGGGAGTTGTTGCGATCCACCGCCAGCAGGTATTGGGTCAGGTCATTGCTGCCCACCGACCAGAAGTCGATGAGCGGCGCCATCTCCGGCAAGATAAAGAGGGCGGAGGGCACCTCGATCATCACCCCGAGGCTGGGGTAGCGGATCACCGCATCGCGGCTCGCCGCCTCTTCCGACACTTCTCGCCACGCCTGATCCAGCAGACGACGGGAGGCTTTGATTTCGCTGACGCTGCTGATCATCGGCAGCATGATGGCCAGATTGTCCAGCCCTTCGCTGGCCCGCAGCATCGCCTTGAGCTGCACCAGAAACAGTTCGGGGTGATCCAGGGTGATCCGGATCCCCCGCCAGCCAAGGAAGGGGTTTTCCTCGACGATGGGGAAATAGGGTAACGGCTTGTCGCCGCCAACATCCAGCGTCCGCATGCAGACCGGCCGGTTGCGGTAAGTCTCCAGAATGCCGCGATAGCGGGCAGTTTGCTCCCACTCGGAGGGGAAGCTCTCCTGCAACATGAAGGGGATCTCGGTGCGATAGAGCCCGACCCCGTCCGCCAGCTGGTTAAGAGATATTTCTGTATCGGCACTCAGCCCGGCGTTGAGCAGCAGGGAGACCTTGGTGCCATCTGCCGTCTCGGATGGCAGGTTATCGACACTGCGCACCAGGGTATCGAGCGCCCGCTCTTCGCTCAGCAGCTGACGATACTCGGTCAGGATCACCTGATTGGGCTCGATGAAGAGGTCGCCGCTGTAGCCATCGACGACCAGCATGCGACCGCCGATGTCGCCAAGGGGCAGATCGACCCCCATGATGGCGGCCACCCCCATGGCACGGGCCAGAATGGCCGCGTGGGAGTTGGTCCCCCCCTTTAGCGAGACCACCCCGGTCAAATACTCGCGAGGTACTTCCGCCAGAATAGTGGCGGTCACCTCGTCGGCAACCAGCACCACCGGCTCGCCGATGGAGATATGTTCCGGTTCATTCTGCACCAGTCGGCTGATAAGCCGCTGGGCAATATCCTTCACGTCGGTGGAGCGCTCCTGCAGGTAGGGATCCTTCATCCCCTTGAACTGCTCGATCAAGCGATCGCTGATGAGCTTGACCGCCGAGACCGCAGTCCAGTGCTCTTTGCTCACCTTGTTGCGAATGGGCTTGATGTAGCCGGGATCGTTCAGCAGATGGAGATAGATGTCGAAGATCGCCACCGAATCCTGGCTGTAGCTCTCGCGAAAACGCAGCGCCAGACTCTCCAAATCGTGGCGCACCTCCTCCACGGCCAGCTCCAGCCGCTCCAGCTGGCTGGCATGGTCTTCATCCTTGCGCGGGGTAATGGATGAGAGCGCCTTGCGAGGCCGCCACACCCAAGCCTTGGCCATGGCGATGCCGCTGGCACCGGCAATACCGCGCAGCGGCTTGCTCCAGTCGGTCTTCTGTAACCACCCCTTGGCCTGCGCCTGGGCGATACGCGCCGCCAGCTGGGCCGCCAGGGTGACCATGAAGGACTCCTCCCCCTCATCGAAGCGGCGGCTCTCCTTCTGTTGCACCACCAGAATGCCGACCACCTGACGCTGGTGCATGATGGGGGCGCCGAGGAAGGAGCGGAACGCCTCTTCGGCGACATCGGGCAGGAATTTGAAACTGGGGTGGGCGGGGGCATCAGCCAGGTTGATCAGCTCTTCCCGCTGACCCACCAGACCGACGATACCCTGCTCATAGGGCAGGGTCACCTTGCCGACCGCGGAAGGGGCCAAGCCGTCTGTAGCCGCCAGGCGATAGCGGCGCACCTCGGGTTCCGAGACATAGACAGAGCAGCAGTCCACTGCCATGGCGTGCCGGGTCTGGCTCACCAATGCCTGCAAGGCCTGCTCGAGGGTATTGGCCTCGGCCATGCTCTCGACGATACGTCTCAGTTCCGTTAACAACTAATCTGTGCTCCTTAACGAGCGCGATTGCGCCGCCCATCCTTCTTGTTGACCTGCACTGCCGGCACCGGCATCGCCAGCGGGGCAAACTCTTTCATGACCCGGCGGTAAACCTCCCGCTTGAACGAGACGACCTGACGCACCGGGTACCAGAAGCTGACCCAACGCCAGTCGTCAAATTCGGGATGGCCATGACAGCCGAACTGGATCCGCGACTCCCTGCCCGGACCAAGTTGTAACAGGAACCATTTTTGCTTTTGGCCAATACAGACCGGTGAACTGTCCCAGCGGACAAGACGTTTGGGTAAACGGTACTTTAGCCAGTTACGACTGGTGGCCATGATGGTCACATCTTCGGGCTTGAGGCCAATCTCCTCATACAGCTCTCGATACATGGCCTGCTCTGGCGTTTCACCATCATCAACCCCCCCCTGCGGAAACTGCCAGGAGTGCTGCCCATAGCGTTTAGCCCACAACACTTGTCCTTCACGGTTACAGATCACGATACCGACATTGGGACGAAATCCGTCGCCATCAATCACGTGATCACCTTATAAAGGCTGAATCTATAAGGAGATTGTTCCACATTCACTCCGTGGCAGCAAACAAGGAGTGAATCCCCTGTTTCATGAATAACTTTCAATTTCAAACATACTTATAAACAAATCCAAGGATCCGCGCCCCCAAGTTGCCCACCCAGGCTGTGCATAAAGCTGTTAGCAAACGGGTATATACAGTACTTTTTAACTGTACGCGAAAAGCACCTCTACGCGCCACCATACAATGGTAAATCAAAAAAAACATTATTATACATATGGTTGAATCAAAACAACTGGATCTAGATCCATGTCAATCAAAGAGCCAGATCCATGATCCTGATTGTGAACAAGTTCAACTGCTCAAAGATCCACCGCGGCGAAATTATCCACAGGAGTGGCACAATATCTACCCCGTTTACCCTGTAAAAATGGGGTGGCATTCACAATTTTTTGTAACATATCAGCGACTCCACCCACTTTCATCCACTTATCCAAGATTTCTGTGGATAACTGTGTGTAACATCATGCACAAACCCTTGGACAACTATTTCGAGGTCAAACCAGACCTGGAACACTGCTCGATAAAACAGACAAAACCCTTTAAAATCATCATGATGAGCTGATAGCCCCCAAATTCTCTGCATTTGACCTTATCCACTCAGGATCGGTTATAAAAACAGCGATCCTTCTCGGGATCCTCCCCTGTTAGAATATGGCGAGCAAGATGGAGCCAACTATGCCAAGCAATCCCCAATCCGAGCAGGAGTTATTGAGCCGCGCCTATGCCATGGCCGGCTTCACGCTGGCGCAGCTGGCCGCCGAGGCAGGCGTCGCGGTGCCCAAAGATCTGCGCCGTGACAAGGGGTGGGTCGGTCAGTTGATCGAGCTGCAACTGGGGGCCAGCGCAGGGAGCAAGCCGGAACAGGACTTCCCGGAGCTGGGGATCGAACTCAAGACGATCCCTGTGGATCCTCAAGGCAAACCGCTGGAAACCACCTTCGTCTGCGTCGCCCCGCTGATCGGCGTCAGCGGTCAGCGCTGGGAGGACTCCAACGTGCGCAACAAGCTGTCACGAGTGCTCTGGATCCCGGTGGAAGGCAGCCGCGAGATCCCGGTTGGCGAGCGGCGGGTCGGCATGCCACTGATGTGGAGCCCGAATGAAGAGGAAGATCGGCTACTGCGTCAGGACTGGGAGGAGCTGATGGACATGATAGTGCTGGGAGAAGTGGAGCAGATCAGCGCGCGCCACGGCCAGGTGATGCAACTGCGGCCCAAGGCTGCCAACAACAAGGCGCTGACTCGCGCCATCGGCCGCGATGGTCAACCCATCATGACCCTGCCACGCGGCTTCTATCTCAAGATCGACTTCACCCACAGTCTGCTGCAGCGCTATTTTGCCTTGCCGACTTGATCTGCCTTATCAACATCTTTGTCATATGATGATATAAAAATAGGCAGGAGCCATTTTTAACTCACAGACAAGGAGGCGTCATGCCACTGATCAAGCAGTTTCTGAAGTCCAAACCCGAGGTCAAGGTGACCTTTGCCGTAGAGAAAGAGGCCGCCGCAGGAGCGGAGCAGGTGATGCTGATCGGCGAGTTCACTCAGTGGCAACCGGTCGAGCTGAAACGCATGAAGAGCGGCGAGTTCAAAGCCACCCTCAATCTGCCGACCGACGGCCCGGGTTACTTCGAATATTGCTACCAGCTCATCACACCGGCAGGGGAAACCCTCTACGAGAATGACTGGGAAGCGGACGACTATGTGCCAGGCCCCTTCGGGCGCGACAACTCGGTGGTACGCGTCATCCAATAGCAACTCAACCTAAAGAACGGATACAAAAAAGGCTCGCCATTGGCGAGCCTTTTCACTACCTGTCGAGCTTTTCGCCGACATATCGACACCAATTCGAATCGAATTAGTTGAGCTTCTCTTTGATACGAGCAGCTTTACCGGACAGGTTGCGCAGGTAGTACAGTTTGGCGCGGCGAACATCACCACGACGCTTCAGTTCTACACTGTGGATCAGCGGAGAGTGAGTCTGGAATACACGCTCAACACCTTCGCCGTTGGAGATCTTGCGAACGGTGAAAGCAGAGTGCAGACCGCGGTTACGCTTGGCAATAACGATGCCTTCGAAAGCCTGCAGACGCTCTTTACCACCTTCTTTAACACGAACTTGAACACGTACAGTGTCGCCCTGGGCAAAAGCCGGGATGTCGGTACGCAGTTGCTCTTGTTCAAGCTGCTGAATAATCTTGCTCATTGTCTTTCCTTACCTAGGATAAACTGAAAACTCTACTTAACGCTGTCACGCACTTCGCGGACATACTCGGCAAGAAGTAATTCTTGCTCGTCAGTCAGAGCTAGGTTGTTAATAAGTTCCGGCCTTCTTTGCCAGGTTCGTCCGAGCGACTGTTTGAGACGCCAGCGTCGAATCACTTCGTGATTGCCGCTTGTCAGCGCCTCGGGCACCGCCAATCCATCCAACACCTCCGGCCGAGTATAGTGGGGATGATCCAGCAAGCCATCCGTAAAGGAGTCCTGCTCGGCACTGGCCTGATCGCCCAAAACCCCCGGGACCAGACGCGAAACCGCATCGATCAGGGTCATGGCAGGCAACTCGCCACCACTTAACACGTAATCCCCGATAGACCACTCTTCGTCGACTTCGGTTTGTATCACGCGTTCATCGATACCTTCGTATCGACCGGCTACCAGAATCAGTTTCTGATTCGTCGCCAACTCGGTTACGCCCGCTTGAGTCAGCTTGCGTCCCTGAGGAGAGAGATAGATGACTTTCGCCCCGTCTCCCGCCGCTTGCTTGGCTGCATGAATCGCGTCACGCAGCGGCTGAACCATCATTAACATGCCGGGCCCACCACCATAAGGACGATCATCGACCGTACGGTGTTTATCGTGGGTAAACTCCCGGGGGTTCCAGCACTCAATCTGCAGCAGGCCACTCTTGACGGCCCGACCCGTTACCCCGTGCTCGGTAATGGCTCGGAACATTTCAGGGAAGAGGCTAATGACCCCAATCCACATAAGAAACCTCCGGCACCCGTGTTAGCGCGGGAAACTAGAAACCAGGATCCCAATCAACTTCGATTGTTCGAGCAGTCAGATCAATATGCTTGATCACCTGCTCTTCCAGGAACGGAATCAACCGCTCCTTTGCACCAAAGGCATCTTTTACATTGGCCTCAACCACCAACACATCGTTGGAGCCGGTTTCCATCAATTCGGTCACCTTGCCCAGGTCGTATCCCTTGGTGGTCATCACGGAACAACCAATCAGGTCACGCCAGTAGAACTCACCTTCAGGCAACGCAGGCAACAGATCGGCGGGTACGCCAATCTCGACATTGGTCAATGCCAGGGCATCTTCGCGCACATCGATACCATCGAGTTTGCAGATCAGACCCTTGTTGTGACGCTTCCAGGCCGAGACCTTGAGTTCACGCCACACCCCGTTCTGATTGATCAGCCAGGGGTTGTAATCGAAAATCGCTTCGGCAACATCGGTGAAGGAGTTCACTTTAAGCCAGCCCTTGATGCCATAAACGGTACCCAGGGTGCCCAGAACTACAGGTTTTTCCACCTTAACTCCTTACCGTTTGGCTGATTAAGCAGCTTTTTTAGCGTCTTTGATCAGCTTGGCTACGCGGTCAGAAACAGCGGCACCAGTAGCAACCCAATGCTCGATACGAGCCAGGTCCAGGTTCAGCTTTTCAGCGTTACCAGCAGCAACCGGGTTGAAGAAACCAACGCGCTCGATGAAGCGACCGTCACGGGCGCAACGGCTGTCAGAAACTACTACCTGGTAGAACGGACGCTTTTTCGCGCCACCACGTTGTAAACGAATGGTTACCATATCGTCCTCATTAACATCTAATGAACAAGGCCCGCAAACACGCGGACCCTAGCTTAAAATAAGCCGCGTAATTCTACTTGGATTCGTAATAATTGCAACCAAGCCAGCCATTTTTTGCGCAGAGCTGCAATGAAAAGGGGCCTGCCGCTGCAGACCCCCATCAACACGCAGTCCGGATCAGAACGGGCCGCGACCACCGCCGAAACCGGGGGGCATCATGTTCTTCATCTGGCTCATCATCTTGCGCATGCCGCCCTTGCCGGACATCTTCTTCATCATGCGCTGCATCTCGGTGAACTGCTTGAGCAGCTTGTTCACGTCCTGCACCTGCATGCCGGAGCCTGCGGCGATACGGCGCTTGCGGGAACCCTTGATGAGATCGGGATGAGCGCGCTCTTTCGGCGTCATGGAGCTGATGATCGCCTCCATCCGCACGGTGAGCTTGTCATCCATCTGATCTTTCACGTTATCCGGCAGACCCGACATGCCGGGCAGCTTGTCGAGCATCCCCATCATGCCGCCCATGTTGCGCATCTGGGCCAGCTGCTCGCGGAAATCTTCCAGATCGAAGCCTTTGCCGCTCTTGACCTTGCTGGCCAGCTTGGCCGCTTTCTCTTTATCGACGTTGCGCTCCACTTCCTCGATCAGCGACAGCACATCGCCCATACCGAGGATACGGGAGGCAAGACGATCCGGGTGGAACGGCTCCAGCGCATCGGTCTTTTCGCCCATACCGATAAACTTGACCGGCTTACCGGTGATGTGGCGTACCGACAGCGCGGCACCACCACGGGCATCACCGTCCGCCTTGGTGAGGATCACACCGGTGAGCGGCAGCGCTTCGTTGAACGCCTTGGCAGTGTTGGCGGCATCCTGACCGGTCATGGCATCGACCACGAACAGGGTTTCGACCGGCTTGATGGTAGCGTGCAGATGCTGGATCTCGGCCATCATCTCGCTGTCGACGTGCAGACGACCGGCGGTATCGACGATCACTACGTCATAGAACTTCTTGCGCGCCTGATCGATGGCGGCGGTGGCGATATCGACCGGCTTCTGGCTGGCATCGCTCGGGAAAAAGTCGACGCCGATGTCGCTGGCCAGCGTCTCCAGTTGCTTGATTGCCGCAGGGCGATAGACGTCGGCACTGACGACCAGCACTTTTTTCTTGCTGCGCTCTTTGAGCAGCTTGGCCAGTTTGCCAACCGTGGTGGTCTTACCGGCACCCTGCAGACCGGCCATCAGGATGATGGCGGGCGGCTGGGCAGCCAGATTGAGCTGCTCGTTGGCCTCCCCCATCACGGTGACCAGTTCACCGTGCACAATCTTGATGAATGCCTGGCCCGGGCTCAGGGATTTGGCCACTTCCTGCCCGACTGCACGCTCTTTGACGCGCGCCACGAAATCACGCACTACCGGCAGGGCGACATCCGCCTCGAGCAGCGCCATGCGGACTTCGCGCAGGGTTTCCTTGATGTTCTCTTCGGTCAGGCGACCACGGCCACTGACATTGCGCAAGGTGCGCGAGAGTCGTTCAGTCAAATTCTCAAACATGACGGATTCCGGTTCTTGGCGTAATAAATTGGGGGCATTATAACCCAGAGCGAGCGCGAGGACGATTATTCACCGCACGGCAGCAATAGGGACCTCACCCCTATATATGGGCAGATCGGCCGTTGCACAACTGGCGAGCACTTCTCGTGCAAGGTATACTGCCCCTCTTACCCTCAAAAGCTTGTGCAACAACGACCTGGTTATGATCGTAATCTCTGTTCTGGCCCTGGCGTTTTATCTGCTGGCCATCATCGCCTCCCTGCATCTGTTACTGAGCGCCAAGCCGGTGGGACAGCGCTCCCTGTTTGCCTGTATCGGATTGGCCCTGATCAGCCATGCCAGCGCCCTTGGTTCAGAGGTAGTGCAGAGTGTCGGCCAGAATCTGAGCATGCTTAACGTCGCCTCGCTGGTGAGTCTGATCATCAGTTGCTTCATGACCTGCGTCACCCGCCGTTTCAACGGCTGGATCCTGCTGCCGGTGGTCTACAGCTTCTCGGCCCTGCTGCTGGCTGCCAGCGCCTTGATCCCGGGTCGCTATATCACCCATCTGGAGGCCCATCCCCAGCTGTTGCTGCACATCGGCCTCGCCCTGATGGCCTACTCGGTATTGATGATCGCCTGTCTGTTTGCGCTGCAGCTCGCCTGTCTGGACAAGCAACTTAAATCGAGAAAAATCAGCAGCCTGCCAGCCATGCCGCCACTGATGACGGTGGAGAAACGGCTGTTCCAGCTCATCTCTGCCGGGGTGCTGCTGTTGACCCTCTCCATCGCCTCCGGCCTCTTCTTCCTCGAAGACATGTTCGCCCAGGGCAAATCCCACAAGGCAGTGCTCTCCATCCTGGCATGGTGCATCTACGTGCTGCTGCTGTGGGGCCATCACACCTATGGCTGGCGCGGTCGCAAAGTCATCACACTGAGTCTGATCGGCAGCTTCATCCTGACCCTTGCCTACTTTGGCAGCCGCTTCGTCAAAGAAGTGCTGTTGAGCTGACACTTATACTCTTTTAGCCATACCATCCAACAGGAGCCCTTTTTGGACAGCATCTCAACGAGCACATTACTGATTGTTCTCGTTATCTTGATCCTTCTTTCCGCCTTCTTCTCCAGTTCAGAAACCGGTCTGATGTCCATCAACCGCTACAAGCTGCGGCATCTGGCACAGACCAAACACAAGGCGGCCCGTCGGGTAGAGAAGCTGCTGTCCCGCCCGGATCGACTGCTGGGGCTGATCCTGATCGGCAACAACCTGGTCAATATCCTCGCCTCCGCTATCGCCACCATCGTCTGTATCCGGCTGTTTGGTGATCTCGGGGTTGCCGTCGCCACTTTCGGCCTGACGCTGGTCGTGCTGGTGTTCGGCGAAGTGACCCCCAAGACCTTGGCCGCCATGTTCCCGGAGAAGATTGCCTATCCCGCCTCCTGGATCCTCAAGGGGCTGATGGTACCGCTCTCGCCACTGGTCTGGCTGATCAACGGCATCACCAGCGGCCTGCTCAAGATGCTGAAGATCAACCCCAACAAGGATGACTCCCTCAACACCGAGGAGCTGCGCACCATCGTCAACGAGGCGGGTAATCTGATCCCCCAGCGTCATCAGGAGATGCTGCTGAGCATTCTGGATCTCGACAAGATGCTGGTCGAAGACATCATGGTGCCGCGCAGCGATATCTACGCCATCGACATCAACGATGACTGGAAAACCATTTTGCGCCAGCTGGCCCACTGCGCCCACACCAAGATCCTGCTCTATCGCGACAATATCGACGACGTTGTCGGCTTTTTGCATGCACGAGATGCCCTACGGCTGATGGCCAGGGATCAGTTCAACAAATCGAGTCTGTTGCGGGAGGTAGACGAGATCTACTTTATTCCGGAAGGGACCCCACTCAACGTGCAGCTGGCCAAATTCCAGCGCAACAAGGAGCGGATCGGCCTGATTGTCGATGAGTATGGCGATATTCAGGGGCTGATCACGCTGGACGACATTCTGGAAGAGATCGTGGGCGACTTCACCACCTCCATGACGCCAGCACCGAGCGACGAGATCCATCCCCAGCCGGACGGCACGTTTCTGGTGGAAGGCTCGGCCAGCGTGCGCGAGCTGAACAAGGAGATGAACTGGCACCTGCCTATCGACGGCCCGCGCACCCTCAACGGTCTGATCCTCGAATATCTGGAGGAGATCCCCCAGCCCAACATCGGGATCCGGCTCGCCGGCTATCCTATCGAAATCCTCGATGTGGAGAACAACATGGTCAAGATGGCGCGGATCATGCCGGCATCTTACCGGGCGGAGTCGGATCCGCAAGATTGAAAAAGGGCTGCCAGTGGCAGCCCTTTTCTATTGCTCATCGTCACTGTTCATCTTCATCATCCGGCTCCAGCACCAGCGTCGGGATCAACTCGCCAAACACCCTCTGTAGCTCGTCACGGTTGGCCAGCAGGTCTTGCAGCGTATAGCTGTCCATCACCGCCAGAAACGCATCCATCGCCTCTTTCAGCGCACTCTTGAGCAGACAGACAGAGACGATGTGGCAAGCGGGTGAGCCGCAGTCGATCCCGTCCAGATTCCCTTCCAGCGCCCGGATAACCTGCCCGATATTGATGGTGGCGGGATCGCAAGCCATGCGAATACCGCCATTCTTGCCCCGCTGGGATTGCAGATAGCCCAGCTTCACCAGCTGATTGACTACCTTCACCATGTGGTTGCGAGAAACGCCATACAGGGCCGATACCTTGGCAACGCTCGACAACTCCCCTTCCGGCAGGGTGGCAAGATAGAGCAGGGCTCTCAATCCGAAATCTGTATAACTGGTTAGTCTCATAAAACCTGATTAGCGCGATGCGAAAAGTGGAGTATTGATTCAAATCAAATAAACATATAGGATGCCACTTATTAAATGACATTTTATATGTTCAATTAGAACGAGGCCCCTATGCTAGATCAAACCACAGTTGCCGTCATCAAAAGCACCATTCCGCTGCTCGAATCGGCAGGCCCTGCCCTCACCCAGCACTTCTATCAACGGATGTTCAGCCATAACCCGGAGCTGAAAGATATCTTCAACCTGGCCCATCAACGCAGTGGCGGCCAGCCGCTGGCCCTGTTCAATGCGGTCGCAGCTTATGCCAAGAATATCGACAATCTGGGGGCACTCGCTGGTGCAGTCGAGCGGATTGCGCACAAACATACCGGATTCCTGATCCAGCCGGAACAATATCACATTGTAGGTAGTCATCTCTTGGCCACGCTCAAAGAATTGGGCGGAAGTGCGGTCACCGACGAAGTGCTGGAAGCATGGGGCAAGGCGTATGGCGTGCTGGCCGACATCTTCATCGGCCGCGAGCGGGAGATCTATCAGGAAAAGGCCAATCAGGATGGCGGCTGGCAAGGTACCCGCACCTTCATCATCAAGGAGAAACGGGCCGAGAGCGCCCTCATCACCTCCTTCCTGCTGGCGCCGGAAGATGGCAAGCCGGTACTGACCTTCAAACCGGGCCAATACCTCAGCATCAAGCTGGTGCACCCCGAGCTCGAACATCACGAAATCCGCCAGTACTCCCTCTCCGATGCACCCAATGGACAGGATTACCGCATCAGCGTCAAACGCGAGCCAAAGGGTCAGGTCTCCAACCTGCTGCACGATCACCTGCAGGCGGGTGACAAGATCGAAGTGATGCCCCCCACCGGCGATTTCTACCTGAAAGCCGACAGCCATACCCCGGTCGTGCTGCTCTCCGCCGGGGTCGGCCTCACTCCCATGATGAGCATGCTCAACCAGCTGCTGGCGAGTGGCCATCAGGCCGACCTCACCTGGCTGCACGCCTGCGAACATGGTCGTGTCCACGCTTTCCGGGAAGATATCCGGAACAAGCGCAGCCAGCACACCAATCTGGTCAGTCGGGTCTGGTATCGGGAGCCCGCAGAGAGTGACAAGCAGGGAGAGGATTACGACTTCACCGGCACCATGGATCTGACCGCAGTGAAGGAGCGCATCACGCCAGAGGCCCACTACTACTTCTGTGGCCCGCTCGGCTTCATGCAGGAGGTGAAACGACAGCTGATTGAGGCCGGGATCCCCGCAAGCCAGCTTCATTACGAAGTTTTTGGCCCCCATCAAGATCTCTAAAACGCAGGCGACCATATAACAGAGGGAGGTTGCGGCCTGTCATGGCACGGCGGCTGGAACCGGACCCACAGATGCAGATCTGTGGGTCACTTTTTTTGGATCAGTGCATCGCCTTGGCGCGGGCCACCACGTTGGCCGGCATCCGGTTGCCAAGACGGCTGAGCAGACTCGCTGCCTTCTGGTGCAGCGCCTTGTCACCGATGACAGAGCCATGGAGCCAGCGGTAGGCATCCTCATAATCGAGCGGACTACCCATCCCCTGCAGCAGCATCTCGACCCACTCGATGCGGGCCCGCAGAAAACCGAGGCTGGCCGCTTCGCGCATCAGGGTCTCGGCACGCACCAGATCCTTCTGCACCATGGTCCCCTTCCAGTAGTAGCGCCCCAACTGCTCCAGCGCAGGCGCCAACCCCTGATTGGCGGCCTCCCACATGTATTGCACCCCGAGCTCGGCATCGGGTTTGGTACAAACGCCCCACGCCAGCATATCCCCCCAGAGGAATTGATAGGCCGGGATCTTCATCACCGAGGCGCGCGCTTCGATATCCTGAGTCAACTGGCAGCGATCCTGCTTCACCTGGGTGAGATGGCGCCCCTGCTCAATCCAGTTGAGCAGTTCGTCCTGACGATAGAGCGGCACAGCCTGTAGCTCTCCAACAGCCAGAGGGGCTGGAGGAGCCACCGCTGCGGCAGGCTCCGCCGGTTGTGGCAGCGGCGCCGCCCCCTCGCCACTGCTGGCGACCGGCGTGACCGGATCTGCCGGGAGCAAGACGGGGGCTGCCTCAGGGGGTGTAGCTGCAGCTGCAGCCGCAGAGACAGGCGCGGTTGCCACCGCAGCACTGCTTTCGGTCGGCATCGATGCACTTACCGCTGGCGCATCGCTCGATACGGCAGCTGATACTGCCTCGGCCCCATAGAGGGGCGCGGTGAATGCACCGACAAGAACGAGAAGGGTAAGGGGTTTCATCATAAGGATCTCCTGCTGCACTCTGTTATCGGCACCAACCCCCATCCCCTTAGCCTGCCGAGCGGATCTCATCAATACAAAAGGGAGCCGAAGCTCCCTTGTTGGTACGGTTGACCCGCTTACTTGACGAAATCGACACCCAGCTGGATATCGGCTTTCAGGGTCGCCAGCATGCCTTCCATCGCCTCTTGCTCGAAGGCGCTCAGCTTGCCGTAATCCAGGACGGTTTCAACGCCGTTCTTGCCCAGCCGCACCGGCTGCGCGAAGAAGGTGGCGTGCTCGCCGTTGCCTTCCACGTAGGCGCACTCAACAACGTTGGCTTCGCCCTGCAGACCCTTGATGAGCGACAGACCGAAACGGCAAGCAGCCTGACCCATGGAGAGAGTGGCAGAACCGCCACCGGCTTTGGCTTCCACCACTTCGGTACCGGCATTCTGGATGCGCTTGGTCATGGCAGCCACTTCTTCAGCAGTGAAGGAGGCACCTTCAATCTGGGAGAGCAGCGGCAGGATGGTGACGCCACTGTGACCACCGATCACGTTGACGCGTACCTTGTCGACGTTCAGCCCTTTGGCGGCAGCCACGAAGGTCTCGGCGCGGATCACGTCCAGGGTAGTGACACCGAACAGGCGGCGCTTGTCATAGACACCGGCTTTCTTCAGCACTTCGGCGGCGATGGCCACAGTGGTGTTGACCGGGTTGGTGATGATGCCGATCAGTGCTTTCGGGCAAGTGGCCGCGCACTTCTCCACCAGATTCTTGACGATACCGGCGTTGATGTTGAACAGGTCGGAACGATCCATACCCGGCTTGCGTGCCACACCGGCAGAGATCAGCACCACATCGGCGCCAACCAGCGCAGGGGTCGGATCTTCACCGCAGAAGCCCTTGATGGCGACGTCGGTAGGAATATGACTGAGGTCAACGGCCACACCCGGGGTGACCGGGGCGATGTCATACAGGCTCAGTTCGGAACCGGCCGGCAGACGATTTTTCAACAGCAGAGCGAGGGCTTGACCGATGCCACCAGCGGCACCCAGAACGGCAACTTTCATGATCAACTCCATGTTTAAGCGTAGGTTTAAGGTTATTTGTTGTTGTGCGCCCAACCTTAATGGATCCCCCTATAAAAAACAATCTGATAACAGTTGCAGTCACGGGTTCTGTGAGCCAAGAGACAAGCGGGAACGAAAATTGGAGGGAAATATAAAAAGTTGGAGGGGAAGCACAGTTTTTCTGCGCCTCACCCACCCATAAAGAGGTATATAAACAGGATTCAGGATTGAAATGCCAACGCCCGTTTTTCACACCAGCGAAAACCAATTGTTAACAATCCGTTCATCGCCAGATAAAGCCCGCCAGCCACCCCGAACACCGCCAGGGTATCGTAGGTCTGGGCGTTCAACCCCTGCGCCAGCCCCATGATGTCCATGATGGTGATGGTACTGGCGAGGGAACTCCCCTTGAGCACCAGGATCACTTCGTTGGAGTAGGCAGGCACCAGATGGCGAGCGGCGTGACGCACCTTCATCCAGAGGGTCTGGCCAGCAGAGAAGCCCAGCGCCCGACAGGCCTCTATCTCACCGGCCGGGATAGCATCGAGCGCCCCCTTGAACAACCGGGTGGAGTAGGCCGCCGTGTTGAGACCGAGCGCCAGCACGGCGCAGAACCAGGGCTGCTTGAGCAGCGGCCAGAACGGGCTGGCTTTCAGCCACTCGAACTGACCCGGCCCGTAGTAAATCAGGAAGATCTGAATGAGCAGCGGCGTACCGGTAAAGATCAGCACCCACAGCTGCACCAGCTGGGTCGCCACCGGCAGGCGCAACTCCAGCACCCAGGTCATCAGGGCCGCCAGAGCTATCCCCAGCAGCAGACTGAACAGAGTCAGCTCCAGCGTGGTGACCAGACCGCCCAGCAACGTAACGAGATACTCTTGCATCAGTTAGCCTCCGTAGCGGCGGGTGTAGCGGGCAGCCAGGCCCAGGCCATATTCACTCACCAGACTGATAGCCAGATAGATGAGGGCGGCGGCGGCATACCAGGTAAAGGGCTCATAGGTACTGGCCGAGGCCATCTGCGCCTGACGCATCATCTCGTTGACCCCGATAAGCGACACCAGCGCGGTATCTTTCAGCAATACCAGCCACTGGTTGCCAAGGCCCGGCAGGGCGTGACGCCACGCCTGCGGCAACACGATGCGAAAGAAGATGTGGCTCTTGCTCAACCCCAACGCCAGCGCCGCCAGCCGTTGACCTGAAGGCACCGCATTGAGCGCCGCCCGCAGGGTCTGGGTCGCATAGCTGGCAAACAGCAGGGAGAGCGCCAGCACGCTACAGGCGAACGGGCTGAACTCCACATACTCGCCGGTGATGAGGAACAACACCTGGGTCGAGCCGAAGTAGATGAACAGCACCACCAGCAACTCGGGCAGGCCACGGATCAGCGTGGTCAGTGTGGCCACCGGCCACACCAGCGCACGCTGCTTGCTGAGCTCGGCGGCACTGAACGCCAGTGCCAATACCATGCCCCCGACCAGTGATGCCAAGGCCAGCCCGAGGGTCATCCAGGCTGCATCCAACAACAGGCTCAACATGGCTTACTGCGCGAAGTATTTGTCGAAAATTTTCTGATAGGTGCCGTTGGCCTTGATCTCGGCCAGCCCCTTGTTCAGCTGGGTCAGCAGCTCCTGATTGCCCTTGGCGACCGCGATGCCAAAGCCGGTACCGAAGTACTTGGCATCGGTCACCGGCGTACCCACCACCGCATACTCCTTGTGCTGCTTCAGCCAGTCGGCAGCGACCGCGGTATCGGCAAACACACCGTCGGTACGGCCATTCATCATGTCGAGGAAGGCGCTCTGGTAGCTGGCGTACGGCACGGTCAGCAGACCCTTGCTCACCCAGTTATCCACCAGATAGGACTGGTGGGAGGTGCCGTTCTGCACGCCGACGGTCTTGTCCACCAGCTCTTCCGGCCCTTTGAAGGCATCTTTCTTGGCCACAAATACCGCCGAGTTCTCGTAGTAGATGTCGGAGAAATCGACCTGAGCGGAGCGCTCCGGGGTCACGTCCATGGCGGCGATGGCGGCATCATAGCGACGGAATTTCAGACTGGGGATCAGGCTGTCAAAGGCCTGGTTGTGGAAGCTGCACTCCAGCTTGGCCTGCTCGCAGATGGCACGGGCCAGATCGATGTCAAAACCCTGAAACTCGTTCTTGTCATCCAAGTATTCGAACGGCGCGTAGGTGGCCTCGGTGGCGAACTTGATCTCTTTGGCCATGACGGAGGTACTCAACAGCCCCATGGCAGCAACCAACAACAGACTCTTTTTCATGACAGCTTCCTTATCGATTCAATATCAATGCATCAAGAATTCGGCAAACCGGCTGGTTTGCGGAGATTGGAAAATGGCAGCGGTGCCGGATTCGATGATCCGCCCCTTCTCCAGATAAATCACCTGACTGGCCACCTTGCGGGCAAAATCTACCTCGTGGGTCACCACCACCTGGGTAATACCGGTCTGGCTCAGGTTGCGGATGATCTCGGCCACCTCCTTGGTGATCTCGGGATCGAGGGCGGCGGTCGGCTCGTCAAACAGCAGCACTTCCGGGTCCATCATCAGGGTACGGGCAATGGCCACCCGCTGCTGCTGGCCGCCGGAAAGACGGGCAGGCCAGGCATCGCGTTTGTCGGCCAGTTGCAGCTGGGCCAGCAGGTAGGCCCCCTTCTCGATGGCGGCCTCCTTGCTCATGCCCAGCACCTTGACCGGCGCTTCGATGAGATTCTCCATCACAGTGAGATGTGGCCAGAGATTGTACTGCTGGAACACCATCCCCACCTTGCGACGCAGCAGTTGGGACTGGCGGTTGAATTCGGCAGCAGAGAGGGCGCTCGGGAAAGAAAATTCACTTTCGCCAATCCGCAGAACACCCGCATCCGGGGTATCCAGCAGGTTCATCATCCGTAGCAGGGAACTCTTGCCAGCACCGCTCGGGCCCAGCAACACCAAGGTTTCACCGGGGGATGTCCGAAAGCTGACCTGTTGCAGAACCGGCACCTTGTGCCAGGACTTCTCGATACCTATTAATTCAATACCCATACAGCCCAATTGAATAAGTTTTCAAAATTTCATCCCGATTCTATCCCTAATAGAGGTTGATGCAAGCCATTTTTGAATCAATATGCAGAACAAGCGCCGCTTCCTTGCAAAAAACGGCATATGAATGCAAAATGGCCTCGCTGTTCGTATCTGCCGCCTGTGTCACACAGGCCGCCACACCTCCTCATTCGTGAGACCAAGATGAAACACAACGACAAGCAAGAAAAACTGGCCAAGGCCTTTAAAGCCTTGCTGAAAGAAGAGCGCTTTGGCTCCCAGGCAGAAATCGTCACCGCCCTGCAAGAGCTGGGCTTCGAGAACATCAACCAGTCCAAGGTATCGCGCATGCTGAGCCGCTTCGGCGCCGTTCGCACTCGCAACGCCAAGATGGAGATGGTCTACTGCCTGCCGGTGGAACTGGGCGTGCCCACCACCTCCAGCCCGCTCAAGAATCTGGTGCTGGACGTCGACCACAACGGCGCACTGGTGGTGATCCACACCAGCCCGGGCGCAGCCCAGCTGATCGCCCGCCTGCTCGACTCTCTCGGCAAGGCAGAGGGGATCCTCGGTACCATCGCCGGTGATGACACCATCTTCATCACTCCGACCAGCGACACCGATATCGAAGAGCTCTACCTCTCCGCCCTCGAGCTGTTCGAACAGACGCCGTAATGGCCGCCGCCGCATCATAGCGGCCACGCCAGAACGAAAAATCCCGGCCAAGGCCGGGATTTTTGTTTGGTGAGCCACAAGATCGGGAGTCTGTTCTGCCTCCTCTCTCTGCGCCCATCCTCGCGATGTTGATCGAGATTGTTGCACTTATCACGGGCAAAAATTGATTTTCGTTGCACCAGCGAAACAATCTAGCCAGCAATGTCAGAAGCACTCAGACCATAACAGGCCACACCCACCGCCCGATCTCGTTGGTAACCGGGCGCTCTCTGCGCACTTGGCGGCACGAGGGGGAAGGTGGCTCTGTCACGCCCGCTATTACTTGCCCTGCGCCATCAAAAAACCTTCCGATGGGGCGAAGAAGGCGGCGCCGGTCACTGCCTTGGTGAAGCGCAGCAGGTGGTCGAAGTGGCTGCCCTCCCCCTTGTACATGCTGGCCAGCATGGCGTTGAAGTGCTGCGGAGTGCGGCAGCAGGAGATGAAGTAGAGCCCCTGCTCGGTCATGGTGCCCCAGGGCATGCTCTGGCGCAGGATCTCCATGGACTCCCCTTTCGGGGTTTTGAGGTTGACCCGCTTGATGTGGGCGGTCAGCGGCTTGGCGGCAGACTCATACTCGATGTTGTCGGGCTTGGTGCGACCGATAATGTCTTCCTGCTCTTTCTGTGCCAGCTTCTCCCAGTCGCTCATGGCGTGGACCCAGCGCTGGACGTGGATGTAGGAGCCACCGGCAAACTCGCCATCGGCCAACAGCGCCACTTCGGCACGGTGCTCATCCTGCGGGTTCTCGGTACCGTCGACGAAACCGGTCAGGTCGCGGCAATCCAGATTGCGGAAGCCACGCACCTCTTCGGCCAGCTCGACCAGTCCAGCCAGCAGCGCCATCACGCGGTGACCAGCGTGGTGCAGCACATCCACCCGATCGGCGCGCAACTGCACGAAGAGATCAAACGGGGTGTTGGGCGCTTCCTGACCGTTGGCGGATTGCGCCATAAAGCTGCGGAACTGGGGCGGACGGGCGGCAGGATAGAGACCATCCCAGGCGTCGGCACCAACGGCAACCAGACCGCTGAAACCGGCATCGGGAAAATCGGCAGCGACCGCCTGCCACAGGGCGGGCAGTTTGGCCAGACGGCCGACCAGTTCGGCGGCATCGCCGGTACGATTGAACATCAGATAGAGGGCGTGCAGATTCGACTCTGCGCAGATCCCGGCTTGGGCTTTCATATATCTCTCCCCTGAGTAGGCGTTAGCGTTATGGGCTATTAGCGTTGCGCGATTATAAACCAGAGCAGCTCCAGTTCTTTGATTTCACGACGATATCACGCGTTCAGGGTAACGGGTCAAACAACACCAGCGTATGGGGGGCAACCTTGATCTGCGCTCGCATCCCTTCAAGGGGCTCGCCAATGCTCGCCTCCAGCCGCAGCTCACCACACTCGAACAGCACCCGGCAGTGATGGCCGAGGAACTGCTGCTCCACCACCTTGAGCTCGCCCTCAGCGGCGCTCTCCAGCAACAGTTGCTGGGGTCTGAGCATCAGCTGCAACTGCTCGCCTACTGCGCGACCATGGGGCTCGCTGCCACAGATAACCCCGAGCGCCGTCTGCACGCAGTGGCTGTCCACCACCTCGGCGGCCAGATAGTTGACCCCGCCGAGAAACTCCGCCACGAAGCGGTTTTGCGGGCGGCGATAGAGCTGCTCCGGCTGACCCACCTGCTCGATGTGACCGGCGCGAAACAGGGCCAGCCGATCGGCGAAGGCGAACGCCTCCTCCTTGCTGTGACTGACGAAGATGGCGCCGATCCCCTGCTGCTTGAGCAGGGCACGGATCTCGAGGATCAGCTTCATCCGCACCTGGGTGTCGATGTTGGAGAAGGGCTCATCCAGCAGCATCAGCCGCGGCTTGCACACCAGCGCCCGGGCGATGGCCACCCGCTGCTGCTGACCACCGGAGAGCTGATGCGGGTAACGATCCCCCAGCCCCTGCAGATTGACCAGCGCCAGCGCCTCTTCAACCTGTTGCTGACGAGCCCGGCGATCGAGTTTGGTCAGACCAAAACCGACGTTGTCGGCCACCGTCAGGTGGGGGAAGAGGGCGTAATCCTGAAAGATCATCCCGATATTGCGCGCCTCGGGCGGCACGCTGGCACTCGGCCCATCGAGCAGGGTATCGCCAAGGCGAATCGTGCCCTCTGCCAACGGCAGCAGCCCGGCGATAGCCTTGAGCAGCGTGGTTTTGCCGCAGCCACTGGCCCCCAGCAGGCAGACAATCTCGTTGTCTGCCACCGTCAGGGAGAGCTGTTCCAGCACATTGCGGCCGTTGTAACGGCAACTGACATTTTCAACCTGCAAGCAAGACAAGGCTGACTTCCTCTAGTTTCTGGCGGTGCGCTGCCTTTCGATCAGCACACCGCATGCAATTTCATTGGCCGACGGGGCGACTCAGTGGCTCGGGCTGTCCAGACTACGGTTGACCCAGATCAGCGGCAACAGCCCCACCAGCACGATGACGATAGCCCCCAGCGCGCCGCGCTCCAGCATCTCGTCCGAGACGAACTGGTAGACGTGGGTCGCCAGGGTATCGAAGTTGAACGGCCGCAGCAGCAGGGCGGCGGGCAGCTCCTTCATGGATTCGATGAATACCAGCATGGCGCCGGCAAACAGACCGCGGCGCACCAGCGGCAGATGGACCCGACGCAGCATGGCGCCATCCCCCTGCCCCAGGGAGCGGGCCGCCATGTCGAGACTGGGGGAGATCTTGCCCATGCTGCTCTCCACCGAGCCGATGGCGATGGCCACAAAGCGCACCAGATAACCGAACACGATGGCGGTAATGGTGCCGGTCAGCAGCAAGCCCGGCCCCTGACGCCCCAGCCACTCGGCCAGATCGTTGATGGCAAAATCGAGAGCGGTGAGCGGCACCAGCACCCCGATGGCCAGCACGGTGCCCGGCATGGCATAACCCATGGCGGCGATGCGCAGGGGCAGCAGGCTCTTGATCCCGCCATCGAGGCGGCGGAAGAAGCCGAGCAGCAGGGCGATGCCCATCGCCAGCAGGGCGGTCAGCGCCGAGATAGCTAAGCTGTTGCCAGCGAAGCGGACAAACTCCGGCGTCCACGACAACTCGAAGTAGCGCACCCCGTAATCGAGCAGGATGATGAACGGCAGAGCGAAACCGGCCAGCACCAGCCCCCAGCACCAGAGACCGGCCAGCCAGCGGCTAATCCCCCTGAGCGGATAGCGCAGCGGCTGCTCATGGCCCATCGACTTCTGGAACACCTGCTGCCGACTGCGCGAACGGCGCTCCAGCGCGATCAGCAGCACCACTGCCAACAGCATCAGGCAGGAGAGTTTGGCGGCGGTAGCCAGACTGCCGTAACCGAGCCAGGTGTCGTAAACCGCCGTGGTCAGGGTGTTGATGGCAAAGAAGTGGACGGTGGCGAAATCAGCCAACGTCTCCATCGCCACCAGCGATACCGCCACCATGATAGCGGGGCGCGCCAGCGGCAAACTGAGGCGGCGAAAGCTCTGCCAAGGGGTACAGCCGAGCAGGCGGCTGGAGTGAATGAGGCTGACCGACTGCTCCAGAAAAGAGGCGCGGGTCAGCAGATAGACATAGGGGAACAGCACCAGCGCCAGCACCCAGGCGGCGCCGCCAAGGGAGCGAATGGCCGGAAACCAGTAATCGGCCGGACTGTTCCAGCCAAAGAGAGCGCGCAACCCGGCCTGTAGCGGGCCCGAATAGTCGAGCAGATCGGTATAGACGTAGGCGACGATATAGGAGGGCATCGCCATCGGTAGCATCAAGGCCCATTGCAGAGCGCGCCGCCCCGGCACCTGACACATGGCCACCAGCCAGGCGGTAGGCACGCCAAACAGCAGGCTGAGCAATACCACGCCGACCACCAGCCCCAGGGTATTGGCCAGATAATCGAGTAGCACGGTATCGGCGAGGTGGCGAAAGAGGTCTCCCTCAGCCGAGAAGGCAGAGAAAACAAGGGCAATCACCGGTAAAGCCAGCAGCAGGGCGGTGGCCCAGCTGCCGGTAATCCATCCAAAATTTTTCATGAGACCACAGAGGTTGATGGGGCCGTTGGCCCCATCTGATTACAAGTCGAACTTCACTTCATCCAGCAACTGCAAGGCGTCCTTGCGGTGCTTGGCGTAATCGCTGACCGGTAGTGCGTCAGACTTGAAACTGCCCCAGGACTTGACCATGGCGGAAGGCTCGACCCCGGCCTTGACCGGATACTCGGCGTTCACGTCCGCATACATGTGCTGGGCAGTGTCGCCAGCCAGAAACTCCATCAGCTTCTGGGCGGCCTCTTTGTTCTTGGCATACTTGGTCATGGCCACGCCGCTCACGTTGACGTGGGCACCGCGGTCAGCCTGGTTCGGGAAGTTGATATAGACCGCATCCGCCCAGGACTTCTGCGCCGGATCTTTCAACATGGCGCCCAGATAGTAGCTGTTGCCGAGCGATACATCACAGATGCCATCCTTGATCGCCTTGACCTGATCCCGGTCGTTGCCCTGCGGCTTGCGCACCAGGTTGGCCTTGACCCCTTCCAGCCAGCTCTTGGTCTCGGCCATGCCGTGATGGACAATCATCGAGGAGACCAGCGCCACATTGTACTCATGCTTGCCGCTGCGGGTGCAGATTTTCCCTTTGAATTCAGGCTTGGCCAGATCTTCGTAGCTGATGGTGTCGAGCTTGCCGAGGCGATCCTTGCTGGAGTAGATGGCACGCACCCGGGTGGTCAGGGCGAACCAGCGGTTCTCCGGATCGCGATAGCTGGCGGGGATGTTCTCCTGCAGGATCTTGCTCTCAACCGGCTGCACCAGCCCCTTCTCCACCAGATCGGTCAGACGGCTGATATCGGTCGTCAGCATCAGGTCGGCCGGGGAAAGTTTGCCTTCCCGCTCCAGACGCTCGTTCAACCCCTCTTTGGCGAACACCACGTTGACCTTGATGCCAGATTCCTTCTCGAACTGCTGGATGATGGGCTTGATCAGCTCATCCTGCCGGTTGGAGTAGACATTCACCTCGCCAGCCGCCAACGCCGACTGGGCAACCAACGCAGAGAAAGCCAGTGCCAACATCTTCATTTTCATCATCCGTTCCTTGAGTTGCTAAATCGAGTGAGAACAATTGCCGTTTGCATTCTGCATATTACCACCAGAGGGATCAAGGAAGAGTCGCGTCGTCACATCACATATTTAACCGCTGGAAAATAAAAAGGCCGGATGGAATCCCATCCGGCCTCTTCTGAGCAAAACGTTATGTTAATCAGGCTTCAATGAGCTCTCACCCCATCGGGATTTCCCCGAGGTAGGGAGGTCAGCGGATCTGTACGTCACGGAAGCGATTCATCACAGCGCCTCGTCGTCACTCTCGCCGGTGCGGATGCGCACCGCCTGCAGCAGGTCATAGACAAAAATCTTGCCGTCACCGATCTTGCCGGTATAGGCCGCCTTGCAGATCGCCTCGATCACCCCTTCCACGTTATCATCGGCGGTGGCAATCTCCAGCTTCACCTTGGGCAGGAAGTCGACCTGATACTCGGCTCCCCGGTATAATTCGGTGTGTCCCTTCTGGCGGCCAAATCCCTTGACCTCGGACACGGTCAGCCCTTCCACCCCCAGGTTGGCAATAGCCTCGCGGACATCGTCCAACTTGAACGGTTTGATAATCGCACTAATCAGCTTCATCTGGTTGCTCCCAATCCATGGTGTGTCATGAATCGGGCTTCAATTCTTATGCCAAGTATTTTTATTGTTTTATTTCATATAGATAGAGTTTAATGCCTGCGCCATTCCCCAGGCACATCCCCATAACCGGCCAGCACGCCCCATAATGAGGCACCATGCTGCAGCGGCCAGCGGGTATGCACCAAACAAGAGCAAAACAGCATGTTAGTTATCTCCAACAGCGTCACCCTGCCCTGGCATGAGCTGCAATTTCAGACCATGCGGGCACAGGGCAACGGCGGACAACACGTCAACAAGACCGACTCCGCCGTCTGGTTGCGCTTCGATTACCGCAACTCTCCAAGCCTCACCCCGCTCTACAAGGAGGGTCTCGACAAGCTGAGCGACAGCCGGGTACACGACGGCTTTATCCTGATCCGGGTCGAGAGCCATCGCAGCCAGGACATGAACCGCAAGGAGGCGATGAGCCGTCTGGTGGAGTTGCTAAAGAAAGCAGCCTGGCGCCCCAAGGCTCGCCATGCCACCAAGCCGACCCGCAGCTCCCAGCGCAAGCGAGTCGATGCCAAGAAGCGCAAGGGGGATATCAAATCCACCCGCGGCAAGCCGGTACTGGACTAAGCCACCCCAGCCCTCCAAAGGATGTCAGCCGATGAAATACAGTTTTTGCGACAGCGCCCGCGGCCCCCTGCTGGTCGCCATCGATCAGGATGGCCTGCGCCACGTGGAGTTCATGCACGGCGAACGGCCCGTCATGCCGCACGCTGACTGGCAACGGGATGACCAGGCGCTGGCCCCCTATCTCGCCCAGTTCACCGCCTATTTCGCCGGAAAGCTACAGCAGTTCGACCTGCCCATGGCAGCGAAGGGCACCCCGTTCCAGCAAACGGTGTGGCGCGCTTTGTGCGATATCCCCTATGGCGAGACCGTCAGCTATCTCGAAATTGCCCAGGCTATCGGCAATCCCAAGGCGGTGCGGGCGGTGGGTGCCGCCAATGGTCGCAATCCGCTCAGCATCATAGTGCCCTGCCATCGGGTGATCGGACGCAGCGGCGATCTGACCGGCTATGCTGGCGGCATTCCCATCAAGCGCTGGTTGCTGGCACTGGAGCAGGCAGGCACGACATTCGAGCTTGCCCCGTAAATGCCTGTGCTTTGTGCATGAGCCAGATGCAAATCATCTGGCCGCAGAAGTGAAAAGGCTTTCATCCAGTGGCACCGCTTTGCTGACAAGATGAACAGAAAATGAAGAATCGCCTCAGAACTACTTCAGATTGAGCTTGGCATGATGACTCCATACTTGAATGGCACGGCTCATTCGCTGATTCAAGTAGCACCCATGTGACGCTTCCAATCTGTCTTTTTTCCCCGCGCCTCCTCTGAGGCGCTTTTTTTGTGCCAACGCAACAAGCCAACCCTCTAGCTGAGTGGCCTGAGCGCGACAAAATCTGCACCACCGTAAAAACAAAAAGGCGAAGGATCACCCTTCGCCTCTGGCGTGACAGCTGACTACTCGCTCTGGGGCAGGAACTGCAGTTCCGGCGTAGAGGAGGTGAGCACATCGGCGCAATAATCCCAGGTAGAGATGCGATAGTGCTGCAGATCTTCATCCAGATGCAGACCGTCCGACTCCTGATGGAACCAGCTGGCAAAACGGGATGGGGTAATGAGCTGGATCTGCTCTTCGATGGCGTGGCTATCCTTCCCCTCGGCCAAGTCGCAATCCTCGATCACCCGCAAGGCATAGATGTGGCGAAAATAGACCCGGCAGAGGATTTGCGGGGGCAGATCGATGCTGCGTGCCCGCCCCAGCATGATGGTCAGGGAGTCGCTCCAGAGATCCTGATGCAGCTCGGCCACAACCAGTCCTGGCGGGAGCTGGCGGGACGGAGCCCAAGGTACGGCAACCTGCCGAATGGCATTTTTCTGTTCCATATAAACCTCGCGACCACTCACTCCCTGTCTTGAGTCTATCTGAACCACATAGTCCCGGCGAAGGCAATCGATGGACAATAAAAACGGCCATAAAAAAGCCGACGTATCAAACGTCGGCGAATAAAAAGTGCTTACAACAGAGGATTCATATATTCAGACCCGCGGGTCGAAAGATTGGTTCCCTCTTTTTGTAATTAATTTTCGGCGCGTTTAAACATCAGGGTGCTGGCGTCCGACTCTTCCGGCACGAAGTAGTAACCCTCGGCGTTGAAACCGGTCAACTGCTCCACCTCGGTCAGACGGTGCTTGATGATGTGACGGGCCATCATGCCGCGCGCCTTCTTGGCGTAGAAGCTGATGATCTTGAACTGGCCGTTCTTCTCATCCTTGAACACCGGCGTGACGATCCGCCCTGTCAGGCTCTTGGGTCGTACCGACTTGAAATACTCGTCGGATGCCAGATTGATCAGCACCTCATCCCCCTGCGCGGCCAGCGCCTCATTGAGGTGGTGAGTGATCACCACCCCCCAGAACTGGTAAAGATCCTTGCCGCGACCATTGTCGAGCTTGGTCCCCATCTCCAGCCGGTAGGGCATCATCAAATCGAGGGGGCGCAACACCCCATAGAGGCCGGAGAGCATCCGCAGGTGTGCCTGAGCGAAGTCAAAATCGGCCTCGCTGAAATCCTCTACCGCCAACCCGGTGTAGACATCCCCCTTGAAGGCCAGCAGCGCCTGACGGGCATTGGCCGGTGTGAAGTCGGGTTGCCACTCGGCAAAGCGAGCGGCGTTGAGGCCCGCCAGCTTGTCGCTGATCTTCATCAGGGTGGCAATTTGATCCGGGCTCAATTGGCGAGCCCGACTAATGAGTTCGGCGGAGTGATCCAGCAGCTCGGGTTGGGTGAAACGGGGGGTCACCAGCGGCGACTCGTAATCCAGCGTCTTGGCCGGGGAAACCACAATCAGCATAACGTTCCTTTATGGCGAGGGGCCGAACGGCAGAGCGGCCCCATGATTCATTCATCCAGCGTCACATTGTCCAGCGTGCCGGAACCCAACTGCTCACGACCGGAGAGCTTGATCAGCAGCCGCAGGTCGTTGGCTGAATCGGCATGAGCGAGGGCCTCACTGTAGCCAATCTGGCCAGCGCAGAACAGGCTGAAGAGCGCCTGATCGAAGGTCTGCATGCCCAGATCGGAGGATTTGGTCATCACCTCCTTGAGGCGGTGCATCTCTCCCTTGCGGATGATATCGGTAATGAGCGGGGTATTGAGCAGGATCTCGAATGCCGCACAGCGCCGCTTGCCATCCACGCTCGGCACCAGCTGCTGGGCAACGATGGCCTTGAGGTTGAAAGAGAGATCGAACAGAAATTGGCGATGTTTGTCTTGCGGCACCAGATGGAGGATGCGATCCAGCGCCTGATTAGCATTGTTGGCATGCAGAGTGGCGAGGCAGAGGTGGCCCGTCTCGGCGAATTGCAGGGCAAACTCCATGGTATCCGTACTTCGGATCTCGCCAATCAGGATCACGTCCGGTGCCTGACGCAGCGAGCTTTTCAGCGCCACATCGAACGACTCGGTATCTATCCCCACCTCCCGCTGGGTCACCAGACTGCGGCCATGCTGATGAACAAACTCCACCGGGTCTTCCACCGTCAGAATGTGGCCATCGGCATGCTGGTTGCGATAGCCGATCATCGCTGCCTGAGTGGTGGATTTACCCGCCCCGGTGGCGCCGACAAACAGCACCAGCCCCCGCTTGGCCATCGCCACCTCTTGCAGGATATTGGGCAGCTGCAGATCTTCAAAGGTGGGGATTCGGGTCTCGATTCGGCGCACCACCATGCCGGGCAACTCCTGCTGCCAGAAAGCGCTGACCCGAAAACGCCCAAGCGCCTCGCGATAAATCGCGTAGTTGGCCTCCTTGGTGCGGATATAGCGCTCGAAGTGATCGCTGCTGAGGGTATCCCTGACCAGCGTCAGCGCTCCCTTCTTGTCGAGCACCTCGCCCCCCAGTGACACCAGATGGCCGTTCACCTTGAGGGTGGGGGGCGAGCCCACCGTCACAAACAGATCCGACCCTTTTTTCTCCACCAGCTCGCTCAGCAGATCATCCAGATTCATCATTTATCCCTCCCTGGGTTCGAGTCTCTTAAACGCTGTTGGGATCGACGGCCTTGGCCTTGGCATCGAGAGAGGCCACCACGCCGCGACTCACCAGCTGCTTGAGGCTCTGATCCATGGTCTGCATGCCGTGGGTCATCCCGGTCTGGATCACCGAGTAGAGCTGGGCAATCTTGTCCTCCCGGATCAGGTTACGCACCGCCGGAATACCCATCATGATCTCGTGGGCTGCCACCCGGCCGCCGCCAATGCGTTTGAGCAGGGTCTGGGAGATAACCGCCCGCAGGGATTCGGAGAGCATGGAGCGCACCATGTCCTTCTCGGCGCCGGGGAAGACGTCGATGATACGGTCGATGGTCTTGGCCGCCGACGAGGTGTGCAGGGTGCCAAACACCAGGTGGCCGGTTTCGGCGGCAGTCATGGCCAGACGAATGGTCTCGAGGTCACGCATCTCGCCCACCAGAATGATGTCCGGGTCTTCCCGCAGTGCCGAGCGCAGGGCGTTGCTGAAGCTCTTGGTATCGCGGTGTACTTCCCGCTGGTTCACCAGACAGCGCTTGTTCTCGTGGACGAATTCGATGGGGTCTTCAATGGTGAGAATGTGGTGATGAAAGTTCTCGTTGATGTAGTTGACCATGGCCGCCAGGGTGGTCGATTTACCTGAACCGGTCGGGCCGGTCACCAGCACCAGACCGCGCGGGAACTCGGAAATCTTGCGGAAGATCTCCGGCGCATCGAGATCTTCGAGGCTCAGCACCGTGCTGGGGATGGTACGAAATACCGCGCCGGAGCCGCGCGCCTGCTGGAAGGCGTTGACCCGGAAGCGGGCCAGATTGGGCACCTCGAACGAGAAGTCGACCTCGAAGTTCTCCTCCAGCTCCTTGCGCTGATGGTCGTTCATGATGTCGTAAATGAGGGCATGCACTTCCCGGTGTTCCAGGGCGGGCAAATTGATCTTGCGAACCTCACCATCAACCCTGATCATCGGGGGAACCCCGGCCGAGAGGTGTAGATCCGAGGCTTTATGCTTTACACTGAAAGCCAATAACTCTGTGATATCCATAGACTTGTCATTCTCCCATCACAAGATCACTAACGAAATATGAACCAGATTGCCCAGCACCTGTTTCAGGTAAAGGAACGTATTGCCCAGGCCGCCGAACGGGCGAGCCGCAACCTGCAGCAGATCCGCCTGCTTGCCGTGAGCAAGACCAAGCCCGTCGAAGCCGTCATGGCCGCCCATGCCGCAGGTCAGCGCTGCTTTGGCGAATCCTACGCCCAGGAAGCGGCGACCAAGATCGATACCTTGCGCCAGCAGCCGGAATATAGCGACATAGAGTGGCACTTTATCGGCCCTTTGCAATCGAACAAATCCAAACTGGTCGCCGAACGGTTTGACTGGGTGCAGAGCGTGGATCGGGACAAGCTGATCGACCGCCTCAACAACCAGCGTCCCGCCAGCATGGCACCGCTAAATATTTGTCTGCAAATCAATATTAGCGGAGAGAGCAGCAAATCCGGAACGTCGGAACAAGAGATTTTCCGCCTTGCCGAGCTGGTCTCCCACCGTGAACGGCTGGTGCTGCGGGGGCTGATGGCGATTCCTGAACACACCAGCGATGAGACCGTATTGGCTGCCCAAATGGCCCGTATGCAGACTCTGTTCACCGAGCTTGCGCGACAATACCCCACGGTGGATACCCTCTCGATGGGCATGACCGAAGATCTCGAACTCGCGATCGCCCATGGCAGCACCATGGTGCGGGTCGGCACCGCCATCTTCGGCGCCCGTGACTACTCATAGGCAAGGCCAGCGGATAACCCATACGTCCGCCTCTTGCCGCGACCTCATCAACAGGAGCGTTTGATGGAACACCGAATTCTGGCGTCAGGTTGTGCAGGCAGCACCAACCCCGCCGCGACCGCATGTGCAACAGGAGCATCTGATGCAACATAGAACTCTGGCCTTTATCGGCGCGGGCAACATGAGCCGCAGCATCATCGCCGGACTGGTCAAGGCGGGCTACCCCGCCGGGCAGATCACTGCCGCCAACCCCAGCCTGCCCAAGCTGGAGGCACTGGCCAGCGACTACGGCATTCGCATCACCCAGTCCAATATTGAGGCTGCCCGCGACGCCGAGGTGATCGTGCTGGCGGTCAAGCCGCAGCTGATGGCCGACATGCTGGCTGCGCTGGTTGCCGAGCTGGGCTCCCTTGAGGGCAAGCTACTCATCTCCATCGCGGCCGGTATCAAGGTGGCGCGCCTTGGCGAGATGGCCGGTGGCCACCACCGCATCATCCGCACTATGCCCAATACCCCGGCTCTGTTGGGTCTGGGCATGACCGGCCTCTATGCCCCCGAGCATATTGGAGCCCGCGATCGCGACTTTGCCGAGCAGATGATGCAGGCGGTTGGCAAGACCCTCTGGGTGCAACAGGAGTCCGGTATCAACGGCGTCATCGCCGCGGCGGGCAGTGCCCCGGCCTACTTCTTCCTCTTTATGCAGGCCATCGCCGAAGAGGCAGAGGCGATGGGCTTCTCGCCCGAACAGGCACGCCTGCTGGTGCAGCAGACCGCGCTGGGTGCAGCCGCCATGGTGGAGCAGAACCCTGAGCTGGCGCTGCAAACCCTGCGTGAGCAGGTGACCAGCAAGGGCGGCACCACCTTTGAGGCGATCAACACCTTCCAGCAGCAGGGGCTGATGCCGCTGACTGCGCAAGCCATGCAGGCGGCCGTTGCTCGCGCCACCGAAATGGAAACCCTCTTCTAACAGGAGCCCAGATGAACACTGCTTACTTTCTGATTAACACCGTTTTCGATCTCTACCTGATGGTGATCCTGCTGCGCGTCTGGCTGCAGTGGGCCCGCGCCGACTTCTACAACCCGATGAGCCAGATGGTGGTGAAGCTGACCAATCCGCTGGTGATCCCGCTGCGCCGCGTTATCCCGGGCTTTGGCGGCATCGATCTCGCCTCCGTGGTGCTGGCACTGGTCATCGCCTTCGCCAAGCTGGCCCTGCTCAAGAGCATGAACGTGCTGCTGGCGGACTGGCTCAGCCTCAGCCTTTTCGCGGCACTGACTGTGTTGAAGAAAGCGGGCTCGATGATCTTCTGGGTACTGCTGATCCGCGCCATCCTGAGCTGGGTCAGCCAGGGCCGCAACCCCATCGAATACGTGATGCATCAGCTGACCGAGCCGTTCCTCGCCCCTATCCGCCGCGTACTGCCGGCACTGGGCGGGCTGGATCTCTCGGTGCTGGTCGCCTTTATCGGCCTGCAAGCCATCAACTACCTGCTGGGTGACCTGTTCGGCCAGCTGTGGTGGATGATTTGATGCCAGCCGTCCTGCAACAAGGGGATGAACTGGTACTGCATCTGGTGATCCAGCCCAAAGCGAGTCGGGATCAGATCATCGGATTGCACGGCGAAGAGCTGAAAGTGGCCATCACGGCGCCGCCCGTCGATGGCCAGGCCAACAGCCATCTGATCAAGTTTCTGGCCAAGCAGTTCAAGGTGGCCAAGGGACAGGTCACCATAGTGCGGGGCGAGCTGGGGCGGCACAAAACCGTCGCCATCGACAGCCCCAAACAGTTGCCGCAAGAAGTGAGTGCACTGCTGAATGACACGCAAGGCTGAATGAATCGGCCTGCGCCAACCGTAGATATGAGAGGGATGACAGATGAAAACAGCCTGGATGAGTGGCCTGCTGGCACTGCTGATGACCCTGCCGCTCAAGGCAGAACAGATGAAGGAGCTGGGGCCCTGGCTGGTGCACTACAACGCCTTCAACTCCAGCTTCCTCACCCCCGAGGTCGCCAAGGCATATGGACTGGAGCGCAGCCGCTACAACGCCATCATCAATATCGCGGTACAGGACAAGCAGAAAGTGGCGCAAGCCGTGGGGATCACCGGTGAGGCCAAGAACCTGACCGGCACCATCCGCACCCTGAGCTTTCAGGAGGTAAAAGAGGGCGATGCCATCTACTATCTGGCGACCCTCCCCTACCGCAACGAAGACACCTATCAGTTCACCCTTAAGATCATGGGTGGCGGGCAGCAACAGAACCTCAGCTTCCAGCAGACCTTCTACGTCGACTGAGCAGCAACAAGAAGCCCCGACCTTGGTCGGGGCTTCTTTTATCCATATGACAAGGGCGCCATCAGGGCGCCCTTGTTGCATCCAGTCCGTGCCGCCGTCTGTTACAGGGCGAGGAACAGACCGGCCAGACAGGCGCTCATCAGGTTCGCCAGCACGCCGGAGAGAATGGCGCGCATGCCGTAACGGGCGATGAAGGATTTGCGTTCCGGCACCATGGAGCCCAGACCGCCGATCAGGATCGCCATGGAGGAGATATTGGCGAAGCCACACAGAGCAAAGGTCACGATGGCCTTGCTTGACTCGCTCAGGGTCTGATCCTGCACCAGACCGATGAAGGCGACGAACTCGTTGACCACGATCTTGGTGCCGATCAGGGCGCCAGCGGCTTGTGCCTGCTCCCAGGGCACACCGATCAGCCAGGAGACGGGGGCAAACAGCCAGCCCAGAATGATCTGGAAGCTCAGGTCCAGCCCCACCAAACCGCCAGCCCAACCGAGCAGGCCGTTCAGCATGGCAATCACGCCGACGAAGGCCAGCAAGGTAGCACCGACCGCCACCGCGATATTGAGGCCGGACATGGCGCCATCGGCCGCCGCTTCAATCACGTTGGTAGCGCGGGGGATCTCCACATCCTGACAGTGGTCAATTTCTTCGGCCGCAGGCGGCACCAGGATCTTGGCCATCGCCAGACCGGCAGGGGCCGACATGAAAGCGGCCGCGATCAGGTATTTCAGCTCAACCCCGATACTGGCATAACCCACCAGGGTACCACCGGCGACGGAGGCAAGGCCGCAGCTCATCACCGCGAAGAACTGGGAATCAGACATCTTGGAGAGGTAGGGTTTGACTACCAGCGGCGCTTCCACCATGCCGACGAAGATGTTGGCGGTCGCGGAGAGGCTTTCGGCGCGGCCGGTGCCCAGCAGCTTCTGCAGGCCGCCACCCAGCAGGGCGATCACTCGCGGCATGATGCCGATGTGGTAGAGAATTGCGATCACCGCAGAGAAGAAGATGATGACCGGCAATACGTTGAAGGCAAAGATGAAGCCCAGCTTGAACTTGGCCAGATCGCCGAACAGGAAGGCGATCCCCTCCTGACCATAACCGATCACGCTGCTGACGCTCTCGCTAACCCCGTTCAGCACGTGCTGACCGGCAGGCAGCCAGAGCACCAGACCGGCAAACATGATTTGCAGGCAGAGGGCAAGGCCAACTGTTCGCAACGGGATACGACGACGATTATCAGAGCAGATCACGGCAAGCGCCAGGATACTCAGGATGCCGAGCAGGGCAATCATAGGGACTCCATCAGGTGGGGCAAAAGATGGGCGCGGATTCTGCGCCTCTCCCCCCGTCACTGCAAGTCCGCTTGGTTACAACCCTGTTAGCAAAAACGTTTGCACGATATCGGTTGCGCCAACTGGCTGATTTGGTTCGATTTTAGTATCAGGAGAAATCGAGAGTTCTTATATGGAAACAATCATTCCTCACCGCCGGACAATTTCCCCCCAAGCCAGGGGGCCAGCCGCTGCTCCCAATAGGGTTCGGGGCCAAAGCGGGCCTTGAGGAAATCGATGAAGAGGCGGATCTTGGGATCCAGATGTTCGCGCCGGGCGTAAACGGCGTGCACCGCCATCTGCTGGTTCGGTCGCCACCCGGGCAACACCGGGATCAGCTTGCCGCTCTGCAGCTCTTTGTCCAGCAGGTAGTTGGCGATATAGGCGATGCCGAGCCCGGCCAGCGCAGCATCGCGCACCGCCTCCGCCATATCCACCCGATAGTTGCCCGCCACCTGCACCGTCTGACGATCCTTGCCCTGCCGGAACGACCACTGATGATAGCGCCGCTCCCGACTCTGGTAAGTGATGCAGTTGTGCTGGGCCAGATCCTTCGGATGGAGCGGGGTACCGTGGCTCAGCAGGTAATCCGGCGAGGCCACCACCACGAAGCCGATGTCGGCCAACCGCTGCCCCACCAGCCCTTCCGGTTTGTCCTCATAGGTGGTGAGCCAGAGATCCAGCCCCTCATCCACCAGATTGGTTCTGTGGTCGAACAGCGAGACTTCCAGCTCCAACTCGGGATAGCAGTCCTGAAATGCCTTGAGATGGGGAATGACATGCATGCGGCCGAAGGATTGACCCACCCCGAGATGGAGCACGCCGCTCACCTTGCCGCGCCGCTCGGCGATCATGGAGTCCGCCTCCTGCGCCACCGCCACCAGCGCATGGCAGTGACGGGCATACTCCTGACCCAACTCGGTCAGGACGAAGCGGCGGGTGGTGCGCTGCACCAGCTGGGCGCCGAGGGTGGTCTCCAGCAGTGCCAGCTGCTTGCTGATATGGGATTTGGAGACCCCGAGACGGCGGGCGGCGGCAGAGATCCCCTGCTCGCGCACCAGCGCATCGAAGATCACCATTTGGGGAAGACGTTGCAGCACAAAATAACCAGATTGAGTGGCGGGAGCCCATTATTCCAGAGCCGCCCGCCAAGGGGTAGGGTCAGAGCCCCAGCGCCCGGGTGATCTGCAACTTGAGGGGGTCGTCGGCCGGATTCTGGTTGGAACCATAGCTGGCGATCAACTTGCCATCGCGCCCCACCAGATACTTGTGGAAGTTCCAGTTCGGCTCATCCCCGTCGGCGGCCGCCGCCAGCCCCTTGAACAGCGGCACCGCATCGGATCCTCGTACCGCCACCCGATTGAACATGGGGAAGGTCACCCCATAGTCGCGGCGGCACACCTCGGCAGTTTTGGTCTCGTTGCCCGCCTCCTGCCAGAAGTCGTTGGAGGGGAAACCCAAAATAATCAGCCCTTTATTCTTGTAGCTCTGATAGAGCTTCTCCAGATCGCGGAACTGGCCGCTGTAGCCGCAATAGGAGGCGGTATTGACCACCAGCACCACCTTGCCCTCGGTAAGCTGACAGAGGTTGTGGCGCTGGGCATTGTTGAGCTCCCGCATCTCCACATTGAAGTAATCGGGGCACGCCGCAGAGGCCGCACCAGCCCCCAATAACAGCAACAGAGTGAACCATTTCATCGCCAAAACTCCTTTTGTTTTGTCCGTCATACGCGGTTACGACACCCGCAGTTCACTCTCAATACAGGGGAATGCCGGTCAGCCAGCCGTGGCCCCAGAAGACCAGCAGTGCGGTGGCCGCCAATCCCGCCCCGACGCTGATACCGGTGCCCATCCAGTTGGCTGCCGAGCGTGGCGCTTTTTGCCAATCCCGCACCGAAATCCAGACGATGCTCACCAGCGCCCAGAGCCCGATACCGCCAAACAGCACCAGCGATCGCGCCTCGCTGTTAACCAGCAGATGGGCCACCGCCCAAATCAGGGTGCCGAGCAGCTGGGGATGCACCAGCCAACGGCGCAGATGATTGGGCCCCAGACCGGAGCAGAAGATGATGAGCGCGAAAGGCATCATCACCGTCATGGTCATCGGCCCCCAATCCGGCAGGAAGTAGAGCGGCAACGAACTGGCACTGCGCCAGCCCGCGATGATGCAGGCGATGGCGACAAACACCAGCAGAGAGAAGAGCCCCTTGTAGCGATTCTCACCCAGCCGTTCGCGCAGCCGTGCCCGCTGGGCCACCGCAAAACAGGGGTAGAGATGGATCAGGGTAAACAGCGCAACCCCCAGGGTCAGCAGGAACATGAGTCTCTCCTTGTACTTGGTTCGACCACTATGCCGCAAAGGGAGAGATGCGCCTATAGAAACCAATGGGACGGCAAAACGCAGTGAGCGCAAAGGAGATAAAAAAAGCCGATCTCGATGGATCGGCAAAAGTGCTAAGGGCAACCGGATTTCTCATGAAATGAGAATGGCCTCCTCACGGGGCAAGGAATGGTCGATGCCCGGATAGCAGGCACCGACCAAAAAAATCAGCGGGGCAACCGATAGAGCGCGGCCACATTGCGCGCGGTCAGCTCGATATTGGTGCTGGCGCTGGCCAGAGCTTCCGGCAGGGACATGGCGCGGTTGACCACGGCGAATACCGCGTCCAGCCCGTGCTCATGGACCACACCGCAATCGTCGGTCAGGCAACCGGAGATACCGATCACCGGCTTGCCGAACTGCTTGGCGCAGCGTGCGACACCGATTGGCGTCTTGCCGTGGATGGTCTGGCTGTCGATGCGCCCTTCGCCGGTGATGACCAGATCTGCATCGGCCACTTCATCGGCCAGCTTCAGGGCTTCAATCACGATCTGAATGCCGGGCTTGAGCTCGGCACCGAGCAGACCGACCAGCGCGGCGCCCATACCACCGGCTGCGCCCGCCCCCGGAATATCCTTCACCTGCTTGCCGAGCGCCTGTTCGATGCAGTCGGCGTAGCGGGCAAGGTTGGCATCGAGTTGCGCCACCATCTCGGGGGTCGCCCCCTTCTGCGGGCCAAACACCGCAGAGGCCCCTTTCGGACCGCACAACGGGTTGTTCACATCGCAGGCCACTTCGATAACCAGTTCACCCAGACGGGAGTCCAGGCCACTCAGGTCGATGGTCGCCAGCTCAGCCAGACCGCCACCGCCCAGTGCAATAGGCGCACCATCCGCTTTCAGCAGCTTGCCACCGAGCGCCTGGATCATACCGGCACCGCCGTCATTGGTGGCGCTGCCGCCAATGCCGAGGATCAAGTGCTTCACCCCCATCTCCAGCGCAGCCAGGATCAGCTCACCGGTCCCGAAGCTGGAGGTGAGCAGCGGATTGCGCTGCTCCGGCGCCACCAGATGGATGCCGGAGGCGGCCGCCATCTCGATGACGGCACGCTCGCCATCACCCAGCAGGCCGACGAAGCCCTGCACCTTGTTACCGAGCGGCGCAGTCACTTCGACTGGCAGGATGTGGCCACCGGTGGCATCCACCAAGGATTGCACCGTGCCTTCGCCGCCATCGGCCATCGGCAATTTGACGTAGGTGGCATTCGGCAGCACCTGTTTGAAACCGGCCTCGATGGCATCAGCCACCGCCATGGCGCTCAGACTCTCCTTGAATGAATCGGGGGCAATAACAATTTTCATATCAATTCCTTAGGCGAGGCCAAACACGCCAAACATCAGGGTGGAGACAGTTGCAATGGTCAGGCCGACCGCGGTTTCGTACGGGATCAACTTGAGACGCTCACCCACGCCCATGTGGACACTGCCACCGGTAGCATGGAAGAAGGAGCCGTGAGGCATGTGGTCAAACACGGTGGCACCGGCATGGATCATCGCCGCCCCGGCCAGACTGCTGATCCCCAGTTCAATCAGGGTTGAGCTGAATACGTTGGAGGCCACCACGGTACCGGCGGTGGTCGAGGCGGTCGCCAGCGACATCAGGGCACCGGAGATGGGCGCCAGCAGGTAGGAGGGCAGACCGGAGGCGGTCAGACCGCTGATCAGCACATCTTTCAAACCGGAGTTGGCAATGATGCCTGCCAGGGTACCGGTACCCAGCAGCATGATGGCCACCGGCGCCATACGGGAGAGGCCGGAGACCGCAAACTGGTTCAGTTTGCTGAATTTGCCCATCATCAGGGCGCCGACCAGACCACCGAGCGGCAGTGCAATCAGCGGATCCACCACGATACCGGCGACCGGGCGCAGAGCCAGCAGCAGGATGGCAACCAGCGGCGCACTGATGGCGGCGGCAAAGCCTGGCAGTTTGGTGCCTTCGAAGCTCACCACCTCGTCAGCGGCAACCTTGCTGCCCTTGTTGTTCAGACGCTTGGCCAGCCAGTAGGCCATCACCAGACCAAACAGACCCGGAATGATGCCGGCCGCCATCACCGATGTGAGGGGCAGATGGAAGGCATCCGCCGCCGCGATGGCATTGGGATTGGGGGACATGACGTTGCCCGCCTTGCCGCCACCAATCATCGCCAGCAGGATCGCCGCCTTGGAGAGATCGGCACGACGAGCGATGGCCAGCGCAATGGGGGCGACCGTGATGACGGCCACGTCCACGAACACGCCGACTGCAGTCAGGATCAGGGTCGCCAGCGCCAGCGCCAACAGGGCACGGGTTTCACCGAGCTTTTTGACGATGGTCTCGGCGATGGTGGTGGCCGCGCCAGATTCGATCAGTACGCCGGCCAACACACCGGCCGCCAGGATCCGCATCACCGCGGTGGTGATCCCTTGGGCGCCACCGATCATCAGGGCGACGGTCTGGGTCAGATCAGCACCGCCAATCAGGCCACCGGCCAGGGCACCCACGATCATGCCGTAAGCGGGCGGCACCTTCTTCAGAATGAGGATGATGGCGATTAAGAGCGCAGCGATGGCGCCAAGCGCGGTAACTGGGATCATGACGGGCACCTTGGATAGATAGAGTGCTCGCCATTATGGTGAATAAAAATGATAAATCTTTAGATAAATGCACAAATAAAGCGGGGTAAACCAATGTTTTTTTGTTCATTCATACTAATCAGATGCTTAGATTGAGCCCCAGATAAAGCTGAAATTTGTCGTCTAACTTATTGAAATTTAACCCGGTTATCTGCTCTATTCGCCCCAGTCTGTAACGCAGGGTATTTGGATGGATAAACAACGCCTCGGCACAGCGATGCAGATCACAATCCTGCAAAAAATATTGACGCAAAGTCTTCTGCAGCGCCCCTTTGCTATCCTCCTCGGCCAGACGCTGCAAGGGGGCGCATAACTGCTCCGCCTGCCAGGAGTCCATCAGACTGCCCAGCAACACCTGCAAACGATAATCCTCAAAAAAGTAGACCTGCTTGCGCGGTGCCTGCCGCAAACCACGGCGCAGGGTATCCCGCGCAGTCTGATAGGAGCGGGCCAGCCCGTCTATCCCGGCAAAGTAATCACCCACCGCAACGTGGACCTTGAAGTGGGGAATCCGTGCCAGCAACTGCTTGATCCGGCTGCGCTCCTGCGCCGATTGCCAGATGCCATCGCTCAGTTGCGCCGGTTTGAGCACCACTATCTCGTCGAGACCATTGATGGCCACCAGATTGTCCCGCTCCGGGTTTTCCAGCTGATGGACCAGCTCCCGCAGACGAGCAGGATCTGCCTCCTCCAGCGCCAGCACGGCCACCACCCGAGGCTGGGCCAGATCCAGCCCGAGAAAGCGGGCCGCCTGCTGCAGCTGATCGACTCGTCCTTCGCCACGAATGAGCTGCAACACCAGCTCCTCCTTGTGGCGCTTGTCCCACTGCAACTGCTCGGTGAGCGCCGCCTGCTCCAGGATCAGCTCGGCGGTCATCCGCACCAGTTCGGCGTAAGCACGCACGACGTCCGGATCGCCGGAGATGCCGATCACCCCGATCAGCTCCCCCTGATAGGAGATGGGCAGGTTGATGCCGGGCCGCACCCCCTTGAGCTGCAGGGCGGTCGCTTCGCTGATCTCCACCACCCGGTTCTCGGTAAGCGCCAGCACGGCCCCTTCGTGGCGCTCATGGATCCGCTCCGGATTGCCGGACGCAATGATGAGGCCATGTTCGTCCATCACGTTGACCGAGAACGACAGGATCTTCATCGCCCGCGCGACGATCTGACGAGCAAGGTTATCGTTTAGCTGCATAACATCTCCGGACAAGAGGCTGGTCTGGCGGCGTCACCACTGGCCGATTCACCGCACATGGGCGCAAAGATGCCACATCATCAAGACAAGCGAGAGGGGGATCGCTAGAATAGGCCACTTTACCCGATGTGTGCCCCGTCATGGAGCAGGAATTTGGTGCCCGCACCCGCCTGACTGTGATGGCCCATCCCTCCGATCTGGACTGCGCTATGGATTATGAATTTCGCCGCGACCCGTTTGGTGGCTATCGCGCCCGGTTCTCCATGGGCCATGAAGCCATCGGTCAGTGGCTGATCGACGAAGTTGGCAAGGATGAAGAGACGCTCGACGAGCTCTTCTCCATCATTGACCAGCTATCCAACCGCTCCCGAGTCGAATACCGGCTCAATGGCGGTGACTACTCCCTGCTGCTGACCCATGAAGAGGCAGAGGTGAAAGCCAACGCCCTCAATATCGAGCTGGATGAGGATCTCGACGATCTCGCCTACTACGATGATGAACAGCTGGCCATGTGCGGGCTGGAAGATTTTGCCCAGGTGCTCACCTCCTGGCGCGCCTTTATCCGCAACGAGGATATGGGCTGATTAACCCAATGCCGGATTAACATGCCGGATGACTATGTCGGGCAAACGTGCCCTTTTGCCTAACTCAACAGGATTGATTATGTCTATTTACGATTTTGATGACGAACTGCCGGAAGACGAAGAACAGGAATCCACCAAGAAAGCCGCGGCCCCTGCCAAGAAGAAAGGCAAGCAGGTGATGAACACCCAGGTCAACCTGAGCCCGCGCGATGCCAGCCGTCTGAACGGCATGCACGTTGAAGCCATCACCACCCTGGATGACGTCAGCCTGCCGAAGAACGTCATCTTCAAGGCTGGCCTGATCGCCCTGGGCGAACTGGAAGCCAGCAAGCGCGCCGACATCATCGCCCGCGTGATCGCCGAATCCGGCCGATAAATTTCCCAGAAAAATGGGCAGGACAGCGTATCGTCCATTCAGGTGATACCCACTGCCGAAAAAATCAAAGCCGGAGCCACAGCTCCGGCTTTGTTGTTTCTGCCATCCCTCCCTTGCTTACTGCTGCTCACAGCGAAGCATGCGGGGCTGCACCCTGGGAACCAGCTTGTCGTAATGACCGCTGGCACGTGCCGCAGCCAACGCCTCGTTGAACCGCTCGACAAGCTCGCGCCCGCCCGGCACCTTGCGCGACACCATCAGATAGAAGGTATCGCTCTGGCGAAAATAGGGTAACGGCTGCAGGTAGTTGGGGTCGCCGAACACCTGCATACTGGCGTCTGCCGTCACTGCATCGTTCATTGGCATCAGATCAACCCTTTTCAGTTCAAGCAGTTGCAGACACTGCGCCAGACTTTTGGGGCGGGTAAGCTGTAAAGAGAAACGGGCAATCACCTCATCCGCGTGGCTGGTGCTCCAGCCTGCGGGAATGCAAACCCGCAAGCCCTGCCACTTGCCATCGAGCACCGCATCGCTGCCATGATAGGTAAACCAGGAGAGGTAATCGATGTGAATAGGGGCGCTGTAGTAGAAGAGCTTGGCCCGTTCATTCGTCCAGGCGTAGGGGTAGGTAGCGGATGCCAAGCCGTTGCGAGTCAACTCGTAACCCCGGTTCCAGGGCAGATAATCCACTTTCACCTCGGCATACCCCGCCTCGCGCAGCAGAGTCGTCACCAGCCGGGTACTCTGACCGCCATCGGGCAAGCTGGCACCGGAATAGGGTGAAAACTCCCCTGTCACCAGCGACAAAGGAGCGCCTGACAACCATCCACACCAACAACAGAGCAACCACCAATAGTGCTTCATCGCCATCCCTCTCTTTACTCTGTGACTAAGTATAGGAGGCTGGCCCTGATAACCCGGTCAGGTTGCCTTTACGCCGACGCCCCTGCTAAGGTGCAGCCATTTCGCTACCGAGGAGTTCCAATGTTACCCCTACCCGACGCCCTGATCTGGGGTGCAATGGCGTTAGCCACCCTGCTCTGTCTGGCACGACAACGCCTGCCCGGTTTTCTGCTGCTGGCGGTGGCCCTGCTGCTGGCCCTCTGGCTGGATCGCCTCACCCCGACGGCCCTGCTGGTAACGCTGGCGGCCTTGTTGCTGGCATGGCGTCTGCCGTCATTGTCAGGCTATGGCCGAACCCTGGCATGGGGAGCACTGCTGGCATGGGCGGTAGCGCTGACCCTGCATCTTGTTCCCGGTTTCAGCAATCTCAAGGTGCTGGATCAGGCGCTGGCAGGACCCGCAAGCGTACCGTTCAACATGTATCTGAACCTCGACAAACCGCTGCTCTTCTTTGGCTTGCTGCTGGCCTGCCCGACGCTGCTCGGCAAGGGGGGCGCAATCCGCTGGCGCCCGCTGGCCCTGTTGCTGCTACCGCTGGGGGCTCTGCTGGTCATCGCCTGGCAGTTGGGGGCACTGAAACCGGAAGTGGGTCTGCCCCACTGGTGGTGGCTGTTTGCACTCAACAACCTGCTGTTCACCTGCGTGGCGGAAGAGGCGCTGTTTCGTGGCGCGATCCAGCAGGGGCTGACCGAGCGTTACCGCCCCTTGATAGGCATCGTCATAGCCGCGCTACTGTTCGGCGCTATCCACCTGCCCGGTGGCCCACTGCTGGCGCTGTTTGCGACGCTGGCGGGCTGCTGCTACGGCCTGGCATTCCAGCTAAGCGGGCGACTCACCGTCGCCATCCTGATCCACTTCGCCTTCAACTTCGCTCATCTGGCCCTCTTCACCTATCCGCTGGCCCACCGCTAATCCTTCTGGCGCCCGACACGGGCGCCTTCCCTCGCCTTACCTTCCCTCTCTTTCATCGTGCCGCCTCGCTCGCTTTACACCTTCACAAAGCTCCAAACAAAACCAATTCATTTACTTGTAACCAAAATGTAAACAGAATGACCTCTGCATTCGCCATAACAGTCACTTTCCATTGCCCTGCAACCAAAAGGATCCTGTGATGCAGAAAAACCTCAGCTATGCCGCCCTGCTGCTGGTCAGCCAGTTCCCGCAACTGGCACTGGCCGATACCGATGTCTACCTCACCAACAACAGCCCTGAACCGCTCCAGATCGACATTCGCCAAAGCGGCACCGGCCAGCTGCAACCCGGCAGTCAGTGGAGCCAGCACCGTACCGAGCTGGGCCCGTGGGAGAGCGCCATGGTGCTCAGCTTTAATCGCTATGAGGGGGTCAAGGCAGGCAAGAGCTATCTGTTCGAAACCCGCGTGACCACAGCGGGTGGCGACGTCTATCGGCTCAACCAGCTGATGGAGGGAACCTGGTGGAACACCACCTTGCAGCACGGTGGCGAGACGCCGACCGGCACATCCGGCTGGCAAAGCGATCGGGTAATCCATCGCGTTACGGGGCCACAAGAGCTGGCCTTTGCCGCCAAGTTCACCGGCCGCTACGACGATCTGCACTATATGATCACGCCCCCCCAAAAACGGGAGCAGCCGGAACCGGCAGAAAACAGGCTCAAGGTCGCCAGCTACAACGTCTGGGCGCTGCCGGTGATCGCCTCCAGCATCGGCGAGCGGTTGACCTTGTTGCCTGATTACCTCAAGGGTTATGACGCCCTGTTGCTGCAAGAGGTATTCGATGGCCGCCGCGAGGGCTTTTTGCAGGCGCTGGCGAAAGAGTATCCCTACCAGACCAAGGTGCTCGACAAGCCCGGGGTCAACATTCACGACGGCGGCGTGGTGATCGTCAGCCGCTACCCCATAGTGCGGGAGGCCCAGCTGGTCTATCCCCAGTGCACCGGCACCGACTGCTTCGCCGACAAGGGGGTGATGTACGCCGAGGTGATCAAGGGGGGCAAGGCATGGCACCTGTTCGCCACCCACACCGCCAGCTTCGACACCGACGAGGCGCGCAAGCTGCGCCAGATCCAGTTCGGCCAGATCCGCGCTCTGGCTGCCAGCCTGAAGATCCCGGCCACGGACACCGTCATCTACGGCGGCGACTTCAACGTCAACAAGCGCAAGTTTGCCGATGACTACACCAGCATGCTGGCCAATCTGAACGCCCATGAACCCACCTACGGCGGCTACACCGAAGCCACCTTCGATCCCAGGATCAACCCCTATGCCGGTGGCCCGCTCTCCGGCGGTGCCAACGTCGAGTACCTCGATTATCTGGTGGTGAGCCGGGAGTACGGCAGCGCCAGCCGCAACCTCAACAGCGTCTGGATCCCCCGCAGCAGCGATGGCAGCCTCTGGCCAGCCAGCAACCTCTCAGACCACTTCCCGATCAAGGGAGAGATCAGCCGATGAAGCGTCACTACGGCTTGCTGGCGCTGGCTATCCTGACCCTTTTGCTGGTGAATCTGGGCTGGCAGGAAGAGCCGTCCCCGATATCGCCAGAACGGCGGACGACGCCCTCTCAGGCCGATGCGCAGTTACCAGCAGCACCGGGGAGCCCGCCTCCCCGCATTCCAAACGCTGAGGGGATGGATGGCAAGAGCAAGGGCGTGCCCAGCAGCTGGCAGGCGATGCCGGATGAACTGATCCGCCAGCTTGCCAGCGAGATCAGCGACAGCGAGTTGCCGCTGGCGCAGCGCGTGAGCAATCTGGAGGCAACAGAGGCAGGGTGGCTGAGCGAGGGGGAGAGCCTGATCCGGCTACAGGGGCGCTATGCCCTGGCGCTGGATCAACTGGCGCAAGAGAGCGAGCAGTTGCCGCTGGCCGAACGGCTGGACGCCCTCAGCCGCTTGCAGGATCAGTGGGCGGCGGATCATCCGGATCTGGCGGCGGACCTGTTCAACCCGGATGCCCGCCTGCAGCAGGCTCGTCAGCTGTGGGGAGATGAGGAGCTGGCCACCCTGGCCCGCCACTTCCTGCCCACAGAGCAGGCCGACGCCACGCTGGCGTTTGCCGGGGCGCGCCAGCAGCAGCTGGATCAACGCAGCCGCTACCAGCGAGAGCTGGCCGCGCTGGAGCAGCAACTGGCGGCCAGTCAACAGCAGATGGATCCCGCGCTATGGCAACAACACAAAGAGGAGGTGTTGAGCCAGTGGCGCCGTGACTTCTTCGCCCGGGAGCAAGGCAAACCCTAGGGTCAGCGCTTGCCCTGGAACTGCTTGACGCTGCGCTTGGCCTGAGTACGGCGATTGGCCTGCTTGTCGCGGGCCGGGCGCTTGCCCTCCCCGCTGGCAGGCTGGTCGGTGACCGGGAATCCGGCCAGCTCACCCAACGGCAACTCGCGACCGGTCAGGGTGCGGATGGCTTGCAGCATGTCACTCTCGCCATGACAGACCAGCGAGATGGCCAGCCCCTCGCGGCCAGCCCGGGCAGTACGGCCAATACGGTGCACATAGACAGGCGCGCTGGCGGGGAGATCCAGATTGATCACCACCGGCAGCGCCTCCACATGGATGCCGCGCGCCATCAGGTCGGTGGCCACCAGCACCCGCACCCGACCCTCCTTGAAATCATTGAGCGCCTGCTCGCGCACCGCCTGCTCCTTCTCGCCATGGAGGGCGGCCACCGCAATGCCCGCCTTGGCCAGCTTTCTGGCAACCCCGTCGGCATCATCCCGCGCACTGATAAAGACCAGCACCTGCGGCCACGCCTGCTCCTTGAGCAGGCTGATGAGCGCCGGGACCTTGCTGCTCTTGTTGACCAGATAGAGCCGCTCCTCGATCTCGTTCACCACGCTGTTGAGGGGGTTGGCCTCGATGCGGGTGGGCTCGCGCAGCAGGCCGTTGGCCAGCATCTCCAGCTCGGCAGGCAGGGTGGCGGAGAAGAGCAGGGTCTGGCGATCTGCCGGAATAAAACCGAGCAGCGCCTTGATGTCGGGTGCAAAGCCCATCTCCAGCAGGCGATCCGCCTCATCCAGCACCAGCAGTTGCAGAGCATCCAGTCCCAACAACTGCTGGGTCAGCAGATCACGCAGCCGCCCCGGCGTGGCCACCAGCAGTTGTGGCCCCTGCGCCAGCTCGGCCTGTTGCTGCTCCTGCGCAACGCCCCCACACAGCGTCACGATGCGCAGCCCCAGCGCCTCGGCGCCCCCTTGCAGCGCGGCAGTGACCTGCGTCGCCAGCTCGCGGGTCGGCACCAGCACCAGACCCTGCACCAGACTGGAAGAGGCATCGAGCCGCTGCAGCAGCGGCAAGCCAAACGCCAGGGTCTTGCCACTGCCGGTCTGGGCCAGCGCCAGCAGATCCTGCCCTGCCAGTGCCGCCGGAATGGCCAGCTGCTGGATGCGGGTCGGTGTCTGCAACGTGGCGGGCAAAGAGGCCAGCAGGGCGGGATGGAGGGCAAGTTCGCTAAAGGTCATGGCGCTACGTCAACAAAGAAGTGGGAGGCGAAGTCTAGCCAGCCAGCCCCCATAAGTAAAAGGACGTTGCCAAACAGAGGCAACCAGCAAGACGGAAGTAGAGATGAAAGCGGCCAGCACCTGTCATCAGACAGGGCTGGCCGCCGGGCAATCACAGCAGGAGAAAATTACAGCGCAGCGAGGGCGGCAGCGTAATTCGGCTCGTCGGCCACTTCGGCGACCAGCTCGCTGTGCAGCACCTTGTTGTCACCATCCAGCACCACGATGGCGCGAGCGGTCAGCCCTACCAGCGGGCCGGAGGAGAAGGCAACACCGTAATCTTCCATGAAGGCAGCGCCACGCAGGGTGGAGAGGGTCACCACCTTGTCCAGACCTTCGGCGCCGCAGAAGCGGGACTGGGCGAACGGCAGATCGGCGGAGATGCAGAGCACTACGGTGTTCTCCAGTGCACTGGCCTGCTCGTTGAACTTGCGCACAGAGGTGGCGCAGGTCGGGGTATCGACGCTCGGGAAGATGTTCAGGATTTTGCGCTGACCGGCGAAGCTTGCCAGAGTCACGTCGGAGAGATCCTTGGCCACCAGAGCGAAAGGCTTGGCCTGCTCACCGGCGACCGGGAAGTGACCGGCGACGGAAACCGGGTTGCCTTGCAGAGTGACTGAGTTGCTCATGTGTTATGTCCTTTTTATTGGTGTAGTAAAAATCAGTGCTCCAGTATAAGCCTGTCACGTCCTCACAAACACCCGACAACATCAGGGGAATAAAAGGGGTTGACCTTGGACTTAACACCAAGGTTTACACTCCTTTTCGTTATCAAGGATCCCGCAGGGGCGGGATCTCGCCAAGAGGAACGCATCATGAGCAAATCCTGCTGCAGCAACCAGCACACTGCTGCTCCCATCAAGGCCGTCGGCAAGGCAGCAACCAGTCAGCACCAACACGACAGCCACTGCTGCGACAACGCAGCACCGGTCAGCTGCTGTGCCAGTCAGAGCGCCCATGACCATAAGGATCACGGCGCCAATGAATCTTCGGGTGATGAAGATCCCCCCAGAGGGAGCGCTAACCACCAGAGTTGCAGCTCTTCACACTCATCCCATGACCATCATGATCACCAACAGGAAGCCCCTGGCGAGCCACTGGTTGCGCCTGCGCAAGGCAACAGCCGCCATAGCTGGCAGGTGATGGGAATGGATTGCCCCAGCTGTGCCCGCAAGATCGAGACAGCCGTCAGCCGCGTCAGCGGTGTGCAGCAGGCGCGTGTACTGTTTGCCACCGAGAAGCTGGTGGTGGATCTGGCCCCCGGCCTCTCCCCCGATCCCGTCACCGCCGCCGTACTGGCCGCCGGTTTCCAGCTCAAAGGTGTCGCCAGTGCGACTGAGACCAACAAGAGCAAACAGCACCACAATCCGCTGCAGAGCAAGCTCGGCAGCTTTTTCGGCAAATATTGGCAACCTCTGTCACTGGCCAGCCTGATGCTGGTCGCCGCCCTGCTGCCGAGCGAGTTCGGTCAGCCGCTATTTACCTTGGCGACCCTGTGGGGCCTGTGGCCCATCTCCCGCAAGGCGTGGGCGCTGACCAAAAGCGGTTCCCCTTTCGCCATCGAAACCCTGATGACGGTGGCAGCGCTTGGCGCCCTGTTCCTCGGTGAAACCGCCGAAGCGGCCATGGTGCTGCTGCTGTTTATGCTGGGGGAACATCTGGAGGCCTACGCCGCCGGGCGTGCCCGGGCCGGGGTCACCGCCCTGATGGCGCTGGTGCCTGACAAGGCGCTGCGGATCCGTACCACTGCCGAGGGCGAGGTGCGGGAAGAGGTGGGCGCCGATGAGCTGCGTCCCGGCGACATCATCGAAATCGCCCCGGGTGCCCGCCTGCCCGCCGATGCCCGTCTGCTCGACGCCCTTGGCGCATTTGACGAGAGCGCCCTGACCGGCGAATCCATCCCGGTAGAGCGTCGCCAGGGTGACAAGGTGCCGGCCGGTAGTCTGGCGGCCGATCGGGTGCTGCGCCTTGAGGTGGTCTCCGAACCCGGCAACAACGCCATCGACCGCATCCTGCACCTCATCGAGGAAGCCGAGAGCCAGCGCGCCCCCATCGAGCGCTTTATCGACCGCTTCAGCCGCTGGTATACCCCGGCCATGATGCTGATCGCCCTGCTGGTCGTCATTATCCCGCCGCTCGCCTTCGGCCAGAGCTGGGACGAGTGGATCTATCGCGGACTGGCGCTGCTGCTGATCGGCTGCCCCTGCGCGCTGGTTATCTCCACCCCGGCAGCGGTTACCTCCGCACTGGCCGCCGCCACCCGTCAGGGAGCGCTGATCAAAGGTGGTGCCGCGCTGGAGCGACTGGCCCATATCGATACCGTCGCCTTTGACAAGACCGGCACCCTGACCCTGGGCAAGCCGCAGCTGACCGAGCTGGTCAGCCTCAATGGCCAGCCGGAGGCCGAGTTGCTGGCACTGGCGGCAGCCATCGAGCAGGGTTCACACCACCCGCTGGCCCGCGCCGTGGTCGCCAAAGCGAACGAACAGGGACTCTCGCTGGCGGACGCCCGCGACCTGCGCGCCCTGCCGGGCATGGGGGTTGAGGGGCGCATCGACGGTAAGCTGTGGCAACTGCTGGCACCGAGCCGGGTGGCGACCCTGAATGCGGAACAGCAGATCCTGATTGGGACGCTGGAGCAGCAGGGCAAGACTGTCGTGGTGCTCTGCCAGAGCAGCGGCGACCAGGCGCTGCCGGTCGCCCTGCTGGCGCTGCGGGATCAGATCCGGCCGGAGGCGGCGACTGCGCTGCAAGAGCTCAACCGGCTCGGGCTCAACAGCATCATGCTGACCGGGGACAACCCCCGCGCTGCCGAGGCGATCGCCACCGAGCTGGGCATGGGCTGGCGCGCCGGTCTGCTGCCGGAGAACAAGGTAGAAGAGATCGCCAAGCTGGCCAGCACTCGGAAGGTTGCCATGATCGGCGATGGTATCAACGATGCCCCCGCCATGAAGCGGGCCAGTATCGGCATCGCCATGGGGGGCGGCACCGATGTGGCGCTGGAGACCGCCGATGCGGCGCTGACCCACAACCAGCTCGGTGGCATCGCGGCCATGATCCGGCTGTCGCGAGCGGCACTGGCCAATATTCACCAGAATATTGCGCTGGCGCTGGGGCTGAAGGCCATCTTCCTGGTCACCAGCCTGCTCGGCATCACCGGCCTGTGGATTGCGGTGCTGGCCGATACCGGCGCCACCGCGCTGGTGACCGCCAACGCCCTGCGACTGCTGCGCAAGCGCTAAGCCAGCCGATAGCATCCTGGTCACAAGCCGTCCCCAACCGGGACGGCTTTTCTTTTTCCTCTCATTCCTCTCACGACACCCCGTAAAAGAAAAAGCGCGTCTGCCGGTCGGCAGTCGCGCTTTGCTTACTCTCTCGGAGTTATCCCACCCTTGGCGAGGTGGAATTCAACCCGGGGACGCCGAGCCATCCCCGGACTCAATGGGTTTGCCTATGGCGTTGCATCCGCCACGCTGACACTCAGGGTCGGCTTCTCCTTGTTCATGGCGGTAAAGACAAACTTGTAGTTGCCCGCCTTGCTCAAGGTCATGCCGATATCGCCACCGCCCTTGCACAAGGTCAAGGGGGTAGAGGGGGTCAGCACATCCGCCGGGGCACAGGTGCCGTAGTTGATTGAACCCCAATTGGCATCGGCAATCTTCAGCTTCGTCTCGCCCAGTTGCCCCTCGGCAACCGGGGTGGTCAGCTCGTACATGTAGTTGCCGCTGAACGCCATCTGATTGACTGGATCCCACTGGCCAAGGAAACCGCGAATAAAGATCCCGGTCGTGCCAAACGGTGGCAGCGTACTCAGGTCGGTCTTCTTGCTGACCGGCAGACCCGCGCCCTGTGCGCCAGACTGCGGCTTGATGAACACGGCGGCAGACCAGGCACCCAGCGTCAGCTGGCCGTTGTTATAGGCGGCGCCGCTGGCGATGCTGTCGACTGCGCGATGCTTGCTGCCAAGCACCATACCGCTCAGGTCGATCGGCTGACCGTTACCGTCTCGGAAGTCGCCGATGCTCTGGCTCTGGTTGCTGGCGTTGATCATCACCACCAGACCGTCGATGGCCGGATCCAGATCCGCCCCGGCACTGACGCCATCATCCACCGTCATGACGATAAGGCCCGGTACCTGATCCGGCCCGGTATTGCGAAAATCAACCCGCTTGATCACCTCGGCGCCGCTGCCCAGACGCAGCAGACGGGAGGAGTTGCGCAGCTCCGCCAGCTCCTGATAGAAGCTCACCATCTGCGCCATCTCGGCTCCGCTCGGCTTGCCATGCTGGCCCAGCACCTGCTCGATCAGCGGATAGTTGGCGCCATCCTTATCCTTGCGCGGCAACCCCTTGTCGAAGTTGTTGTCGGCCAGGGTGTAGTCGACCTTGTTGTACCAGTCGCCCGAGTCATAGCTGTCCCGCTCCATGGATTTGGAACGCAGCAGCTCGACACCGGCGTGGGTGAAGGGAATGCCCTGTCCCAGCATGGCGGTCGCCAGCGATACCCCCTGCATCCGCACCAGATCGGCTCCGGCAGGCGCCTTGTAGATCAGGTTGTCGAACAGGGTCTGGTTGTCGTGCTTGTCGACATAGTTCTGCACTTCCACCGGATCCTGGGCATAACCGGCAGGTTGACCGTTGTAGTCGATCTCGGACCCCTTCTTCGGCATGCCATCCTTGTCGGTCAGCACGAACTCCTTGAGGTTGCCCGCCATGCCGAGGCGCACCAGGTCAGCCTGGTGCAAGGCCGTTGCCAGCTCCACCTTGCTCATTTCGTTAGCATCAACAATGGCGCCGTTGCCAAAACCCTGGGTTTCACGAATGGTATCGCCACCGTCGAACGGACTGCCGCCGCGCACCGCATCCCGCAAGCGGTCGGAGAAAGATCCGATGCCGGTACCGGCCAGATGTTTCTGGGTCGCCTGCACGAAGCGCTTGTCATCCTGCACCTCGCCGAAGTTCCACCCCTCGCCGTAGAAGTACATCTCGGGATTGACCTTCTTCACTGCGGCCAGCGCCTGCACCATCTGATCTTTCGGGTGGTGGCCCATCAGGTCGAAGCGGAAGGCATCGATCTTGTAGTCACGAGCCCAGGTCACCAGCGAGTCATCCATCAGCTTGGCGAACATGGCGTGTTCCGGCGCCGTGTTGGAGCAGCAGGTGGAGTTCTCCACCGAGCCGGTCTCCGGATTGAGGCGCTGATAGTACCAGGGCACGATCTTGTCGAGCACCGACTTGGGGCCGAGCCCGGATTCGTTGGTATGGTTGTAGACCACGTCCATCACCACGTTCATGCCGATGTTCTGCTTGATGGCCTTGACCATCTCGCGGAACTCCAGAATACGTTTGGTGCCCTCGGCATTGGTGGCGTAGGAGCCTTCCGGCGTGGTGTAGTGGTAGGGGTCATAACCCCAGTTGAAGGAGTCGACGCCGCGCAGATAGCCGGAGAGCTCCTGCACCTGCGGGTTATCCTTGCTATCCCCGCCCTTGAGCGCATCCAGCACCTGTCCGACGGTCTGACCGCTACCGCAGTAGCCGCCAAACTTCGAGCCTTTCACATCGGGATTGACCTGACAGAGCTTGCTGAACTCATCGCTGATATTGGCCACCTTGGCCGGATCTTCGTTGACAGTGGCGATATCGAACACCGGCAGCAGGTGCAGGTGGCTGACGCCGCTTTTTGCCAGAGCTTTCAGATGGTTGACCGGCACAGAGTCGGGCTGGGTCAGGCCGACAAACTTGCCGCGCTTCTCTTCATCGGTGGAGGCGTCGTTACCGGTCAGGTCACGGACATGGGCCTCATAGATGGTGATGTCGGCAGGGTTCTGCTGGCTGTGGGGCGCCTTGAGGCTATCCCACCCTTCCGGTTTCAGGGAGGGATCGTCGAGATCCACCACCTGACTGAACTCGGAGTTCATCGCCAGACTAAGGGAGTAGGGGTCGGTCACCTCGTAGTGCTCGACCTTGCGGCTCAGCGGATGGTAGACCTCCATGTCGTAGCGGTAGAACTGCCCTACCAGCTCGCTGCCCCCTTCGTAACTCCAACTGCCGCTGGCGCTGTCGAAGGTCATGGCCACCTCGCCACTCTGCTGGTGGCTGGCGTTGTAGAGGGCCAGCTTGACCGACTTGGCGGTCGGCGCCCAAAGGCGGAAGGTCACCCGGTTGCCCTCCACCACGGCGCCATAGCCGAGCTTGGTCGCCTCGGGGGCATAGAGCGCATCGAGGGCGCCAGCACTCTGCACCAGGGTGGCTCCTTGCAGGATACCGTCGGCATCGGTGCCGATAGCCACCAGCTCACCCTTGAGCAGGGGCTTGAGATCTTTACCGGCGGGCAGGGAGAAGGCAGCTGCATCCTTAAGGTGCGGATATTTGGCCTGCTGCTCGGCAGTCAAACTGGTCGCCGTCAGGCTGATATAGGGGAAATCGAACACCCCATCGGCATTGGCCTGGATATGTCCGGATGCCGAGTAATAGAGACGGACATGGGGCTTCTCCTTGCCCCCTTGCCAGATCAGGGTATTGCCGTCGATCAGATGAGCGCTGGCCCCCGCGACCCCGAAGGCGGCGGTAAATGCATCGGCGCGGCTGCCAAACAGCTCTTTTTTGCCAGCCACGATGGCCACGGTGCGATCCGGATGATCCTGGAAGATCACCTTCATGTCGCTACCGGTCAGGTTGGCCAGATCGCCGTTGCGGGCGATAAAGTTGATGCACCCTTCCAGCTTGGCCAGAGGAACCACCCAGGCCGGACCAAAGCTGTCGACCGTCGCGGGAGTCTTGCTCTTGTCATCCCACCCGGTATTCAGGCCGCTATCAGCCGTTGCGTTGCAGGTAGCGTCGTTCCAAAGATGCAGACTGTGGCGGTCAAAAGAGGGCTTGGCCCCTTTTGCTGCTGACTGGGTATCCACCAGCGCAATAACAACCTGATTGTCGCCAGCAACCAGCAACTCTTTGGGGGGATCCATCTTGGGCAGACGAGCTACGGGCCCATCGGTAACGTCAGGTGTAGGAGGGAGGGAGGGTTCAGAGCTGTTGTCATTACAGCCAGACAAAAGCGCGAGCAGTGAGGCTGTTACCAGCGCCACTTTGGTCTTTTTCATATCCATGATTTTTATAATTCCCGCTGTAGTTAGTCTCGATAGTCGAGCACCCGGTCATTGCCAGGCGGTGCCATATTAATCAGCGGCAATCGTTGCAGATGTGAGCGGAAGAGCAAAAAAACCAACCAGATTCAACAAGATAACGTTTTCAGATTGAAACTTCGATCCGGCTCACAGACCTCACGGCCATTTGGCCTCATATCTGGAAAATGGCACTCTCGGGGTCAGAAAAGCAATGTCTGATCAAGTCGATAGACAAGGAGCACACAATGAAACGGATTGAAGAGCAGGCGCGACGACTCGATCAGGAGTACCAGGCGATCGGGCAGTTGTTTGACCAGTTCTGCCAGCAGGCTGGCGCCCTGGCCGAGCAGTATCACTTCTTCAACTGGCCAGACTATGAAGACTCGCCCCCGTTGAGCCGGGCGTTCACCCTACTGGGGGAACCCCGCGAGCTGCGGCTGCGCTGCCAGCTTGGTGAACGCTCCGCCCTCAATGGGCTGATCCAGGTGATCGCCGAAGATGGCACCATCGACGCCAGTCTCGGATTTCGCGCCGATGGTCAGCTGCTGCTGGAGTCAGGCAAGCTGCTGGACAACCCGCCCGAGCTGCTGCTCAAGCTGCTGCTCGGTGCGGTATGGCAGCACAAGCCCCAAGAGGTACTCGACAAACAAGAACACTAAATTCCTATTCCGGTTGCAGCGGTTCCGCCGCCTTGCCCTCCAGCTTCCTGACCGGCTTTTGCAGGATCAGGTTGGCCGGATAGGTGACCAGATCGCCGTTGTCATCACGCACCCGCACATAGAAGAGCCCGATCTCGGTGATGACTCCCGTCACCGAGTCATCCTTGTCGAGGATGCGGATCCGATCGCCAATCCGGTAGGGGAAGGCGAAGAAGATGGTGATGCTGGCGGTGATGTTGGAGAGGATCGACCACTGGGCCACCATGGCGACCCCCAGTACCGCGAAGAAGGACGACGCGAGCACCACCAGTCGGGAGAAATCGAGCCCCCACACCCCGGCCAGCACCAGCAAGGTGGCGCAGCCGAGCAGGAAGTGGAACACATGGGCCACGTAGAGCACCCGGTTTTCGCTCACCTGCCTGCTCTGGCCGAGTGCCAGCAGGCTCTTGTGAATAAGCCGCCGGATCAGGGTATGACCCAGCAACAGCAGCAGGGTCAGGCCAATCGATTGCCACATGGGTTATGCCTCCTTACCACCAACGTCGGTGCTTGAGCCAGATCGCCAGCCCGCTTGCCAGCGCCACCAAGGATCCACAGAAAACCCAGAAGGCGGTCGGGCTTTCGGCCCCGGGGATACCGCCGAGGTTGATGCCAAACAGGCCGGTCAGGAAACTGGCGGGCAGAAACAGCAGCGCCATCACCGACATCTGGTAGGCGCGGCGGTTGGTCGCCTCCGCCATCAGATTGTTGATCTCGTCTGCCAGCACTGCCGTGCGCGCCACTCCGGCATCGAGATCATCGAGCCAGCGTCGCAGCCGGTCGGCGATGTCGAGCAGACGGCGGCGGTCATCCTCGTCCAGCCAGCTGATCTTCTCGTTGGCCAGCCGCGCCACCAGATCCCGCTGGGGGGATAGGTAGCGGCGGATCATGATGAGCTGCTTGCGGATCAGCGCCAACCGGCCATTGGCGGGCAGGTCGCGCATCAGCACCATCTCCTCCAGATCGAGGATCTTGTCGTGCAGCTCTTCAACAAACTCCCCCGCCCGATCGGTCAGGGCATCGCAGATCTCCACCAGCCAGTCGGCCGGGGAGTCAGCACCGCCCCCCAGCTTGAGCTGGTTGAAGACATCCTGCTCGGAGAGCAGCGGACGACGACGGCTGCTGATAATGAGATCCGGGGTGATATAGATGCGTAGCGCCACCATCTCTTCCGGACGGTGGTCCTTGTTGTGGTTGATGCCGCGCAGGATCAACAGCACCGTCTCCCCCATCCGCACCAGCTTGGGACGGTTGCTCTGGCCGAGCAGCGACTCTTTGGCTGCCTCGCCCAGCAGCGGGGTTTGCAGCAACCAGCGCGCCGAATCGGGATGGCCATAATCCAGATGCAGCCAGCCGGGACGATCCCCCGGTATGTCGCTTCCCGCCGTCAGCGGCGCCATGCCACCCTTGCCATCCAGGGTCAGGGCATAAATCACTTCACCGGGCACCCGATCCATGTCGTCTCCTTCTGATTCTCGCCAACAGCCCCCAGCTTACACGAAAGGCTGGGCAGACTCAGCCCCGCGCCGGGAAGGGGCGGCTGTGTTAACATGGCCGCTCTCGTTTTCTATCCGCTTTCACTACAGGAAACCATGCCATGCCCATCTGGGTTGATGCCGATGCCTGCCCCATTCCGGTCAAGGAGATCCTCTACCGCGCCGCCCACCGCGCCCAGGTCGTCACCACCCTGGTGGCCAATCAGGGGTTGCGGGTGCCCCCCTCACCCTTTATCAAAACCCAGCAGGTGGAGAAGGGATTCGATGTGGCAGATCATGTCATCGCCCAGCAGGTTCAGCCCGGCGATCTGGTGATCACCGGCGATATTCCCCTCGCCTCCTGGGTGATCGATGCCGGTGGCGAGGCGCTCAATCCCCGCGGCGAGATCTACACCCGCGAGACCATCAAGGCCCGCCTTGGCATGCGTAACTTCATGGAGGAGCTGCGCTCAGCCGGGGTGCAGACCGGCGGCCCGGCTCCCTTCAATGCCGCCGACAAACAGCGCTTCGCCAACGCCCTCGACAAGTGGCTGGTCAAAGGCAAGCTGTAAAGAGACCCTAAAGGCGCCCTGTTTGGGCGCTTTTTCGCCGTAACATCCTGATTTATAAAATAACAGCTGACCATTATCATCAGGCTGGTAAGATGCGCCGCCATCTTATCCACGCCGTAATCATCATGACCGCCCAAGGGCACCTGCTCTTCTCCGTTACCTGCACCCTGATCGCCCACAAACTGCAGCTCACTCCGGCCCTGGCCGATGCCAGCCTGTGGCAGACCATCCCCGCCGCGCTGGCCAGCGCCCTGTTGCCCGATCTCGACCACCCCAAATCTGTGCTGGGACAGCGACTGCCGTGGATCTCGAAGCCACTGTCGCGGCTGTTTGGCCATCGCGGCTTCACCCACAGTCTGCTGGCGGTCGCCGTCGCCGTCTGGGGGCTGAATCAGACTCTTCCGCCAGCCACCCTGCCCATGGGGGTCAAGGATGCCCTGATTGTCGGCTACCTCAGCCATCTGCTGGGAGACTGGCTCACTCCGGCGGGCATTCCGCTGCTGTGGCCCATCAAGCGCCGCTTCCGGCTGCCGGGCTGGCCGCTGCGCAGTGGCGGCGCCATCGAAACCGGCTTTTGCACCCTCACCCTGCTGGTCGCAGGCTGGTGGTGCGGCTGGCACCTGTAAGCCAGAAACAAAAAAGGCCCCTGACGACGTCAGGGGCCTAATAGTGACAGTGCCACTAGAGGATCAGACCATGATGCCTGCGATAACAGCAGAGAGCAGGCTGACCAGAGTAGAACCGTATACCAGCTTCAGACCGAAACGGGACACCATGTTGCCCTTCTCTTCGTTCAGCGCTTTCACCGCACCGGCGATAATGCCGATAGAGCTGAAGTTGGCAAAAGAGACCATAAAGATGGAGAGGATGCCGACAGTGCGCGGAGAGAGCTCGGCAGCTACTTTGCCCAGATCCATCATCGCCACGAACTCGTTGGTCACCAGCTTGGTTGCCATGATGGAGCCAGCCTGCAGCGCTTCACCGCTCGGGATACCCAGGATCCAGGCGACTGGATAGAAAATGTAGCCCAGGACGAACTGGAAGTTGACGCCAAACGCCATCTCGAACAGGTAGTTAATCATGGCGATCAGGGCGATAAAGCCGACCAGCATGGCACCTACGATGACCGCGACGGTGAAACCGGCCATGATGTACTCACCCAGCATCTCGAAAAAGTTCTCTTTTTTCGGGGTGTGGTGTTCGTCGCCCTCGGCAATCACCTTGAGGTCTGTGACAGAGTCGTTCGGCTCGTATGGGTTGATCAACGACAACACGATGAAGGTACTGAACATGTTGAGCACCAGCGCGGCAACCACGTAGCGCGGCTCGATCAGCTGCATGTAGGCACCGACGATGGACATGGAGACGGTGGACATGGCAGTCGCAGCCAGGGTGTACATCTGCTTCTCGTTCAGGTGCGGCAGAATCTTCTTGTAGGTAATAAAGTTCTCTGACTGACCGAGGATCATCGCACTGATGGCGTTGAAAGACTCCAGCCTGCCCATGCCGTTGATCTTGGCCAGCACGGTACCAATGGCGCGAATGACGATGGGCAGCAGACGGATGTACTGCAGAATACCGATCAGCACCGAGATGAAGACGATAGGCATCAACACCGCAATGAAGAAGGTGAAGCCCCCTTCGTTAACCATGCCGCCGAACACAAAGTCGGTGCCCTCTTTGGCAAACTCCAGCAACTTGCTGAAGCCGGCCGCGAAGCCCCCCACCACCGCCAAACCCACCGAGGAGTTCAACATAAACCAGGCCAGTGCCAGTTCAACCACCAGCAGTTGGCCGATGTAACGCAGCTTGATCTGTTTCCAGTTGTGGCGGTTAGCCAGCAGAGAGAGAGCAAGGACCATCACCAGTCCGAGCACAAAGTGAACATATTCCATACCAGTAGCACCTGAGTAAATTTGTAATTTTTGACCGGCGCAATCATAGACATTTGCACATTTAAAAATCAGATAGCCATCACAATCCCGCGCAATAATATGCATCCAGGATAATACAAACGTTTTTAAATTAATTACGCAATGAACTGATATTAATCGCACAACATAGATAACAAAAATCCATTTAAAAACATTATGTTGTGAAATGATGACGCCGTTTTCATGTTTTTTGAAAATATTCGAGCAGCATTTTAGCAACATCCCCTGTAGCGCAACGGC
>NZ_JRGK01000260.1 GCF_000764645.1 Aeromonas finlandensis
TGTCCACCCTCTCCACCAATGTGCCGAGCCAGCTGGCGCTGGCCGAGATGCTGCGTCAGGGTGGGGTCGATGCCCACTTTCGCCGTCTGCGCCACACCCTGGCCCAGCGCCAGCAGCAGATGCGGGCCGCCCTGCTGCGGCTGTTGCCGGGTGAGGTGCGGATCTCCGCCCCCGATGGCGGCTACTTCCTCTGGTTGGAGTTTCCCGCCCACCTCGACAGCCGCGCCCTGCACGCCCAGGCCCTTGGCAGCGGTTTTTCAGTGGCCCCCGGCGCGCTCTTTTCCAGTCAGGGGCAGCACAACCACTGCCTGCGCCTCAACAGCTCCCATCCGTGGAGCGAGCAGCTGGAGCAGGCCCTATTCAAACTTGCCGAGCTTATCGATCGCCAACTTGCCCAAGGCACGTAAGATGACGCCAATAATTCCGCTCATGAAACAGGAACCCAAGTGAGGCTGTAATTACCTCTTCAATGGTCGGAGTAACCAACCATATTCTCGAGGGGCAATCCTCAATAGCTCTGCAATAGTCGCATGACGCTTATCTTCACTCATACGCAAAAGCAGATAACGCAATTCGTACTCGATACTATCCCGCTTAGCACCACGGGCTTCCGCCATGAGATACCAATTATGTCCTTCTTCAATATTCCCCAGCTCAATATTGAGCGCACCTAACAGTGTGCATGGTCTGAAATTATTCGGTTGCAATGCATGAGCCTCAGCCCCCATTTTCAGAGCATCTGTACGCTTTCCCAAGTCACGCAACGCCCCACCATGGGTTGTTCTAATCGCAGATTTGAGCTTCGCATGCTCTTGGTGTTTAGCTGGAATAGCCGAGAGCAATTCAACAGCAGATGCGGCGGCTGCACATTTTCGAAGATGCGCACTGGCATTGACTGCTTGCCATGGATCGCAGGTTTTCTTGTACTCTGAAATATAAAAATCAGCTTCTATTCGATGATAAGCATGCCATATCTCGTCTGTTTGATACTCCCGCCCCTCAACTTTTAGCCATATAGAATCAAGTTCAGAAAGTCGTGACTTGGCATCCAGCGTACGCAAAATCTGCATCAGTTGCTTGAAATGATGCTTTTCCACAAAGGATTCAATTCCAAAATTCCGACGAAGCTCTTGGTTTTTTCTCCGCGCAATAAACTTTGGATCGCTCTCACGTTTTATACGTTCAGCTTCATATTGATCCTGAAGCATTTCATACCTCAAGGCGGCAGCTTTCTGCTCGGCTATTCTGATTGCTTCAAGTTCAAGCTGCTGCTTTTTAGCCGTAGCAACACGAAGCTCTCGCTCTAATAAAGCACGTCTATAAAACTCCTCTTTGGATAACGACCCGGTAAGAAAACCGAGCAAGGCATTAAGTCCTTTAGACTCAAGGTATTGTTGACTCCAAATAGACAATGGCAAGCCTTTGCGAACTGATAAAAGCAGGTTATTGAGCCTGCCTCCACCCGTTGTTGCACTGGTTAAATCATCAACACTGTAATATTTGGCTAGCTCGGCTGGGGAAATTGACATTACGCACGCTCCTTGTGCAAACGTTGATATTGTTCTTTGACATTAACATGATGTGGAATTCAGTTAATAAACGAGTGTCGCATTTCCAGCTGCAACTCCTTGCAATGATGCTGATGTCCCTGCGCCATCTTAGGGGCTGTGACCCGCAATCAGAAGCGGCTCGTCCGCATCCTTTCACCCACAGCAGAAACAACAACGCCCCTTGAGCGGGGCGTTATCGGCAATCCATGGCGGTGAGGGGTATCAGGCGGGGGCGTTAAGTTGGGCCACCTGCCGCTCGATGCTCCCTTTGAGGTTGTCATCGAGCTTGAGGGCGCGCGCCAGCTCGTCGAGATAGCCTCGCTCCATAAAGTGATCCACTTCGATGGCGAGCAGGGAGGCGAGATAGACCTCGGTGGCCAGCTCCATGTCGGTCACTTCCCGCGCCAGGGCGTGGGGATCGAGGGGGCGCGCCAGCTCGGCGTCAATCCAGCGGGCGGCATCGCTCTGGCCCTGTTCGGTCAGGTACTCCTGAATCTTCTGGCGCTCGGCGCCGTCGATATGGCCATCGGCCCGGGCTGCCGCCACCATGGCGCGCACCAGCAAAGCGGCGCGGGCATCCAGCGCATTGCCTTCCAGCCCACTGATGGGATGGGTGGGCTGGGCTGGCGCCGCCTGCTGGGCCTGCCAATCCTGATAGAGCTTGTAGGCCAGCCCGCCAAGGGCTGCGGCGCCGCCCACGGCAGCCGCCTTGCCGCCATATTTGCGCACCTTCTTGTTGCCCAGCAGCAGACCGAGCGCGCCACCGGCCAGCGCCCCCTGCATCTGCCCCTTGCGCTTGTCGCCCCCGTCGTTGAGCCAGCCTTTGCCAGCCCCCAGCAACTGTTCCAGCATCTGTTTCATGGTGTCACTCCTGCGGCTATGTTCCCGTCGATAGAGCAAGATAGTGACCCCGCCCCCCTGAATCGGGGATGAACCCTTGACCGGGTCGTACGATAGGGCAAAGCTCAGGGAAACTCTTCAGGCAATAAGGATGTGACTGTGCCCAATCGCGAACTGACCCTGCAATTTCTGGCCGAACCCTCTGACGTCAATTTCGGCGGCAAGGTACACGGCGGCATGGTGATGAAGTGGATCGATCAAGCGGGCTACGCCTGCGCCGCTGGCTGGTGCGGCGGCTATGCGGTGACCGTCTATGTGGGGGGGATCCGTTTTTTGCGCCCCATCCAGATTGGCCAGCTGGTGGAGGTGCACGCCCAGGTGATCCACACCGGCACCACCAGCATGCATCTGGCGGTGGATGTCTACAGCCGCCACCCCACCGATACCGAGCGCCACAAGACCACCCACTGCATCATCATCTTTGTGGCGATGGATGAGCAGGGCAAACCGACCCCGGTGCCCCAGTGGCAGCCGGTGAGCGAGAGCGATCTGCAGTTGCAGCAGTACGCCAAAAAGCTGATTGCCCTGCGTGAGGAGATCGACAAGGAGATGCGCCAGCACCTCTGATCCTGCACAACCCCCTACCCGACACAGTGGGCGCTTTCGGCCAGCGGCGGCGCCCCTGTATAATCCCCCCTCTTCCCGCAACCGGAACCCTGCCCATGTCACTGGAAACTGCCCCGCCCGAGGTGAAACTCGCGGTGGATCTGATTGAACTGCTGGAAACCAACGGGCTGGCCCCCGAGCTGGTGCTGGCGGCGCTGGCCATCGTGAAACAGGATTACGAGCGCAAGCTGGTGGAGGGGAAGGATCACTGATCCCTCCCCGTTTATCTTTCCGACTTCAGTTTTTCCCCACAGAGCCACTCACTGCGGCCCCATCACCTCGTCGCACAGGGCGATCAGGGCCGCGCTCAACCGGCTAAGCGGCTCGCCCCTGCTTCCCCCGGCATGGAGCGCCAGCTCCACCGGCGCCACCTTGGGCCACTGGGTCAGCGCCAGCTGATCGGCGGGCATCAGCCGTTTGGGCAGCAAGCTCACCCCTATGCCTGCACTCACCGCCCCCTGCAAACTGGCAAGGCTGGCGCTGACATAGGCGATACGCCAACGCCGCCCCAGGCCATCGAGCGCCTCGGTCATCTGCCGCCGATAGAGCCCTTCACTCGGAAAGGCGACCAACGGTAACGGGTCGCGCCCCTTGGCAGGCCAGTCGCGACTGTCGACCCACACCAGCGGCTCGCGCCAGCTGGCAAGGGGCGAACCCTGCCCCCGCGTCTGCTTGACCAGCGCCAGATCCAGCTCTCCCGCCTCGAAACGCTGCCAGATCTCATGGCTCAGGCCGCTTTGCACCTCCAGCCGCACCTCGGGATAGTCGCGGGCAAAGGCGGCCAACACCGGGGTGATGGCGCCAGCGGCAAAATCCTCCGGCACCCCGAGGCTGAGCGCCACGCTCCCCTCGGTCACCTGCTCCTCGGCCTGTGCCAGCAGCGCCAGAATGCGGCGGGCCAGTCCCAGCAATTTTTCCCCCTCCGCCGTCGCTACCACCTGACGGCCAGCGCGATCCAGCAGCGGGCAGCCGAGCTGCTGCTCAAGGCGGCGGATCTGCTGGCTGATGGTGGATTGGGTCAGATGGACCCGTTCACCGGCGCGGGTAAAGCTGCCG
>NZ_JRGK01000261.1 GCF_000764645.1 Aeromonas finlandensis
AGCCTCGCACTGCCTATCAATTAGCCATCGAGTACAAAGCGACCGGGGAATTTATTGGCACGGTTTGCCTGCGTCTGGAAGCGAATAATCAGGCATCGATGGGATGTGGCATGGCCCGCGAATATCAGGGGCATGGACTCATACATGAAGCCGCATACGCCTTGATGAACGTTGGTTTCCGCGAATTGGGCATACACCGGATCTATGCAGAAACCATCAGCCAGAATCGCGCGGCGATTCGGTTATGCAAGGCGTTGGGTATGAGACAAGAGGGGCATTTTCGCGAACACCGTTTCTTCAAAGATCAGTGGTGGGATACCGTGGTATTGGCCGTCCTCCAGAGCGAGTGGCAATGATGTCACGCCAACAAAGTGAGGGGTCTAGCGGATGAAGCGAATGCTGATTATTGGCAACTCGGGATCGGGTAAGAGCTGGTTGGCAGCGCAGTTGGCTGAGCAGTTAACTATCCGCGAGGTCAATCTGGACACCATTGTCTGGCAACCGGGCGGGTTTAACCAAAAACGGCCCCAGCATGAGATTGGCCTTGCCATTCAAATACTTGCCCAAGAGCCCTTATGGGTGGTCGAAGGGGTATTTGGCGCCCTGGCCGAGCAACTGCTTGATGCCGCAGATACCCTGCTATTTCTGGACCTTGACTGGTCTGTATGCCGTGATTCACTGCTATCGCGCGGTTCACAAAGCGCCAGGCAACGGGATGCAGTGGCAGCGGAAAAGAACTTTCAACAACTGCTGGTGTGGGCATCGGAATATGAGCAGCGAGCCGGCAAAAGTTCCCGCCAATTCCATCGCGAGCTGTTTGATCGATTCCCAAACGACAAACACCGTTTCACGACTCGGACAGAGGTAAATAGCTATCTCGCTCAACTGACAGCTCACAGCTACTAACTGGGTAGAGGATGACGCAACATGAGCCCGTAGGTCCGAATAGCGGAGCGTATTCGGACATTCGCGTCATCACCTCTATCTTTTCAGCCATCCCCTCTCTTGCCATCGCACTCCCTGCCCAAACAAGCGGTGCAATTCACTCCGTTCATTGCACCCCACGACATTGTGATCGGCGCGACGGGGGCAGGAAAAGAAAAGGCGGCCCGCAGGCCGCCCGGCATTACTGACCTACCAGCTGGTAGATCGCATGATTGGCAAACTTGGGATCGCTGGGCACCACCCCTTGCACGTGCTTGAGATTAGAGCCAACAGCCATCTTCTCGACCTCGGGGTTTGGCGAGGAGTAGAAGTAGACCTTGGTCTTGGCGGGTAGCGGCTTCAGATGCCAGTTGTTATCCACTTTCACCTCGAAACCGGCCGATTCTTTCTCGCTCAGATCTTTCACATAGGCAGAGAGCACTTCGCGCGTTTCCATCGGATCTTCGTGCACCAGCGCCTTGCTATTGATGCCCGGGAAGTTGCCACCACCGCTGCCACGGTAGTTGTTGGTGACCACATAGAAGTTCTGCTTCAGATCGATCGGTTTACCATTGAATGTGAGTTCGCTGATCCGCTCGCCGTCGCTGATCTTCTTGCCATCCTGGTTATAGCGAGCTGGCTGGGTGACATCCACCGCGTAGCTCACCCCCTTGATGGTATCGAGGTTGTAGGGACGGAAATCGTCCACCACCAGCCACTGAGCCTGCTCGGAGTTCGGGTCTATCTGACTGTACTGAACGGCGCTCTTCTCCAGCCACTCTTTCACGGTGGCGCCATCGACTTTCACTACCTGCACGGTATTGGGGAAGACATAGAGATCCGCGACATTTCGCCCGGAGATGGCTCCCGCCTGTACCCAGGTGTAGTCGTTGGGGCCGTTGCGCCCGCCACGGAAGGGGGCCGCTGCCGACAGCACCGGCAGGTCTTCCTTGAGGCCGCAATTCAGACCATTCTGCTTCAGGCACTCCTCTTTCAGCTGCTCGATATGCCACTTCTGGGCATCGCTCACGATCTGGAGGGAGGCATCATCCCGCGCAACAGAGAAGAAGCTCTGGATGGGCGTGTTCAGCTTGCCAATGGGCAGGCTCAACCACTCGATGGTCTCATCATGGACGGTCTGGATCAGATTCACGACCCCCTGATCCTCCTCACCGCTCGGCAGCGATTTAACCTTGCGCAGTTCGGAGTGGCTATCCGCCACCTGCCAGCGCCCATCCTGATAGGTCAACTTGAGGTCGATAATGCCGAGGTGGTTGCCGGTCACGCCGGGCATAACGGCCGGGACGCCAGCAATCTTGCCCGTTTTGTTATCCACTTTATCGATATCGGGATACTCGCCCGGGAAGGCCTTGTGGGCATGACCCAGCAGCAGTGCATCCAGCCCCTTCACCTGGGCAAGATAGACGGCGGCGTTCTCCATCAAGGGCTCCTGCGGTGTGCCGGTAATACCGGAGTGCGCCGCAATCACCACCAGATCGGCCCCCTTGGCACGCATCTCGGGAATGTAGTGCTCGGCGGTCTCGACCATGTCAGCCACCACCACCTTGCCTTCCAGGTTGTGCTTGTCCCACTGGAGGATCTGGGGCGGGTTCACCCCCAGCACGCCCACCTTGATGGTCTGCATATTGCCGTTGGCATCTTTTACCTGGCGATCCAGCAGCACATAGGGCTTGAAGTGGTGGGGCATGGCATCCCAGTCAATCTTGCCGTCACTGGCACGCTTGAGGGTATTGCCATCAAAAACGTTGGCGTTCACGACTTCGTAGTTGGCCTCGGCGAGCGTTTTCGCCAGATAGTCGAGGCCATAGTTGAACTCGTGGTTGCCGAGGTTGCCCACGTCATAATGGAGCTCGTTAAGCGCCTTGATAGCGGGGTGGCCTGCCGACTTCTTCAGATAATTGGTATCCCCCTTGTACTGGGCAAAAATATAGTCAGACAGTGGGGTACCCTGGATCAGATCACCGTTGTCGATCAGCAAGTTATTGCTGTTCTCATCACGGGCTTGCTTGATCAGCAAGGCCGTGCGGGCAAGACCCAGTGAATCATCCCGCTTGTTCTGGTAGTAGTCGAAGCTCAACAGGTTGGAGTGAACGTCGGAGGTTTCGAGCAGCCGCAGATTGACATCGCCTGGGGTGGGAGTGCTGTCGTTGCTTTGGCATCCGGAGAGCGCAAGCAGGACCGCCACCGCGCTCAGTTTGAGGGTGAAGTGCATTGTTATTTTTCTCGCTTATTGTTAGTGCCAGTCGAGGCATCCTACCGCCTAGTTTTGTGGATAACTGTGATCCGAGTGGATTAATAACCACATGTTCCACATTTACAGTCAAAAATGTGGACATATGCAGCATTTTAAACTGACAGGTGCAACGTTCATCCCGCACCAGCACAACCATGATGTTTGTTCCAGCGCGCTCGGCGAGACACTGCACACCGTTCCTTGTCCCCTGCGTCGTTCCCCCTGTTTGCCGGTGCGCTTGCTCCCCTCTTCTTACTCTTCTTCTTCCGGCCCGTTGCCTTGCCCCGAGCCCTGCCCATCAAGCGCATAAAAATCCTAGTCCCCCCGGCAAAAACGCACGGTTTTGTGAGGAATATCACATCTTTCAATGCCATTGAACCACATATAAATCCAGACCATGCTGGAGATTAATTTATTGATATGGCGCATAGCAAATCTTGTGGCGCACCTGATATCTGTTCAGATATTTGTTTTTAAAGAAAAAATAGAGAGCAAACTGAAAATGGCGAGTCCCGCCGAAAAATGAGACCTCCATCACATCGCGTTTTTGTGCGCACAAAAATCCAGTGATTAGCACATTTGTCCGATAGGGAGGGGACGGACGAACCGCGATAATGATCAGGTCATTTTTATCCAGTACGTCGATACGTACTCACGCATAGCTTCCGTCACCGGAAGCGGGGAGAGCGCCATGATCACCACCTTGATCAATGAACATCTGATCAACCTCGATTTGAAAGCGACGCGAAAGGAAGAGGTCTTCACCGAGATGGCCCGCCTGCTGGCGTCGCAAGGCAAGGTCAGCGACGAGCAGGCCTTTATCAAGGATCTGTGGGCCCGCGAAGAGCTGGGCAACACCGGTTTTGAGGAGGGCGTGGCCCTGCCCCACGCCAAGAGTGCTGCGGTCTGCAACCCGGCGGTCGCCATCGGCATCAGCCGCAACGGCATCGAATACGGCGCCGAAGATGGCAAGCCGTCCCACCTCTTTTTCATGATTGCCTCCCCCGATGGCGGCGCCAATCACCATATCGAGGTGCTGGCGGAGCTCTCCGGCAAGCTGATCGAAGAGGGCTTTATCGCCAAGCTGCTGGCGGCCAAGAGTCCGGCCGATGCGCTGGCGCTGCTGCTGGCCAAGAAAGAGGAGCAGAGCGCGGCCCCAACCACCAGCAAGGGCTTTATCATCGGTGTTACCGGCTGCCCGGCCGGTATCGCCCACACTTATCTGGCGGCCGAGTCGCTGGAGCGCGCCGCCAAGGAGCTCGGTTATGAGGTGAAGGTGGAGACCAACGGCTCCATCGGCGTCAAGAACAGCCCGACCGCGGACGAGATCGCTCGCGCCAGCGCCATCGTGGTCGCCTGTGACAAGCAGGTGGATATGGCCCGCTTCAACGGCAAGCCCCTCATCAAGACCGGCGTCAAGGCCCCCATCAAGGATGGCAAGGGTCTGATCGAGCAGGCCCTGAAAGCCCCCGACTATGTGGCTGGCAAAGAAGATAAAAAAGGTGAAGAGAAGAGCGCGGGCGGCGGCAGTTCCGATCTCTACCGCTACCTGATGAACGGCGTATCGCACATGATCCCGTTCGTGGTGACCGGCGGTCTGTTGATTGCACTGGCGCTGGCCATCGGCGGCAACCCGACCCCGAGCGGCATGCAGATCCCGGAAGGGAGCATGTGGAACCAGATCCTCAACGTGGGCGTCGCCGCCTTCACCCTGATGATCCCCATTCTGGCGGGCTATATCGCCTACGCCATCGGTGATCGTCCGGCACTGGCCCCGGGCTTTATCGGCGGCTGGATCGCCAACAACGGCAGCTTCTACGGCGCTGACGCCGGAACCGGCTTTATCGGTGCCATCATCGCGGGCCTCTTGGTCGGCTATCTGGTGCGCTGGATTGCCACCCGTCACTACCACAAGATGGTGCAGCCGCTGGTGCCGATCCTGATCGCCCCCATCGTCGGTTCCCTGTTTATCGCTGCGGTCTTTATCTTCATCATCGGCGCCCCGATTGCCGACATGATGACCGGCCTCAACGCCATGCTGCTCTCCATGAGCGGTGGCAGTCTGGTGCTGCTGGGTATCGTGCTGGGGGGTATGGCTGGCTTTGATATGGGTGGCCCGGTCAACAAGGTGGCCTTCCTGTTCTCCGTCGGCATGATTGCCTCCGGTCAGACCCAGTTTATGGGTGCCATGGCTTGCGCCATCCCGGCCGCGCCGCTCGGCATGTCGCTGGCAACCGTGCTCGGTCGCAAGCTGGGTATCTTCGATGCCTCTGAAATCGAAGCGGGCAAAGCCGCCGGTGCCATGGGTCTGGTGGGGATCTCCGAAGGGGCGATTCCGTTCGCCGCCCGTGATCCGCTGGCCGTCATCCCGGCCAACATTCTGGGCAGCATGACCGCTGCGGTGATGGCCTTCCTGTTCGGCATCACCAACAGCGTCGCCCACGGTGGCCCCATCGTGGCCCTGCTGGGTGCGGTCAACAAGCCGCTGCTGGCGCTGCTCTGCATGGTCTGCGGTGCCATCGTCACCGGCGTGGTGGCGGTTGCCCTGAAAAAGCTGCGGGTCAAAAAGAGTGACGAAGTGACCCTGGCCAAGGCGGCCTGATAGCTCGCCACAGACACGACAAGATCCATAAAACAAGAGGCCACCCCACGGGGTGGCCTCTTTGCATGTGTCGAACAACCCCGACAAGGGGATTTGCCATCTGTTATGCCCGCAGTAGTGGGCGCTGCTGATGCTGAGCCAGGGTCATCAATACCTCCAGCTGTTCCTGTTTTTGCACCATGACGCCATTGCGGCTGGTGCGCATGCTGCTGACCACATCCTCAACACTCAGCTGATTGTTGCGCGGATCATGCATCGCCATGGCCCCGATCACCTGAGCGGTACGCCCCACCCCGGCGCGACAATGGACCACCGGCAGCAATTTGTTCTCATCCCCCACCGCCGAGCTGCCCGCCTTCTCATACATGGCGCGCTTCGCTTGCGCATTTTGCTCCAGCAGGGCTGACAGCCGTTCAGTCACCTCGGCACTGACGGCGGTTTTATCGGGCCAGTTGCTGACATGCACCACGGGCACCTGGATCCCCTTCTTGCCAGAGCCGGGCATGGTCAACGCCATCTGATAAACATCGGCCTGAATACCGTCACCCAGGTCGACACTCATCTGGTGCTCGGACTTAACCGATACCGCTCCATATTGGCCGCTCTGACGGAAATAGTCGGGCATCTTGAACTGGGGATTGGCGATCTCGTTGGCGGAAGCCAGAACCGCCAGTACCGGCGTCCGGTTGTCGAACATCATCTGCAGATGGCTCTCCAGCTGGCTGTCGAGCGGGTACTGGCACGCGATGGAGCGATGTACCCCGACCTGTACATAGTTGGCGTTGAGATCGGGGCGCACGGCAGTCGCCTTGTTGGCCTGAATATCGTTGAAGCGGTTGAGCTTGCTGCCATCGCTGCTTTGCAGATAACGATCAGGTTGCACCGAGGGTTGCAGCTGACGCTGCACATTGGCCAGCCTGCTGCTCAGCGCCTGTTTCGTTTGCGCACCGTAAGGATCGACTGCAACAGGGGGAACCATTCTTGGTGCGACATGCATCAGCCGCTCGTGCTGCTGGGCCAGCGCCGGACCCGCATTGCGCGGGGCAAGGGCCGGAGCACGACGCGGTGGCAACGGCGGCGCATCCTGACTTGCTGGCGCGCTGGCCGCGTGACTCTGTGCTCCCTGCTGGCGCAGGGCCGCATCCAGCAAGGTCTTGGCGTCTTTGAACGTCAGCTGATCGCTGCGCAATGCCACCAGCTTGCTCTGGCCATTGCCGATGCTGCGCAGCTCGAAGTTGTTGTGATTGAAGCGCACCGCACTCTCATGCAACGCGGCGACATCATCCTGATTAAGGGCAATATCCTGCACATGACGGAGCACCTCCCGGGCGAAGGCTTGTTCGGTATCCCGGGCACCATGGGTCACCGTCAGGCCCTGAAAACTCCCCTCACGATTAGCGGCAACATTGCCTCTCAATTTGCCGGTCAGCTCGCCATTCTGCTGTTCGGCCAGCCGGGATACCTGTTGATGAAGGGTGTGAATCGCTAATGTCATGTTTACCTCGAATGGCATGAGTGAGCCGCGAGTATAAAAAGCGGTGTCCCCCTCTCCTTGCACTGCCAGTCGGAAATTTTTAGCCATGTAGCAAAGTGACCGATAGCAACAAAATCGATGTCCATAAGTGACAAATGAAATGGTTGTTTTTCGATAATTTGCGCACCTCAACCCACCTCTTCTGCAAGCTGCCATCCATGAACGCATCATTTGACGCCGCTTTAAATGCCCTGGGCCACCACCTCGGGATCACGCTCACTGCAACAGACGGTGTTGCCAGCATCACGCTGGATAACAACCACACCCTCCATCTGGCTGCGTTAGGGGACAGCCAGCTTGCCCTCTTTATGCGCCTCTCTCCCCTTAAAGATGTGCAGCAGGCGATTGAGCTGTTGCAACAAAATCTCTTCTCGGTCGATCCCGCCAGCCCGCGCATCGCGCTCTCACCGGATAATCACCTTATCCTCTGGAGCCAGCATCCCCTGAGCGTCATGGATGGCAGCGCCCTCTATCAGGCCCTGAGCACCCTGCACCACCATGGTCTGAGCCGATTATCGGCATCCTCTGCCGTCAGCGAGTCAAGCGGGCATGACAACTCGCCATCACCTCTGCTGATGGTCTAGAGAACCGCAGAACCGATATAAAGCCGCTTGCATCAGGCGGCCTGCTCACCGGCCAATGGCAGCCCAACCGCTCGCCAAGCTGCTCGCTTCGCCACCAATCTGGCCCGCGCAGTGTGATCCTCTTCACGCTTGGGGGCCAAATCGGACAAAACTAGGAAAATTTCCTAGCCCCACTAGGGATGGCTCTCAAGCCATTTATTTCCCCTCTGATTAGAGTCACCCCACCTGATGTCGTGACCCGCACCGCGATGGGCAACGCGCCCCGTCATCCCGTGCCGGGCCCGGGTTTATATGGATGGAGAGTCGAGCGCAGCAACGGCTGGCAGCCCCTGACTGTCTGTTCCCCCTTCCGTGGCGTGACCTCGAACAACCTGTCTACAAAGCAGGGGCACCGCGGAAATACCGTCTATCTCGCAGAGGATGAACGAAGATGTTGAAATTTCTCCAACAGGTCCGGGTCCCCACCCTGGACCTGCCGGTCGAAGCCCGGCGCAAGCTCTGGTTCAAGCCGTTTATGCAATCTTATCTGGTTGTATTTATTGGCTATTTGACCATGTATCTGATCCGCAAGAACTTCAACATTGCGCAAAACGACATGATCCAGGAGTACGGTCTCTCCATGACCGAGCTTGGCATGATCGGTCTTGGCTTCTCCATCACCTACGGGGTGGGCAAGACCATCGTCTCCTACTACGCCGACGGCAAGAACACCAAGCAGTTCCTGCCGCTGATGCTGATCCTCTCCGCCCTCTGCATGCTGGGCTTCAGTGCCAGCATGGGCGGTACCGGTTTTAGCCTCTACTTCATGATCTTCTTCTACGCGGCCAGCGGTTTCTTCCAGAGCTGTGGCGGTTCATGCAGCTACTCCACCATCACCAAGTGGACCCCTCGCAACAAGCGCGGCACCTATCTGGGTATGTGGAACCTCTCCCACAACGTGGGCGGTGCCGGTGCGGCCGGGGTGGCGCTGTTTGGTGCCAACTACCTGTTTGATGGCAACGTGCTCGGCATGTTTATCTTCCCCTCCATCATCGCGCTGGTTGTCGGCTTTATCGGCCTGCGTTTTGGTAGCGATTCACCGGAAGCCTATGGCCTTGGCAAGGTGGAAGAGCTGTTTGACGAGGTAGCGAGTGAAGAGGATATCGCCACCGAAGAGCAGAAGCTGACCAAGGGTCAGATCTTCGTGAAGTACGTGCTGCTCAACAAGGTGATCTGGCTGCTCTGCTTTGCCAACATCTTCCTCTACGTGGTGCGCATCGGTATCGACCAGTGGTCCACCGTTTACGCTCACCAGGTGCTGGGCTTCTCCAAAGAGATCGCCATTCAGGGCTTCACCTTCTTCGAAGTGGGCGCACTGGTCGGCACCCTGATGTGGGGTTACCTCTCCGATCTGGCCAATGGCCGTCGTGGTCTGGTGGCTTGCGTCGCCCTGGCGCTGATCATCGCGACCCTGGGTCTCTACCAGCATGCCACCACCCAGTTCATGTTCCTGGGCTCCCTGTTCACCCTGGGCTTCCTGGTGTTTGGTCCGCAACTGCTGATCGGCGTCGCCGCCGTGGGCTTCGTACCCAAGCAGGGCATCAGCGTGGCCGATGGCGTCAAGGGCACCTTTGCTTACCTGATCGGTGACAGCTTCGCCAAACTGGGTCTGGGCATGATCGCCGATGGCACTCCCATCTTCGGTCTGACCGGCTGGACCGGTACCTTCGCCGCCCTCGATATCGCCGCAGCCACCTGTCTGGTGCTGATGGGCTGTGTCGCAGTGGCCGAGGAGCGCAAGATCCGCCGCATCAAGCGCGAACTGAAAGCCGCAACGCTGGCCGCCCAGATCGCCTGATCCCCTGCAGATTGTCGCTGATTGTTCAGGGCCACCCACACGGGTGGCCCTTGTTGTTTAGATATACTAAATACCCAACTGGCTCGGCGTGGCCTTCGTAGCCGCTCAAGGGGCAGGCATATCCCCATCAAGATCCCACTTTTTATATGGACTTTTGGTAAAAATCCCCCGCTGGCGCTATCTTGTTGCTCCCCCTTGTCAGCATCACAGAGAGCAGATGAAGATCGTCGCCGTCACCGCTTGCCCGACCGGTATCGCCCATACCTATATGGCCGCCGATGCCCTGCAAAAAGCCGCCACTGCACTGGGGCTCAAGATCAAGGTCGAGACACAGGGCGCCATGGGCATGGAGAACATGCTGACCGCCCGCGATATTGCCAGCGCCGATCTGGTGCTGATTGCCTCCGATATCGAGATTGAGCAGAAAGAGCGCTTCCTCGGCTGTTCCATCCATCAGGTAACACTGGAAACCGTGCTGCTGGATGCCCACGCCGTACTCAAGGCCCTGCCGATCTCGGTCTGATGCTGACCCGCGAGATCACCTTCTACTGCCAGCAGGGGATGTGCATCACCCAGGCCAAGCAGTTGAACCGGCTGGCGGGGATGTTCAAATCCGCCATCCGCTGCGCCAACCTCACCCGGCGCCAGACCGTCACCGCCAGCAACCAGTTCTCCCTGCTCACCCTCGCCACCCGGCCCGGCGACCTCTGCCAGTTGCAGATTGAAGGGTGCGATGCCGAGCTGGCCCAGATGGCCTTTACCTGCTGGTGCGGCGAACTGGGCCTGCCGCTGGTGCGCCCACGCACCGCCGCGCTGGCGGAGTTGCGACTGGCAAATGCCCTGCCCGACTACCATTTTGCCCTGCGCCAGCTGGCCCATAGCCCCGCGCCGCTGAGCAAGGCCGAGGCCCTCGAGCATCTGATCGATCTGCTGCCCGCCGAACTGGTCACCGACCGCACCACACTGACCGCCGCAGTGGAACGGCGCGAGCAGGTCTCTGCCACCATCATCCGCCCGGGCCTTGCCATGCCCCATGTATTGAGCGAAGGGATTAGCCAGCCAGCGCTGACCCTGCTCAGTTGCAAAGAGTCCATCGAGTGGGGCTCCCAGATAGGGCCGGTAGAGACCATCATTTTGCTGGCGGTGCCGGTCGGCAGCGGGCGCGAGATCCTGCGCCCCCTCACCCGACTGGCGCAGGCGATGATCGACGATGTGGTCAGCCACGCCCTGCTGCAGGCGGGCTCGGCCCCCGCCCGTCAGGCCATCGTCATCGAGAGCCTGCTGAGCTAGGCACCGGACCAAGGCTGACAGGCGCAGCGGCGTGGGGAATGGTGGTGCGCGTGTGGGTGATGGTGGTCGGCATAGTGCAAAGCGCCAAATGAAAGCAGGCTCCGACCCCCGCGCAGTGACGTGAACTGCCCCATGGCCAGCTATCCCCCGCGCCCTGCGGCTATCAATTGACAATAAAAAGACCCCCTCTTGCCCAATGGCGAGAGGGGGTCTTTTGTTTTTGCCGCTGACTAACCGGCGATCAGATCAACCATCAGGCCAGCGAGACAAAGATCCCGGCCAGGGTGGCGCTCATCAGGTTGGCCAGCGTGGCCGCCAGCACCGCCTTGAAGCCCATATTGGCCACATCGTGGCGGCGCTCCGGCGCCATGGTGCCGATGGAGCCAAGCTGCACCGCAATGGAGCCCAGATTGGCAAAACCACAGAGGGCGAAGGTGATGATGATCTGGGTGTGGGCACTCAGATCAGCCTTGATATTGGCAAAGTCCAGATAGGCGACGAACTCGTTCATGATCACCTTCTGACCAATCAGGGATCCTGCCGCCATCATCTCGCTGGCGGGCACGCCAATCAGCCAGGCCACGGGGGCAAACAGGTAACCCAGCAGCTGTTGCAAGGAGAGATCGGCCCAGCCGAACCACTCGCCGACGGTGGTGAGACCGGCATTGATCATGGTGATGACGCTGACGAAGGCGAGCAGGATGGTGCCGATGGCCACGGCGATCTTCATGCCGCCCATAGCGCCGCCCGCCAGCGCGTCGATGGCGTTGCTGTAGTCGCTCTTGTCGAGGGTGATCTCGGTCTGATCGCTCACCTGCTGCTGCTCCGGCACCAGCAGTTTGGCCATCAAGAGGCCACCCGGCGCCGCCATAAAGGAGGCGGCGATGAGGTATTTCAGATCCACCCCCAGACCGGCGTAACCGCCCAGCACCGAGCCCGCCACCGAAGCCATGCCACAGGTCATCACCGCAAAGAGTTCGGAGCGGGTCATACCGGCGAGGAAGGGACGAATAAGCAGCGGCGACTCCCCTTGCGACAGGAAGATGTTGCCGGTGGCCACCAGCGACTCGGCACGGCTGGTGCCCAGCAGGCGATGCACGGCGCCGCCCAATACCCGGATCACCCACTGCATGATGCCAAAGTGGTAGAGCAGAGCGATCAGCGCGCTGATGAAGATCACCAGCGGCAGCACCCGCACGGCGAAGATAAAGCCGTTGCTGGCCAGATCGCCAAACACAAAGCGGATGCCACTGTCGGCAAAGCCAAGCAGGGCGGAGACGCCATTGCTCATGGCACCGAGCATGACTTGTCCGGGGGGGAAATAGAGCACCAGCGCAGCAAAACCGGTTTGCAGGGCGAGCGCACCCAGCACGGTACGCCAGCGGATGGCACGGCGGTTTTCACTGGCCAGCCAGGCGATAAACATCAGGGCCAGCATACCGACCAGACTCAATAACAGTGTCATCTTGCACCTATGAAGAGAGGAGTTTCATATGGCAAATCTGCGGACAGGCATCGCGGGAGATCAGGCGGGAGAGGTGCCGACCCACGCGACACGCAAACCACAAACCTGCAGGTTAGTGGCGGGTCCCATCCTGGGGTCATTCACGTTCCAGGTGACAGCATGTATCGGGTGACGCCAGCGCCGTCGCAGGGGGAGATGCGGCCAGGTGGCGGGTCGGGCGGCGATGTTACAGTGATCGCTGTCACAGAAAAAGCAAAAAGACGATTGGCGGAATAACTTTTTCAAAAAATGCAATGCGGCCAGCTCGGGGCTGGCCGCATTGAGACTCTGATTTGAACTGCAACGCGCTTATTTGAGTCGCTTGCCGCTCGCATCCACCACCTGCTCGCCATCTTCCTTGGCGAAGGCCCCTTTTTGCTGATCGGGCAGAATATCGAGCACCACCTCGGATGGGCGGCACAACTTGGTGCCGAGGGGGGTGACGACGATGGGGCGGTTGATAAGGATGGGGTGGGCCAGCATGGCATCGATCAGCGCATCATCGCTGAAACGATCTTCCGCCAGAGCGAGCGCCTCGTAAGGGGGGACGTTCTTGCGCAGCAGATCGCGCACCGGCATGCCCATGGCGGCGATCAGCGCCACCAGCTGATCGCGGGAGGGGGGTGTCTCCAGATAGTGGATGACCGTGGGCTCCACGCCGCTGTTGCGGATCAGCTCCAGGGTGTTGCGGGAGGTACCACATTCCGGGTTGTGATAGATGGTGATTGCACTCATTTGCCTGTCTCTCATGAATCAAGTGAATAGAAAATGGATAGCAACAGTTAGCGGCCATCTGTTAGCGGCCATTTGTTAACGGCCATCAGTTAGCGGCTTAGCCCCGCTTCGTACCAGGGTTTGCTGGCGTTGACAATGCGCACCACCAGCAGCATGACCGGCACCTCGATCAGCACCCCGACCACGGTGGCAAGCGCCGCGCCGGAGTGAAAGCCGAACAGGCTGATGGCGGCGGCCACCGCCAGCTCGAAGAAGTTGGAGGCACCGATCAGGGCGGAAGGACAGGCGACCGAGTGCTTCTCCCCCACCTTGCGGTTAAGCCAGTAAGCCAGCCCAGAGTTGAACAGCACCTGGATCAGGATCGGCACCGCCAAGAGGGCGATAACCAGCGGCTGCTCGATGATGGCGTTGCCCTGAAAGGCAAACAGCAGCACCAGAGTGAGCAGCAGGGCCGCCACCGACCAGGGCTGGATGCGGGTCATGACGCCGTCAAAATGGGCCTCTCCCTTTTTCAGCAAGGCCCTGCGCAGCAGCTGGGCGATGATCACCGGAATGACGATATAGAGCACCACAGAGGTGAGCAGGGTATCCCATGGCACTACGATGCTGGAGACCCCGAGCAGCAGCGCCACCAGCGGCGCGAAGGCAAACACCATGATGAGGTCGTTCACCGCCACCTGCGACAGTGTGAAGTAGGGATCGCCGTTGGTGAGACGACTCCAGACAAACACCATGGCGGTGCAGGGTGCCGCCGCCAGCAGGATCAGGCCCGCTACGTAACTGTCGAGCTGATCCGCCGGCAGCCAGTCGGCAAACAGCACACGGATAAAGAGCCAGCCAAGGAAGGCCATGGAGAAGGGCTTGACCAGCCAGTTGATAAAGAGGGTGACCCCAATGCCCTTCATGTGCCCCTTCACCTGATGCAGGGCGCCGAAGTCGATCTTGAGCAGCATGGGGATGATCATCACCCAGATCAGCAGCCCCACCGGCAGGTTGACCTTGGCCACCTCCATGGCGCCGATCGCCTTGAACAGATCCGGCAACCCCTGCCCCAGACCAATCCCCACCACAATGCAGAGGGCGACCCAGGCGGTCAGATAGCGTTCAAAAAAGCCGATGGCAGGCACGGCCTTGGCATCACAGTTTGCAGACATTACAGCTCCCGATGCGGCGCAATCCCGCATCTTCTATTGGTTCAAAACACGGGTTTATAACAAGTAAGGCATATTCAAGCCGCCCCGGCAGCAGACCGGGGCGGCGGCTCAATGGTGCTGACAGAGGCGGCGCAGGGCATCGGGCCCCACCGGCTCCTCGGCGAGCAGCGGCACCACGGCGTAGCGGCGGGCGTGTTGCTGCTCGACCGCTTCGATATGAGGCAACTGGCGCTCGGCCCGCAGTTGCAGCAGCGGCGAGCTGACCGCGGCTTGCTGCAGACTGAGGTTGACCAGCCAGCCCCAGGGCTCGATACCCGCGCGGCGCAGATCGGCCTGCAGATTGGCCGCCTCCTGCACCGGGGTCGGCTCGGGTAGCGTGACGATCAGCACCTTGGTCTGTTTGGGGTCCTGCAGCTGCATCATGGGAGTGGTGAAGTGCAGCCCCTTGTTTCCCATCTGACGAGCGATCTCCCTGTGGTAGGCGCCGGTGGCGTCGAGCAGCAGCAGGGTGTGGCCGGTGGGGGCAGTATCCATCACCACGAAGCGCTTGCCCGCCTCGCGAATGATGCGCGAGAAGGCCTGAAACACGGCGATCTCCTCGGTACAGGGGGAGCGCAGATCCTCCTCCAGCAGTGCCCGCCCCTGTTCGTCCAGCGCAGCCCCCTTGGTGGCCAGCACCTGGGCGCGGTAACGCTCGGTCTCGGCATGGGGGTCGATGCGACTCACCTCAAGATGGGGCAAGCTACCTGCCAGCGTCTCGCTCAGGTGCGCAGCGGGATCCGAGGTGGTGAGGTGCACCGGCAGGCCGCGACTGGCCAGCTCCACCGCCACGGCAGCCGCCAGCGTAGTTTTGCCCACCCCGCCCTTGCCCATCAGCATGATGAGGCCATGACCGTCGGCGGCCAGCTCGTCCACCAGCGAACTCAACTCGGGCTGGGCTTGCTTGACAGTGGACTGTACTGTCGGGGATTGAGCGGCTGTTCCCTGTGGTTGCAGCAGCTGGCGCAGGCTCTCGACGCCCACCAGATTGGTGGCCAGCAGCGGGATATGATCCTGCGCCAGCCCCTTGATCCCCTGCGGCATATCGGCAAGAGCCAGCTGTTCGCGCTGCCAGAGGGCCTGCGCCAGCCCGTCACCGGCGATGGCATCCTCAGGGAAGAGGCCATTGATCACCAGTTGCTGGTTCAGCAAGCCGATGGCGGCCAGCTCCTCATGGGTGCGGGCCACTTCACGCAGAGTGGAGTGCTGGGCTCGTGCCACCAGCACCAAGCGGGTGCGGGCCGCATCGGCCAAGGCGGCGACCGCCTCGGCATACTGGCTGCGCTGTTTCTCCAGCCCCGCCAGCGGGCCGAGGCAGGAGGCATCCCCCTTGCCCTGTTCCAGAAATTCGCTCCAGGCGCCCGGCAGTTGCAGCAGCCGGATGGTGTGGCCGGTTGGGGCCGTATCAAAGACGATATGGTCATACTCGGCCAGCAGCGTTTGGTCAGTCAGCAGCGCGGTGAATTCGTCAAAGGCTGCGATCTCGGTGGTGCAGGCGCCGGAGAGCTGCTCCTCAATGCTGCGCACCACGCTCTCGGGCAACTTGCCGCGCACCGGCCCGACGATCCGCTCCCGATAGGCTTTGGCCGCTGCGGGGGGATCTATCTCCAGCGCCGACAAACCGGGCACGGCGGCGATGGCGGTGACGCGATTGCCGATCTCGGTGGCAAACACCTGGCCCACGTTGGAGGCAGGATCGGTGCTCACCAGCAGCACCCGCTTGCCGGTATCACACAGCGCCACCGCACTGGCGCAGGCCAGCGAGGTCTTGCCCACCCCGCCCTTGCCGGTGAAGAAGAGAAACGGCGGTGGATTGGTCAGAAAATGGTACATAGCCTCTCCCGAATGGTGCGTCGCGCCTTAGCAGCAACCGCTGCCGGAGCAGCAGCCGCCCTTGACGATCCCCTTGATGGCCACTTGCGGCGCAGGCAACCCGGCATAACGGGCCAGTTCGCTGCGACTCGGATAGCGGCCGGTCAACACCACCTGCCCCTCCACCAGCACCAGCGGCAACCCCTCCTCCCCGGCGTGGGTCAGAAAGGCGCAAACGGCCGGGGTCTCGGCAAATTGCATCGGCTGCTGGGCCAGATTGAAACGCTCGATGGCAACCCCCTGCTCCTTGGCCCAGGCAAGGTCGGCAGCAAAGGTGACCAGCGCCTGATCAACCTCGGTACCGCAGACACCGCTGGAGCAGCAGAGGGCGGGATCAAAAACCTGAATGGCTGACATGGTTTTACTCCTTGGTGCAGCAGGGCTGCGCAGGCAGAACATGGGGGGAGCAGGCTGACTCGGCACGCATCACGCCGCACGCCTCGGGATGACCGGCGCAGCACTCCTCGGTGAGGTAGGCGATCACATCCAGCATCAAGGGGATATTGGCGCGGTAGCGCAGAAAGCGCCCCTCCTGCGCCACCGACAGCAGACCGGCGTTAAGCATCGCCTTGAGGTGAAACGAGAGGGTGTTGGGGGCAATATCGAGCTCGCTGGCCAGTTCACCGGCGACCCGCCCCTCCAGCCCCGCCTTGACCAGCAGCCGCCACACATCGAGCCGGATGCCGGATGCCAGCGATTCAAAGACCTTGGTGGCCGTCTCTTTGTTCATAGTTGCCCCTCATTGGATGCTCTTTCATTTCAACTATACAAGAATTATTGAAATGATCAATTTGCAGACACCCTTTTCGCCATGATGCGAAGGCAGAGCAAAAGGATCGGGAGGAGAAGCCGGGCAGATATTGCTGCGGGGGAAACAAAGACGCCCTCCGGCAGGGAGGGCGTCAGCCAAGGGTCTGCAACAGACTCTTACTTGCTAGCAGGAACAGCGTTGAAGGTGAGCAGGGCTGCCTTGTTGGCATCGCTCAGGGTCAGCTGGTTGCCGCTGATGGAGTAGGTGGCCACCTTCTCCAGCTTTTGCAGGTACTCCATCTCTTTGTTCATCTCATCGCCGATGCACATCATGCGGGTGGCCCCCATGGCGCCCAGCGTCAAGACACCGTCGCCCTGCTGGGTGATGCCGCCAAAATAGCGATTGCAGCCGCCCTTGCCCGCCACCTTGCCATCGACAACTTGCAGGGTGAAGGTATCGCCGGTGGCGCCTTGCAGCTGCCAGCTGGATGCTTGCAGTTGAGCCATGCTGGAACCGGTTGCCATTGCGCAGCCTCCCAGTGCCAGCGCAGCCAGCAGAGTCAGTTTCTTGTTCATGGATTCACCTCTTAATGATTAGAGCCATCAATACGGCAGCCTGTTTATCATGGTCAGGGCGCACACCAAAGGATTTTATTGTGATCAAGCGTCACTTTACTCCCAACTGGCATGTGCCATGCTTAGGCTCAGTTCCGGACCCAGGGAGGGGAAACGAATGGTCAAATCGCTCATCATCACACTGCTTGCATCCTGCGCCAGCATGGCCGTACAGGCCGCCGACTGGGCAGTGGTTCAGCCGCAATCCAACCCGTCACTCTATGTCAAAAGTTACTCGGGTGTGCTGCTCAACGGCCATAGCCATCACAGCGACAGTTTTGATCTCTGGCTGGTCAATAGCGGCTATCAATATCCGGTGGTGGATGATGTGACGCTCTTTATGGAAGCGGGCCCGGCGGTGGCAGATCAGAATCGTCAATCGGGCTTCAACATGAGCTCGGGGGTGCGCTACCAACTCTCGCCATCCCTCAAGATTGGTAGCCAGATCAAACATCTCGAACTCAATCAGGGCAGCACCTTGCTGGAGCTCAACTCCAGCCTGCTGCTGACCCCCAGACTCTCCCTCACCGCCAACTATGGCGTCAGCGCCTTCACAGCCGATCAGGCGCTGAGTCTGGGAGTCGGTTTCAACTTCTGATGCTCACAGCAACGGCGTAGCGCTCACCACCACGCCGTTGCGATCCGCATAAACGTAATCCCCTTCGTGGATGGTCACGCCAGCAAAGCTGACCACAGCCCCCAGCGATCCCAACCCCCGTTTCTCGGTCTTGACCGGACAGGCCGCCAACGCCTTGACCCCGAGAGCCAGAGTCGCCAACGTGCCCACATCCCGCGCCGCGCCGTGGATCAGGATCCCCTCCCACCCCTGCTCCACTGCCTTGATGGCCAGTTGATCGCCAAGCAGCGCCCGGCGCAGCGAACCGCCACCATCGATCACCATCACCTTGCCGTGACCGGGACGAGTCACCAGATCCCGCACCAGACTGTTGTCTTCGTAACAGGAGAGGGTCACGGCACGACCGTAGAAGAGGGCCTTGCCACCAAAATCTTGAAAGACGGGATCAGCCACTTGCAACAAGTCGCCGTGCTGATCGCAGAGGTCGGGCAGGAGATCCAGCATGATTTGATTCCTTTCAGATGCATGAAGACGATCATTCTTTCATCAGGCGGTAATTCTGGCAATCCAGAAGGATTCAATATTACCCAGACAAACTGCTGATTTATCAATCAATACTGATACCAGCCAAAGCCGCCCCCCTTCAACCCAGTAAAACGCATTCTGGCCAAAGCGGGCAGCGATTCGACGGGCCTGTGGCAGGGAGAGCGCCACCGCCAGCGATGACTCCTGCCAGCGTTCGTCGCGGTCAGATCCCCAAAACGGGCCGACTATAGCCACCTGCAAATCCACGGTCAGATGGCGCCGAAGAGCCCGATCCCGGCGCCAATTGCGACGCTCACTGACTCGCTGGCTGGCGGGGTTCCAGGCGGTGATGATGGCAAAGGCAGGCCAGTCAGGTGGCTCAAATGGCGCGATGAAGCAGATATTTTTGTAGTTTTCCCACAAAATCATGTCAATCACATGTTACATTCCATTACATTTTATAGGGGCGAAAATGGGGTTCAGGCCAAGTATGATGCAGCTGTGCCAGGGTTTGACCTATATCAAAACAGAGTTAAAAAGTTGCTATCTGACGGCAAAGAGTGTTGTTATGCTCCTGTTAACTGATAAAATGCGGCCACTTTCGTAAGGGACGACCTTTCCAGGTTCTACTCGACCAGATTTGTCTGGAGCCTATAAGTGGCACAGGGATACTTGCCGGTACTGATGCCTAATTCGCGATATTCCGACCTGACGCTCATACCCAGGATGACGTAATAAATTTTCAGGATCAGTCAGGAAATCGGTTTGAAACGCCAAAGAGTGTTAAATTTAAGATAATTAACTGATAAGAATCTGGGAATACTCATGCAAACACCACACATTCTGATCGTCGAAGACGAGCTGGTCACACGCAATACCCTGAAAAGCATTTTTGAAGCGGAAGGCTACATCGTGCTCGAGGCCAACAACGGCGATGAGATGCATCAAGCCCTCACTTCCCACACCATCAATCTGGTGATCATGGACATCAACCTGCCGGGCAAGAATGGCCTGTTGCTGGCCCGTGAACTGCGTGAGAACGACAACATCGCCCTGATGTTCCTGACTGGTCGTGACAACGAAGTGGACAAGATCCTGGGTCTGGAGATCGGTGCCGATGATTACATCACCAAGCCGTTCAACCCCCGTGAACTGACCATCCGTGCCCGCAACCTGCTGAGCCGCACCATGAACGTGGCTGCCGGTGGCGAAGAGAAGAAGCTGGTTGAACGCTACCTGTTCAACGGCTGGGCGCTGGATATCAACAGCCGCGCACTGGTCAGCCCGACTGGCGACATGTTCAAGCTGCCGCGCTCCGAGTTCCGCGCCATGCTGCACTTCTGCGAAAACCCGGGCCAGATCCAGACCCGTGCCGAGCTGCTGAAAAAGATGACCGGCCGTGAGCTCAAGCCCCACGACCGTACTGTCGATGTGACCATCCGTCGCATTCGCAAGCACTTCGAAAGCGTCAACGACACCCCGGAGATCATCGCCACCATCCACGGCGAAGGCTACCGTTTCTGTGGTGAGCTGGAGCAGGAATAAGCTCCCGCTACGCTGTTGATCTGAAAAGGCGCCTCGGGCGCCTTTTCTGTCTCTACTGTTTTGCCTTAAAGGCTGAGAAACAGTGAGCGTGACGTCAAACGGCGCACAAGATAGATGAAAAACAAAAAGCCCACTCGCAGGAGTGGGCTTTTTGTTTTGAAGCTGGAGCGGGCAGCGGGAATCGAACCCGCATCATCAGCTTGGAAGGCTGAGGTAATAGCCATTATACGATGCCCGCCTGGCATCTGAATTTGGAGCGGGTGATGGGAATCGAACCCACGTATGCAGCTTGGGAAGCTACCGTTCTACCATTGAACTACACCCGCGTCAGGGCTCCTACTATATGCATTTTGCCGCCAAGCGCAATGCTGCTCCTGCCATTTTTTTCAATAAATCAATCTGTTCGGACAAGGATTGAGCAGTCGGTTGCTTTTTCCATCAAACATTTTCAACACAGATAATTTACAAGGTTGCCAAGGCCAAACGGCAAGGATAGTCTTGCGCCACTCGACGCGAGGATGGTGGTAATGGATAAAAAAACACAAAAACGTCTCTATGGCTGGTTGCGCAAGCAATCGAGTCACGGTCGCCGCTGGATCACGATATCCATCGCTTTTGGCCTTGGCCAGGGCATTCTTATGGTGGCGCAAGCCTGGCTGCTGGCAACCCTGTTGCACGGCTTCATCATCGAAGGCTCTACCCCTGAACAATCCATCACACTCTTTATTACCCTGCTGCTGGTGACGCTTGGCAAGGCCGCGCTGGCCTATGGCCGCGAAGTGGCCAGTTTCAAGGCGGGCAGCGCGGTGCGCCAGACCATCCGCCAGTTGGTGCTCACTCGCTTAAGCCGTCTTGGCCCCGCCTATATCCAGCGCCGCCCGGCCGGTAGCTGGGCCAGTCTGTTGCTGGAACAGATTGAAAACATGCAGGATTTCTTCTCCCGCTATCTGCCGCAGATGGCTATCGCCGTTTTTATTCCAGTGGTTATTCTGGTGGCCGTGTTCCCGGTCAACTGGGCGGCGGGCCTGATCCTGCTGGGTACAGCACCCCTCATCCCCATCTTTATGATCCTGGTCGGTGTCGGCGCCGCCGATGCCAACCGCCGCAACTTCCAGGCGCTGGCTCGTCTCTCCGGTCACTTCCTCGATCGCCTGAAAGGGCTGCGCACGCTGCAACTCTTTATGCGTACCCAGGCGGAAGGTGACGCCATCCGCGACGCCTCGGAAGATTTTCGCGAGCGCACCATGGAGGTGCTGCGCCTGGCATTTTTGAGCACCGCCGTGCTGGAGTTCTTCGCCGCCATCTCGGTGGCGCTGGTTGCCGTCTACTTCGGCTTCTCCTATATCGATCACCTCAACTTTGGCCATTATGGCGGCAAGGTCACCCTCTTTACCGGTCTGTTCGTGCTGTTTCTCGCCCCCGAGTTCTACGCCCCGCTGCGGGAACTGGGTGCCCACTACCACGCCAAGGCGCAGGCCATCGGCGCTGCCGAGCAGCTGCTGGAGTTCCTCGAAGCCGAGGTGAGCGAACCTGCCGCTGGCACGGTCCCCTTCCATGCCGACAGCCCGGTCAAGGTAGAGGCCAGAGGTCTTGAAGTGCTGAGCGCCGAAGGCAAGGTGCTGGTCGGCCCGATCGATTTCACCCTGGAAGCCGGTTCGCGCACCGCCCTTATCGGCGTCAGCGGCGCAGGCAAGAGCTCGCTGGTCAACGCCCTGCTCGGCTTTGCCCCCTATCGCGGCGAGCTCAAGGTGAACGGGCAGGAGCTCGCCACCCTCGACATGACCCAGTGGCGCCTGCAGCTGGGCTGGCTCTCGCAAAACCCGCAGCTGTTCCACGCCTCCTTGCGCGACAACCTGCTGCTGGCCAAGCCAACGGCCAGCGATGCCGAGCTGGAAGATGCCCTGAAACGGGCGCAGGCGTGGGAATTTGCCATGGAGAAGGGGCTCGACTATCCGGTTGGCGATCAGGCGGGCGGCCTCTCGGTCGGTCAGGCCCAGCGCCTCGCACTGGCGCGCACCCTGCTCAAATCGACCCAACTGATGGTGCTGGACGAACCGACCGCCAGTCTGGATCGCCACTCCGAGCGCGCCATCATGACCACCCTTGAGCAGGTGATGGCTGGCCAGACCCTGCTGATGATCACCCACCGCCTCGACCAGCTTACCAAGATGGACAAGATCCTGGTGCTGGCGCGCGGCCAACTGGTGGAGCAAGGCAGCTTCCAGCAACTTAGTTCTGGGCAGGGGCCTTTTGCCCGTCTGCTCTCCCAACGTTCCGGAGGTTCTCTCGATGAGTGATCTGTTGCCATTTCTGCGCCTCTACCGCCAACACTGGCTCAGCCTCTCCCTCGGTCTGCTGCTGGCGCTGGTGACTCTGGTAGCCGGCATGGGGCTGCTATCGCTCTCCGGCTGGTTCCTCTCCGCCGCCGCCGTCGCGGGGATGGCGGTCGCCAGCCGCGACAGCTTCAACTACATGACCCCCGCAGGCGGGGTACGCTTCTTTTCCATCGTCCGCACCGCCGGTCGCTGGGGTGAGCGGGTGGTGAGCCACGATGCCACCTTCCGGGTGCTGACCCGGTTGCGGGTCTGGTTCTGGCAGAAACTCTCGCCGCTCTCCACCGGTACCCTGGCCGGTTTCCGTCAGGCGGATCTGCTCAACCGGCTGGTGGCCGACATCGATGCGATGGACCACGTCTACCTGCGGCTGATCACCCCCATCGGCGCGGCCCTGCTCAGCACTGCCGGACTGGTCTTCTTCCTGTCGTTTTTCGACAGTCGCCTCGCCCTTACCCTGGGTGCCATTCTGCTGTTTGGCATGATCGCCCTGCCGCTGGTGTTCTACTTCCTCGGCCGTCGCCCCGGTCAGGCGCTGATTGCCGAAAAATCGACCCTCCGCACCCGGATGGTGGACTATCTGGATGGTCAGGCCGAGCTGCAGATGTTTGCCGCCGCCCCCAAGGCGCTGGTTGAGCTGCAACAGGCCGAGCAGGCGCTGCTAACCGCACAGGCCCGCATGGCCAAGGTGAGCGGGCTGGCCAACTTCTCGGTGCAACTGCTGAGCGGCTGGACCCTGACCCTGATGCTCTGGCTGACCGGTCATGGGGTAGCGGGTGCTGCGCCCGACCCCATTACCGCACTGATGGTCTTTGCCACCCTGGCAAGCTTCGAGGCACTGATGCCGCTGGCGGGGGCTTTCCAGCACCTCTCCACCAGCCTCACCTCGGCACGCCGCCTGAACGAGATCCTGCAAGAGGCAAAAGCCCCCGTGTGGGGCGACGAGCAGACCCACACCACCGCTGGCGCGCTGCAGATCAATGACCTCTATTTTGGCTACCCCGGCAACCCCCAGCCGGTGCTGCGTGGCTGCACCCTGCAACTGCACGCTGGGGAAAAGCTGGCGCTGCTGGGCCAGACCGGCTGCGGCAAATCGACCCTGATGGGGCTACTGACCCGGGAGTGGAGCCCGCAGGCGGGCAAGATCCTGCTGGATGGCAAGCCGCTCACCGACTACAGCGAAGGGGCGCTGCGCGCCTCCATCTCGGTAGTGAGCCAGCGGGTGCATCTGTTTGCCGATACCCTGCGGGGCAACCTCAAGCTGGCCGCCCCGACCGCCACTGACGAACAGCTGATTGCGGTGCTGACCCAGGTCGGGCTGGCCAATCTGCTGGAAGATGAGGCGGGCCTCGATGCCTGGCTGGGTGACGGCGGCCGCCCCCTCTCCGGTGGCGAACGTCGCCGTATCGGCATTGCTCGCGCCCTGCTGCACGATGCGCCGCTCTGGCTGCTGGACGAACCGACCGAAGGGCTCGACAGCCAGACCGAGCGGGAGATCATGGATCTGCTGTTCAAGCTGGGGGCAGATCGCACCTTGCTGCTCATCTCCCACCGCTTGCTGGGGATGGAGCAGATGGACCGGATTGCCCTGATGGAAGAGGGGCAGATCCGCCTCTGCGCCCCTCACCACGAGCTGCTTACGGATGATTACTACCGCAGCCTCTATCAGCGGCTGGCTCCGGTTTGATATCAGCCTGATATCAGGCTGATGGGGGTCACACCCTGACAACCGGGCGCAAAACGGGGCTGGTCGCCGCAGGCGGCTGGCCCCTATAATGTCCCCCTCATTATTCAACAAGATGCCGACATGGAGCGCCTGCGCATTTCTACTGTCCTCATCACCGACACAAGATACGAGACGATGAAACGCCTGATCCTGATGATGCCCCTGATTGCCTCCGGCTGTGCCAACTACGCCTTCAACAGCAATCTGGATAAAGAGAACTTCGACGAATATTTCAAACCCGGTAGCGTGCGCATCTACGAACAGGATGAGCTGGCCAACCTCAACTACCTCTACCTCGGCACCATCGAGGGTGAATCCTGCCAGGCCGATGCCAACCAGCCGGTGCCCAACGCCGGTGAAGCGCGCACCCTGGCTCGCCGCCGCGCGGCCGACATGGGTGGCAACGGCGTCACCATCGACAAGTGCGCCGAGTTCAGCGACACCCCGGGCTGCCTGAAACAGGTGATCTGCTACGGGCAGGCGCTGAAAGTGGCCGAAGAGAAGTAACCCACTGTCATGGCCCTCGCTATCGTTCGCCTTGGCAGCCCGCGCCTGCCCGATGAGGGGCTGCGGATCGGCACGGTGCGCCGCCCGCCCCGCGGCGTACCCAAGAGCGAATTTGCCAGCCAGCATTGGTACGATGTCTGGTTTCCCAACCTCGCCCCCAGCAGCGAGACCATGAAGCTGGGGCAGGCAGCCGAGACACCGGCTCAGTGGGCGGCGTTTGGCAAGCAGTACAAGACCGAGATGGCGCAACCTGCCGCCAGGCACGATCTGGCGCTGCTGGCCGCCCTCTCCCACACCACCAATCTGTCGGTGGGTTGCTACTGCGAGCAGGAGTCCCACTGCCATCGCGCCATTTTGAAAGAGCTGCTGGTAGCCGCAGGCGCCGCCATTCGTTAGGACGGCGAGCGAAGACGGCACCATGGGGAATCTCGTCAACCGATCTTCGGTAGCCATCAGGTATGAATAGACAGAGAGGGCATCCTGCGGGATGCCCTCTCTAGTTGTGTTCGCGCTAGCGCAGCAATTTTCCGCAGCAGCGGCTCGATGCACCTCTCCTATTGCAGACTGGGCTCCAGCAACTGCTGCCGCAGCGAAGTCTCCTGTGCCTGAGTCATGGCATGTTCCGCCACCCCGGCGGCAGGCGCGATGGCCAGCCAATGGGCAAGATCGGCGGCGGTCTCCTCCAGCGGCCGGAAGTTCAAGCCCTTAACAATGGCAGCTTCGGCGCTGAGCGAGCCGTAACCGGCAAACTCCGCCTGTGCGCAGGGCAGCAGGGTGGGATAGCTCTGCCAGGGCTCGATTCCGGCCGCCATCAGGGCCGACCAGGGCAACCACTCGGGCTGGATGGAGCGGGCGGGCTGCAACCGGGCGCTCAGCCGCTCCAGCCAGTCGCAGAGGGTAATGCCGGGCTTGAGCAAGTTGAATGTGCCCCCCAACTGCTGCTCGGCGGCCCGCAACACAAACTCGGCACAGTCGCGCACATCGAGATACTGCAAGCGATCCTCGCCACTGCCCGGCAGCAACCAGGGCCCGCCCTGCTGCACCCGCTTAATCCACCAAGCCATGCGCCCGGTAGGATCATGGGGGCCGCACAGCACGCCCGGGCGCAGGATGCAGAGCCGCTCGCCCCAGCGGGCTCGATACTCCAGCTCGCACAACACCTTGAGGGGGCCATAGTCAGTGGGCATTTCCCCTTCGGGGATAGCATGAAGCGGCGCCGACTCATTCATCCCGGGCATTGAGAAATCGCGATAGACGCTGATGGTGGAGATAAAGATGAGCCGTGCGCAGCGCCCGAGCAAGGCCGCCGAGAGGCTCACCGCCTGCTCGGGGCGATAGCAGCAGGTGTCGATGACAAGATCCCACTGCAACCCGGCCCCTTGCAGGGCGCTCAGGCTCTTGTCCCGGTCGCCGGTGAGCTGCACCAGATCTCGCCAGTCCGGATGCTGGTGCAGGCCGCGGTTGAACAGGGTTACTTCATGGCCCCAATCCAGCGCCAGCGCGGTGAGGTGGCGCCCCAAAAAGCCGGTGCCACCGATAATCAGCAGTTTCATCCCTCTCCCTCCCCTTCGGCGCGAGTGCGCACATTTCATCCTGACACGCCAATTGCCTCCACCCTACGCAACTTGGCGCGCGGGCACAGCCCCCGACTGGCCGGGATGGGACAGGGATCACGGCAGCGCCGCAGAAATGGGCATATTGAGGCCAAACCTGCGTTTTGGGGCCGCCTGTGCTAAATTGCCGGGGTTTTCAGTCAGGATCCGCCATGAAGTTCGAAATCGACACCCTCGGGATCATCCGCTCTCCCTACAAGGAGAAGTTCGCCATCCCCCGCCAGCCCGGTCTGGTCAAATCGTCCCGCGCCCGCCTCGAGCTGCTCCCCCCTTACGATCAGCCGGATGTGCTGCGCGGCATCGAGCAGTTCTCCCATCTGTGGCTCAGCTTCGTCTTTCACCAGACCATGGCGCAGGGCTGGCACCCGACGGTGCGCCCGCCGCGCCTTGGCGGCAACGAGCGGGTCGGCGTCTTTGCCACTCGCTCCACCTTCCGCCCCAATCCCCTCGGCCTCTCGGTGGTCGAGCTGCACGGGGTCGGCCGTGAGCGGGGCAAACTGTGGCTGGAGCTGGGGGCGGTGGATCTGCTCGATGGCACCCCCATCGTCGATATCAAGCCCTATATCCCCTATGCCGACAGCCTGCCGGATGCCCTCGGCGGCTTTGCCCCCGACGCCCCCACCCCGCCGCTGGCGGTGAGTTTCAGTGCCGAGGCCGAGCAGCAGCTGCAACCCTGGCTCAAGGCCCATCCCGAGCTGCGCCAGCTGGTGAGCGAAGTGCTGGCACAAGATCCGCGCCCCGCCTACAAGAAGGGCAAGCCGGATGAGAAGGAGTACGGGGTACGGCTATTTGACTGCAATGTCCGTTTTCGCATCAGCGAACCAGCGTGTCTGGTGCTGGCCATCGAGCCCGCCTGATCCTTCATTCCCGCGAAAGGGCACTCTCGGTCGCTGATGAACCATTTTTCACAACGGCTTCACGCCACCGCGAGTTTAATGAACCTGTAAATTGTGTGGCATTGATCAGCCAATCTCCCCTGCCACTGGTGGTACCCTTTGGCTTCAGTATCAGGTGCAAGGAGAGAGGCTCCCTGCTCTGACTGACACCAGCGGTATGCTGCCGAGTAATGGCAACTGTGACAGCCCGGCTGTCGCGCCAATGGATCTGGCTTCGCCCCGCCCTTCTCGTTACGCGGGGGATGCCACACGGATGTGACCACTTATCTGAAGGAACAAACCTATGCTGATGAACAGTGAACAACGCTACGGCACCCTCAGTCTCGGGCTGCACTGGCTGACCCTGTGGGCCATGATCGCCGTCTACGCCCTGATCGAATTTCGCGATATCTTCCCCAAAGGCGACCCGGGCCGGGATCTGATGAAGGAGTGGCACTTTATGCTGGGGCTGCTCATCTTCGCCCTGGTGTTTATCAGACTGGCACTGCGCTGGATGAGCCCGACGCCCCGTATCGTGCCCGAGCTATCGCCCCTGATGCACAAACTGGCCCACCTCGCCCATATCGCCCTCTACGGTTTTCTCATTCTCACCCCGCTGTTTGGCTGGCTGCTGCTGAGCGCCGGGGGCAAGCCCATTCCCTTCTTCGGGCTCGAGCTGCCAGCCCTGCTCTCCCCCAACCCGGATCTCAAGGGGCTGATCAAGGAGGTGCACGAGACGCTGGGCAATATCGGTTATGCCCTGATCGCCCTGCACACGGTGGCCGCGCTCTTCCACCACCATGTGCTGAAAGACAACACCCTCACCAATATGCTGCCGCCGCGCCGCAGCTAACCGGTAACAGGGAAAAACAGAGGGGGCCATCCTGGCCCCCTCTTGATCGCTGAACAGCTTGCAACCCTATCTTACGTCTGGCACCCAAAATTACGCCTGCTTGGCCAGCTCCTCGGCCAACTTGCCCTTGGGCTCCTGCGGCAGCTTCTTCACATTGCTCCTGTTCTCCGGCTGCTTGACCTCTGACAAGGCTTGCAACACGGGATCGGCCTTGCCTGCCAGTGTTGGCTGGGACTGACCGACAAAGTTGCCCCCCTTGCAGATGGAGAGGCTGCCCCCCTTGAAGCTCCCCTGCATCTTGCCGCTCTCCAGGATCTCCACCTCGGCGGAGGTGCACGTCCCCTCCAGCAGGCCATTGATGATCACATGAGGCGCACTCACGTCACCCTCGACACTGCCCCCCGCCATGATGCGCAGCACACCGCCGGTGAGCTGGATGGTGCCATCGAAGTGACCGCGCACCTCCAGATCCCCATCGACCTGCAACTCACCCTTGAAGCGGGCTCCGGCGGCAACCACTGTGGCCCCAGCCGATGCGGTAGCCGCACCACCATTTTTTCTTCCAAACATCCGGACTCTCTCCACCAACAACACAAGCAGAACCAGCGACATCGGCGCCACTGGCCACAGAAAACAGGGTGACCCCAACACGTAGAGCAGCAAGGCTGCCCCCCAGCAGAGCCAGACAATATAGAGGAAGTCGCTACGCTCTCGCTGTTGCAGTCGCGCCAGCAACCTCCCGGCCATCTCTCTCATCACATCAAACCTTTCGCAGCATGGCCGCCCCACAGGATCAGGCCAACATGCCATCGACAACATCGGACACTAGTTAAACGACCAGTTGCAGCAAACTCTGAAGTCCCGGTGATTCAGTCCCGATACAGGAGTGGCAAGATAGGATTCGAATTGACTCGAAGCGACATACACTTTCTAATTGACAGCCTGGATCCCTATGACCGTTCACATCATGAAAATTCTGTTGGTCGAAGACGACAAGCTGCTCAATCACCACCTCTCCTCCCTGCTGACCGAAGCCGACAATCAGGTCTACAGTACTGACAAGGCCGGGATTGCACTGCACTACGCCGCCGACTACCCCATTGATGTGGCGATCATCGATCTTGGCCTGCCCGATATGGATGGCCTGCAACTGATCCGCCAACTGCGCGAACGGCAGATCCCCTTCCCCATCATTGTGCTGACCGCCCGTGGCAACTGGCAGGACAAGGTCGAAGGGCTGGAAGCGGGGGCAGATGACTATCTGGTCAAACCGTTCCAGAAAGATGAGCTGCTGGCCCGCCTCAATGCGCTGGTGCGCCGCAGTGCCGGCTTTATCTCGCCCAGAGTGAAGGCGGGTGATTACGAGCTGGATCTCTCCCGCAAGGAGCTGACCATCGCCGGAGAAGTGGCGGTGCTCACCAGCTTTGAATACCTCATTCTGGAGTACCTGATGCGCAATGCCCGTCAGGTGGTCTCCAAGCAGCAACTGCTCGACCAGCTCTACGGCGACGGCGAAGGGGACCCCAACACCATCGAGGTGATGGTGAGCCGCCTGCGCAAGAAGCTGGATCCGGAAGGGACGATTCAACCCATCTCCACCATTCGGCGTCAGGGCTACATCTTCAACCTCTCGTGTAACTGATGCAGTTTCATCTGCCGAGACCCATCAAGATGATCCGCCGCTCCCTGCACATCAAACTGCTGCTCAGCTCGCTGCTGGTCATCGCGCTGATCATGGGCTTTGCCGTCTACGCCCTCTACCTCGGCCACGTCGAGGAGCAGAGCCAGAAAGCCAGCGCCCGGATGCAGGAGAATCTGGCCAAACTCTTCTCCTCCACCGAGCCGGATGACAAGGGGCCCACCGTCGAGCTGGGGCGCATGTCCCGCAAGGCCGGCGATCGCAACCTCGATACCCTGATCTGCCGCGCCGATGGCGAACTGGTCTGGTCGAGCCTCCATATGCCGGAGGTGATCAAGGCCAAACAGACCATCTGCCGCGACCTGATGAAGTATCTGGGGGGGATGGATCTCGACTACTTCTTCAAGAAGCACACCATCAAGAACGGCGAGAGCTACTTCGTCTACAGCCTGCGCTTTATCCGCAATCCCGGCAGTGGCACCACCGCCTACTACGTGGTGATGATCGACTCGGCCAAACGCTATCACGCAGAGTCCCGCGCCTACCTCTACCAGACCGCCCGACAGGCCCTGCTCGCCTATATGCTGCTGGCCGGACTGCTGCTGCTCACCACCTTCTGGAGCCTCAGCTCCCTGCGCACCATCGCCCACCAGATCGACGATATCCGGGCCGGCAAGCGCGATGCACTCTCGAGCGATGTTGAACGGGAGCTGGCCCCGCTGACCGACTCCATCAACCAGCTGCTGGAGAACGAACGCCAGCAGACCCAGCGCTACCAGCATGCCCTCAACGATCTCGCCCACAGCCTGAAAACCCGGCTGGCGCTGATCCAGATGACCACCCAGGAGATCAAGCTGGGACGGGATATGCACGACAACATCAACGAACAGATCCTCACCATGGATCAGATGATCCAGTACCAGCTCAGACGCGCCGTCACCGGCCGTCAGCGCCTTGCCAGCAAGGGCACCGAGCCGGTGCCGCTGATTGAAAAGCTGCTGGCCAGCCTGACCAAGGTCTATCGCCACAAGAAGCTGCAAACCCACTTCACCTTCGATGATGACGCCCTCTTTCACGGCGAACAGGGCGACCTGATGGAGTTGATGGGCAACCTGCTCGACAACGCCTGCAAGTTTGCCATCAGCGAAGTGAAGGTGACGGTGCACCGCCATCTCGAACGGCTGCGCATCGAAGTGGAAGATGATGGCCCCGGTATCGATCCGGCCAAATCGGAGCAGATCTTCCAGCGCGGCGTGCGGGCCGACAGCTCACCGGGCCAGGGCATCGGTCTGGCGGTGGTGACCGAGATCGTCCACAGCTACGGCGGCCAGATCCGGGTCGATGAATCCCCCCTCGGCGGCGCCCGCTTTACCCTGGAGCTGCCCTGATCGGCATTGCCCTGCGCAGCCTCGCCAACATCCTCCTATAACAAGGCCCCCGACATCGGGGGCCTTACCGTTGCTACCCCTCGAACGATTCAATTTATTGATCCGGCACAGATTATCGCCCTCCGGCCCTTCCACCACCGGCTTCAATCGGTATCATGGTTACGCGGCAACAAGCCTCTCCCGGAGCCACGCCATGAGCCTTCGCTGTCATAAGGGGGTTATCCGCAGAACATGGGTTAAAAGCAGCAAACCAAGGGCTGAAACTTGGGGGCGGTAGCGAACTCTTTCTTTAAATATCCAAAACACCCGGTTGATACATGTTGTATTTTGGAGGCTATTCAATGCGAGCGCCTTTTCAAGTATTAATTATCCCATATAAAAAAGAAGATATTGAAACGCGTTTTCTACTCGGGCGCAGAAAAGATAATGGTGCATGGCAAGCTATTTCTGGTGGCGGTGAGGATGGTGAGTCTTTACTCGAGGCTGCCCAGCGAGAATTACTGGAAGAGACATCTTTAGTTGGGAAAAATTGGCAGCAGCTGGATTCTATGTGCATGTTGCCAAAGGTCTACTACACCGGCCATGAACATTGGATAAACCATCGTTATGTCATCCCAGAGCATTCCTTTGCTGTACACGTGACTGGTGATCCTCGGTTATCAGCAGAACATTGTGAATTTCGTTGGTGCGGAGCTCTTGAGGCAAGCCATCTTCTTAAATATGACTCAAATAAAATAGCGTTATGGGAGTTATGCGAGCGACTTGAGATACAGCTTGGCTAGTTTCATCAAAATGGTTAACGAGGATGTTTCAAAGCGTGTATTTTACAGCGCTCTGAACCAACGTGGTTATGGCTACTCGCAGTAGTCCAACACAAACCAAGTCATGCAATATAAATTGCACGATAGTTATATTTAAGGATGATTTATGAGCCGCGTGATATTAAAAGGATTTATTATCGTACCTCCTAACGATTTAACTGCGGTCAAGGATGATCTTGATAACCATATCCAGCTCACCCGCGCTGAAACAGGCTGCCTGATCTTTAAGGTGACTCAAGACGCTCTCAATCCCTGCCGATTTGATGTCTACGAAGAGTTTGTTGATGAGACAGCCTTTCAAGCCCATCAGACCAGAGTCACATCCTCCCGCTGGGGGAAAATAACCATCAATGTTGAGCGCTTTTATACAGTGACAGAAAGTACGGTAACAGGCATGACGTCGACAGGGATGGCATAAATCACAGCCTTGCCGTTTGGCCAAGACCATAGACAGATACCAGCCATGGGCTGTCACTCATCTCTTGTCCGTGAATGGCCGATTACGCAGTGCTAATCGAGCCTGCGTTACTTCCACTCTTTGTGATTGAGGCCACTATGATCCGCCCATTCTTAACAACAGATCTGGATGCCGCCGTCGAGCTCTGGTATCAGACATCGCTGCAAGCCCACGACTTTATTCCCGCCGCCTTTTGGCGCGAGCAACGGACAGCGATGCGGGATATTTACCTGCCCACCAGCAAGAGCTGGGTCTATGAGGAGGAGGGTCAGCTGCTGGGCTTTATCTCCTGGTATCAGGGGACTATCGCAGCGCTGTTTATCTCCCCTGACCAGCAGTCACACGGGCTGGGTCGCCGACTGCTCGAGCACCTCAAGGCCCAATATGACCGGCTCGAGTTGACGGTCTACGCCGAAAATGAGCAGGCGCGGCGCTTCTATTCCCGCAACGGTTTCAAAGAGGGTGAACAGCAGTTGTGCGAGCATAGCGGCCGCCCCGAGCTGGTGATGCATTGGCAACGGGATTAAGCGGGTCGCCCATAGCGATGGCGGGCAGCCTTTGCCTGTTTTTTGGCCGCCTTGAATGCCATGGCGGCATTCTCTACAATGACCCACTTTTTATTCATTTCGAGTTATATCGATGAGCGATACCAGCACCAAACCGGCTCTGCCGGATCACCTCTCCTGCAATCCCCGCAGCGCCCACTATGTGGCCGCCTGCTTCGAGCACCCGATCGGTATTCGCCTGAACGGCAAAGAGCGCACCGATGTCGAGGAGTACTGCATCAGCGAAGGTTGGGTGAAGATCCCCTCCCCCAAAGCGCTGGATCGCCGTGGTCAGCCCATCCTGATCAAGCTCAAGGGCACCGTTGAAGCCTTCTACAGCTAAACAGCGCTCTGCTGCATGATAAACAAGGCCACCCTCGCGGTGGCCTTGTTGTTTCTGATATTTGTGCTGGCATCTGCGCTCGCATCGCTGCCAGCACCAGCCCGCATCTCTTGCTGGGCTGCCCTTTATACCCCCAACCGGTCACGCAAGGTGTACCAGGCGGCGCCGGCGGCGGTGAAGGGGATACGGAACAGGCGGCCACCCGGGAAGGGGTAGTGCGGCAGTTTGGCAAAGGCGTCGAAGCGCTCCGCCTGGCCGCTCAGCACTTCGGAGAGCAGCTTGCCCGCCAGATGGGTACAGGTGACACCGTGACCGCTGTAGCCCTGCATGTAGTAGATGTTGGGGCCGATACGGCCAAACTGCGGCAGCCGCGACAGGGTGAGCAGGAAGTTGCCGGTCCAGGTGTACTCCACCTTGACCCCCGCCAGCTGCGGGAAGGTCTTGAGCATCTTGGGGATGATCAGCCGCTCGATATCCGCCGGATCCCGCGCGCCATAGACCACGCCGCCGCCATAGAGCAGCCGGTGATCGCCGGAGGTGCGGTAGTAGTCGAGCAGGTAGTTGCAATCCTCCAGACAGTAGTTTTGTGGCAACAGTGAGCGGGCCCGCTCCTCCCCCAGCACTTCGGTGGCAATCACCTGGGTGCCGCAAGGCATGCTCTTGGCGGCAAGCTCGGGCACCAGATTGCCGAGGTAGGCGTTGCCCGCCACCACGATAAAGCGCGCCTTCACCGCCCCTTTGGCGGTCTTGACCAGTGCGGGTTGGCCCGGGGTGATGCTGGTGACGGCGGACTGTTCGAAGATCTGCCCCCCCTGCATGCGGATCGCTTCCGCCTCCCCCAACGCCAGATTGAGGGGGTGGATATGGCCGCCGCTCTTGTCGAGCAGGGCGCCGACGTAGCGATCGCTCGCCACCACCTCCCGTACCCCCTTGGCATCGAGCAGCTCCAGCTGGTCGTTGCCCCACTTCTGCCAGCGCGCCTGCTGCGCCTTGAGCTCGTGCAGCTGCTTCTCGGTCTCGGCGGCAAAGACGCCCCCCTGCTGCAGATCGCACTGGATGTTGTAGCGCTTGATCCGCTCGCGGATGATCTGGCCCCCCTCAAACAGCATGGAACCGAGCAGCCTGGCCTGATCCGGCGGGCAGTTCGCTTCTATGGTGTCGATGTCGCGGCTGTAGGAGTTGACGATCTGACCGCCGTTGCGGCCGCTGGCGCCAAAGCCGACCCGGGCTGCCTCCAGCACCACCACCTTGTAGCCCTTCTCCACCAGATGCAGGGCGCTGGAGAGGCCGGTATAACCCGCCCCGATGACGCAGACGTCGCACTCCAGCTGTTCGGTCAATGTCGGGTAGGGCGCGTGTTTATTGGCGCTGGCTGCGTAGTAACTGTTTACATGTTCGGTCATGATCCCTGTTTCCTTACCGGTTCGGTTGCCAAACTACTGTCAGGATTAAAAGCTCGCCGGGGTGTGGGCGCTGACGATGCGACAGGTCTGCCCCGACGGATTGCTGAAGCTGTGGGGCTCGCCGGTGTCGATCACATAGCTGTCGCCCGCCTCCAGCTGATAACTCTGGCCTGCCACCGTCAGGGTCACAGATCCCTCCAGCACGGTGCCGACCTCCTCCCCCTGATGGGTCACCTGACCGCCGGTGTCGGTGCCGGGGGGATAGGTCTCCAGCATAAAGCCGAGCTGGCGGCGGTTGTTGCCGTTGTGTACCAACTTGAGGGAGACCCCCTGACTGCCCAGCTCGATCAGCTGATCCGCCTTGATCACCACCTCCGGGGTACGGCTCTCCTCCTCGGCGAAGAAGCGCGACAGCGGCAGGCCGTAGATGGTGAGCAGCTTTTGCAGGGAGGCGACCGAGGGGCTCACCTTGTCCTGCTCGATCATGCAGATGGCGCCGTGGGTCAGGCCGCTCAGCTCGGCCGCCCGCCGCTGGGAGAGCCCCAGCTGATGGCGCACCGCCGCCAGCCGCTCCCCCATGGTGCGCGCCCCGACGTCTGCCGCACTCGGCCCACGGGCCACGCTCTCCCTGCTCAGTGGCCCGCTCATGGCAAGCCTCCTCTTGCTGCGCTATCTCTGCGTCCTTGCATCATCAGCACCTCCTGCGCACGCCTGGTAGCGCGCTGCCTGTTCACCCAGCTGGTTAAAATAGCCGACCAGCTTTCCCTTGCCGTTCACAATGTTACACCACGCAACCGTTCATTATTTTGCACACCCATTTTGCCCACGCTCGATCACACATCCCATCTTGACGGGGTAAACTGCGCTACACAGCCCATTTTCTAGCACGCAGCACACCGACAATTCAAATATATTTAACACTTGAAAAACATTTCAGCTCAAATTATGGTCTTCCTGTGCTTATTATTTTATACGGCAGCGGCGCAGGAAGGGTCGGTTCACTCCGACAACCAGCTGCTCTGACCCACACTCGAGGCTTGCTATGTCAGTAACAATGTCAGGAACAACCACCGACTCCAGCTTGATCACATCCCGCGCCTATATAGATGGAGAGTGGTGCGCTGCCGCCAGCGGCCGCACCTTCGAGGTCACCAACCCCGCCAGCGGGGCCGTCATTACCCAGGTGCCCGACATGGATGCCGAGGATACCCGCCGCGCCATCGCGGCCGCCCACGCGGCGCAACCCGCCTGGGCGGCACTGACCGCCAAGGAGCGCAGCAGCAAGCTCTACGCCTGGTTTACCGCCATCACCGCCCACAGCGACGAGCTGGCCCGCATCATGACCTGCGAGCAGGGCAAGCCGCTGGCCGAGGCCAAGGGCGAGGTGGCCTACGGCGCCAGCTTTATCCAGTGGTTCGCCGAGGAGGGCAAGCGCGCCTATGGCCGCACCATTCCGGGCTTTAGCGGCGACCGCCGTCTGGCCACCATCAAACAGCCGGTCGGGGTGGTCGCCGCTATTACCCCGTGGAACTTCCCCATTGCCATGATCACCCGCAAGGCGGGCCCGGCGCTGGCCGCCGGTTGCACCATCGTCATCAAGCCTGCTGCCGAGACCCCGCTCTGCGCGCTGGCACTGGCCGCCTTGGCCGAGCAGGCGGGCATCCCCGCCGGTGTCATCAATATCGTCACCAGCCATCAGGCGAGCGCGGTGGGCAACGAGCTGTGCAGCAATCCGGTGGTACGCAAGCTCTCCTTCACCGGCTCCACCCGCATCGGCAAGCTGCTGATGCGCCAGTGCGCCGACACCATGAAGAAGCTGTCGCTGGAGCTGGGTGGCAACGCCCCCTTTATCGTCTTTGATGACGCCGACCTCGATGCCGCAGTGGCCGGGGCGCTCGCCTCCAAATACCGCAACGCCGGGCAGACCTGCGTCTGCGCCAACCGCATTCTGGTGCAGGCCAGCGTCTACGACGCCTTCGCCGAGAAGCTGACCGCTGCCGTCAGCGCCTTCAAGGTGGGGGATGGCATGGCGGAGGGCACCCAGATCGGCCCGCTGATCAACCCCGCCGCCGCC
>NZ_JRGK01000262.1 GCF_000764645.1 Aeromonas finlandensis
GCTCAGGTGTAGAGCAGGCCAAGTATCCTAGTCTCTCCGGCCAGCATCCTGCCTATGTCAAGGCTCAGCTCACCGCATTTCGTGCGGGGACTCGTGACAACGATCCGAATGGCATGATGCGGGACGTTGCCAAGAAACTGACTGATCAGGATATCGAAGCCCTCTCCAAATATGTAGCGGGTCTGCACTGATATAGCTGTTATGGCTGATTTGAGTTGAAACGGGGAGTCTTGGCTCCCCGTTGTTTTTATGGCTTTCAGATAATTCTCGGTTTAATCCCCTTGTTTTGTAAGAGATCTTCCATTCTCAAGGCAGTCCAAGGCTCATTAATTTGCATGAAATGTTAAATATTCATTATTTATCAATTAATTATGCACACATTGAAATTTTTCGGCATGTTGAGAATGTTTTGAGTGGATTGAGTCGCTTTATAGAGTTGATACAGTAGGACCAATGGATTCACTCACGGATTGGGTGGCGTCACAGCAGGATGATGTTGTGAGCAGGGGATAGCTGGCGTGGCGGGATGCTACGGGTTCGCATGAGCTGGCAAAGGATTGAAGGATCAGGATGGTGATCATCTCAGGAACGGGATGGGGTTGCGGGATGCAAATTCCCCGGCACGACTCTGCAGGATGCGGTCGCGACGGGTCAAACAGGCACACGCACATTCAGGAACGACCACAATAAGGTCAGGATGACCTCACAACGATATGATGCGATGGCAAGTTGTCATGGAAAAGACGAAACAGATTGTTTTGCCATTCAGGATGGCGCTCGCATGAACATATCAAGGCAGCTTCGGCTGCCTTTTTTCTTTTGGGTCATTAACCCGATTAGCCATTCTGTGTCAAAATACCAGCAACATGCCCAGAGGATACCGATCCTGCGGTGTTCAGTGGCCTGATTGGGCCGGATTGGTGCGGGATCCTGCTCTTGTTCCAGCCTTACTGTTCCTCGCATCGTATCCCACCGGGTGAGATCATCCCGGGTACGGGTCAATCCAGTTATTTTTCGGAGTTAGCCATTCATGTCTGCTAAACAACCCACTCGCAAGCCTACTGGCAAGCGCAAAGAATCTGATGTCAGTGCTCAGGAAGGTCGTGAGCGCAAACGGGCTGCCAAGCGCAAGGGCTTGAAGGCTGGGTCCCGTCAGCAAGTCGAACAGTCGAAGAACAAGTCTGGCAACAGCCAGACCAAAGATCCGCGTATCGGTTCCCGCAAGCCGGTGGTACTGGTGGTGGATGACAAACAGAAGAAGCCGGCTGCGCCCAAGGCATTGAAAGAGAAGAAGCTGGTGATGACTCCCGAGCAGGAGCTGGCCTCCATCGAAAATGATGACCGCTTGAATGATCTGCTGGATCGTCTTGATGCCGGTGAAACCCTGGAAGCGGCCGAGCAGGCCTGGGTTGATCAGCGTGTCGATCGGTATCAGGAGCTGATGGATGAGCTGGGCATCATCGATAACGACGATGAAGATGACGAACTGCCGTTTGATGATGGCGATGATGCCGAGTTCGACGAGCAAAAACCGGCCTCCGAAGAGGAGTTGTGGGATCGTTTCAACCAGGTCGATTTCAAGCCGGAACCCAAGCCTGAGCCGAAGAAGAAGTGATGAGTGGATGGATGTTGGCCGCCCTGTTGGGCGGCCTGATTTTGTCAGGTTTGGCCATCTACGCAGGCATGCTGCTGGCCAAGCTGAGACGGCAGCAAGCGATGCAATGGCTGGCGATTGCTACCCGCAATGAGCGAATTCTGGATAGCGTGCGGGTCATTGCCCATGCGGTGCAGGACGGGCAGTGTGACTACTCCGAAGGTGCGATTCGGTTGACCAACCTGCTGGATGCGTTACAGATCAAGGGTGGGCGGGCGTTTGCTGCCGAGTTCCCGGGTCTGTACGGACTGTATGAGAAGGTGAAAGATATGCCGACTCATGAGGCCAGACGTGCCCTCAAGCGCAATGAAGTGATGAAGATGGACCTCGAACGCAGCAGCTACGAGGCCGAGCTGGAGGCTCAGATCCTCAAGGATGTGGCCCAACTGAAGGATTTTCAGTTAGGTCGGTGAGCCAACAATAACAACAAGAGAGGAAGCGAGCGTGCAAGCAGAACAGATTGTGTGGGATCAGGCCCTGATCGAAAAATATAACTACAGTGGCCCGCGATACACCTCTTATCCCACTGCGCTGGAGTTTAACGAGAGCTTCGGCTATCCGGATTTTGTCCGCGCTGCCGGCCAGTATCCCGAGCGCAATCTGTCGCTCTATGTGCATATCCCTTTCTGTCACAAGCTCTGCTATTACTGCGGCTGCAACAAGGTCATTACCCGCCATCAGCACAAGGCTGACGAGTACCTCGACTACCTGGAGCAGGAGATCAAGGCGCAGGCTCCGCTCTTCAAACATCGTCTGGTCACCCAGCTGCACTGGGGCGGTGGTACACCCACCTATCTGGATGAAGCGCAAACGCGCCGCCTGATGGCCATGCTGCGTGAGCACTTCCATTTCGCCGAAGAGGGGGAGTTCAGCATCGAGGTCGATCCGCGCGAGATCGCCATTACCATGCTGGATGTGCTGCGAGAAGTCGGCTTCAACCGTATCAGTCTTGGGGTGCAGGATTTCAACAAGGATGTGCAGGTTGCGGTCAACCGCGAGCAGGACAACGACTTTATTAAAGCCATGTTGGAACGGGCCCGAGAACTGGGTTTCCGCTCGACCAACCTAGACCTTATCTATGGCCTGCCGCATCAGGATCGTGCCAGCTTCCACCATACGCTGGAAGAGGTGCTCAAGACTGATCCGGCGCGCCTCTCCATCTTCAACTATGCCCATCTGCCGAGTCGCTTTGCCGCCCAGCGCAAGTTGAAAGAGGCGGATATGCCTGCTCCGCAGGAGAAGCTGGCCATGTTGCAGGATACTATCGCCTTCCTCACCGGTCAGGGTTACCAGTTTATCGGCATGGACCATTTTGCCAAACCCGATGACGAGCTGGCGGTGGCGCAGCGCGATGGCAAGCTGCACCGCAACTTCCAGGGCTATACCACCCAGGGTGATTGCGATCTGCTGGGGCTGGGGGTCTCCTCCATCAGCATGATCGGTGATGCCTATTCCCAGAACCAGAAAGAGCTCAAGGCCTATTACGCACAGGTTGCAGAGCTGGGCCATGCCCAGTGGAAAGGTTGCTCGCTCAATCAGGATGACCTGATCCGCCGCGAGGTGATCAAGCGGCTCATCTGTGATTTTCGCCTGAACTTTGCCTCTGTCGAGCAGGCGCACGGGCTCAATTTCAGAGAGTACTTTGCTGACGATCTCAAGCTGCTGCAGACCTTCATCAATGATGGATTGGTGTGTATGACGGAGGATGGTCTGGAGGTCTCCTCTACGGGGCACCTGCTGATCCGCAATATCTGCATGTGCTTCGATGTTTATCTGCGCAACAAGGCGCGTCAGCAGCAGTTCTCTCGCGTGATATAAGTTTTTTGCCGATGAGAAAACAGAGAAGGGCGCCATCGTGGCGCCCTTCTCATATGTATGTATTTTTGCTTAAGCAGCTGGTCTGGAAAGTTCGAGCAAGAAGGCGTTGCGGTGAGGCAAGTAATGGGGCGGTAAAACGCAGACGAAAAGATGGGGGCGACTTTCGTCGCCCCCGGTAGTCGTATCGCTCATATCCTTGAACGAAGTTGCTCCCTGCAATCCCTGACTGTTTACCTCTTCCTTTAGGTTTCCCCTTCCCAATCCCTTGGGGTGTCCTTTAGCCATCTTGGCCTGACGAGTCATCCTGTCCCGTCGCACTTTCTCCGTCCTGGGAGGTGTCCTTTACCACATCCTGTGGTGAGTCCATTTGCCCAACCCTGGCAGCCAGTCTTCCTGACCGACTTCATTGCGTCCGTGCATGAGTAACTATAAGGATTTTCTTACCGGGTACAACGGCAAGATGGAAAACGTTTTTATCATTAGCTATTTCGAAAGCAGTGCGTTTCGATTTATTCATTTATAAACATAATGTTAAGTGCTACGTCTTCATGTTTTAAGATCCTATCTTCCGATTATCTCGAGGATCTTTTTGGCTGTTTGCTTACATATGGAATGGCTGATCTCTTACACGACGTTTTGGTTACTTTGGAAACAGGTTTTGCAGTCTGATGATAGGCATCCGAGGTATGCAAGAAAGGCATAAAAGAGTGGTTGAATGCGGAATTATGAGCGCTGGTTGAGTCGCTCATAGATGGTCTGGCGCTCTTCCGGGGTGAGCGAAGAGAAGTAGTGGGTAAAGAGGCGCAGCAGCAGGGATTTGTTCATGCCGTCTTGCTGGGTCAGATTGCCCAACTCATCGATGGCCACTGTGCTCATGGAGAAGGTGGCCTTTTTGTAGTTGGGTTTCAGGTGTTCGCCGCTCTCGATAAAGGCCAGCGCCGACAAGGCCTCATCCCGGTGCAGGCTCAGTTCAAGGCTGACCACCTTGGGTTTGCCCTTGGCGTAGAACTCTGCATCTTCAATAAACTCGTCGACGGTAAACTTCTTCTGGTGATGCAACTGGTGCTTTTTCTTCAGATCGGCCAGACCCATTTCACACCCCCACTTGCAGGAACTCTTTGGCGATGGCCCGGATCTCCTCGGCGGATTTGCCATCCGGTTCGATCTCCATTACAGATAGCCCCTTCTCCTCGCTGTCGTCGTAAACATTGCGGCCATAGGTGATGGAGTTCAGTACGTCGACCCCGAATGAGGAGCAAACCTCTTTCGCCTCCAGAATGCGTTTCACCTGATTGGGGAGGGAAGGGCATTGGGTCAGCACCACGGCAGCATTGAGGGTTGGATTGACCATCTTGCAGGTGGTGATCAAATCTTCCATATGGGGCAGGGTTTTTAGGTCGCGGCGTTTCGGGCGCAGAGGGATCAGGGCATGGGTGGCGACGGCCATGGTGGAGCGCAGTGCCCGATTGTCTTGCCCGCCACAGTCGACGATGACGTAGTCGTAGCGGTTTTTCAGGCTGAGCAGATCGTTGCGAATATTGCCGTAAAGCTGAACGCAGTTGATCTGTGGCAGCTCCGGGTTGTCGTTGCGCTCTTGAATCCAGTCCGAGGTGGTACGTTGCGGGTCGCAATCGACCAGTAATACCTCCCCCTGAAATTGGGATCGGAGGTAGACCGCCAGATTCTGTGCCAGGCAGCTCTTGCCACTTCCCCCTTTTTCTCCACCGACCAACAAGATCATGATGTTCCCCTATCCATGAGAAAACTGCTGATTTCAGTATAGGAGGGGCCTGCCTCATCACAAGGCGAGAGGAGGGATACTCCTCTCGCGGCTTTGGCTAGTAATGCACGCTGCCTCCATGCCAGCGGCAGACATATTCAGGCACCAGCATTTGGGGGGCCTTGTCGACATGACAGACAACCATCGGGATGGCAGGGGCTCCTTCAGCCTGGCTAAGGGTCGGGAGCGCAGAGAGCAGCAGAGTAGCGAGCAGCAGTCTGGGTTTCATCTTCATAACAACTCCTTGGTAGTGCCATTCATCTGTGATCTGGATCACCTTCTGAGTTAAGTCGAGGTTGGTACCAGCGCAAGGCGGGACGAATAAATTCAATTAATGAAAAAAGTATCAAAAGGCGTCGTAGTGACAGGCGAGGATGGTTGTCAGCTTCGATGCGGACTTTGTGCATATCAAGTGGAATTGGACGGGGAGGTGGCGCTGTACAAGGCAGGGCGCAAAGGGGATGGCACTCATGCCATGATCTGGGACAAGAAAAGATTTATGCAGTGATCGTGGCCGATGTGAGTATTTATTTCTCCTCTGCTCCACTTGTCACGCTGATGTATTCAGTTTTCACTCAACAATATTCAAAAACTATTCTCATTTGGTTTTATTTATTTGATTTTTAATGTTTTTATTATTTTTTGTTTAATTGTGGAAGTGAGCTGTAATGAATAAAAAAGGAATCAACATGAAATATAGCGGGGTGGTTGTGCATGAGTATGCGACCTTGGTTGTTTGAAAAATGTTCGGTTTGCTACTTGGCTCATAGATTGAGCGGTGAATATATTCAGTCAGAAGTGAATGTGATCAATGTCTAAGTTTGTCGTAATTGGCAGGTCTAACCTCGGTCTCGAAAGGCAAGGGCAGGATAGAACATAAGCCGATTACCCTACATAAAGAATATCCCGCCTTAGCCACGAGCATGAATAGAAGGAATCTATTCAATCACTCGCAGGGACCACTGCTAGACGGAATATAATCATGAGCAAATTTTATGTAGGTTCTGAAGTTGGCCAATTGCGCCGTGTCATGTTGCACCGCCCCAACCTCAGTCTGAAGCGTCTGACTCCTTCCAACTGCCAGGACCTGCTGTTCGATGACGTCCTGTCTGTTGAACGCGCCGGTCAGGAGCACGACAAATTCGCTCAGGTACTGCGCGATCAGAATGTCGAAGTTTTCCTGCTGACCAATCTGCTGGCCGAGACCCTGGACGTGCCGGAAGCCAAAACCTGGCTGCTGCAACATCAGGTCTCCGACTACCGCCTCGGCTCTTCTTTTGCCAACGACGTGCGCTGCTTCCTGGCAGACATGCCGCACCGCGAACTGGCCCGCATTCTCTCCGGCGGCCTGACCTACTCCGAGATGCCCTACAGCGGCGTCAACATGGTAGTAGGCATGCATGCGCCGACCGATTTCATCATCGAGCCGCTGCCCAACCACCTCTTCACTCGTGACACCTCCTGCTGGGTTTACGGTGGCGTCTCCATCAACCCGATGGCCAAACAGGCTCGTCGCCGCGAAACCAACCATGTGAAGGCCATCTACCGCTGGCACCCGATGTTTGCCGGTCAGGACTTTATCAAGTACTTCGGTGACGAGGAGCGCGACTACGACAACTCCACTATCGAAGGTGGCGACGTACTGGTCATCGGCCGCGGCGCCGTGCTGATCGGCATGTCCGAGCGCACCACTCCGCAAGGGGTCGAGCATCTGGCTCGCAGCCTGTTCAAACATGGTCAGGCCAAGCAGGTCATCGCCATGGAACTGCCGAAACACCGCAGCTGCATGCACCTGGATACCGTCATGACCCATATGGATGTCGATACCTTCTCCGTCTATCCGGAAGTGATCCGCAAGGATGTGCAGTGCTGGAGCCTGACTCCGGGTGGCGCTACCGGCATGAACATCAAGGAAGAGGGTTACTTCGTCACCGCTATCGAGAAAGCGCTGGGCGTGGATCAGCTGAAGATCATCACCACTGGCGGTGACAGCTTCGAGGCCGAACGGGAGCAGTGGAACGATGCCAACAACGTGCTGACCGTGCGTCCCGGCGTGGTGGTGGGCTACGAGCGCAACACCTACACCAACGAGAAGTATGACAAGGCTGGTATCAAGGTTCTCTCCATCCCGGGTGATGAACTGGGCCGTGGCCGCGGCGGCGCCCGCTGCATGAGCTGCCCGATGGAACGCGACAGCATCTGATGAGACGGCGTGGCGCTGGCAGAGGCTGGCGCCACACAGACCCAAACTCGAGATTAACCACTATGAAAAAACCAACTGTCGTCGTCGCTCTGGGTGGCAATGCTCTGCTCCGTCGTGGTGAGCCACTGGAAGCGGATATCCAGCGCAAGAACATCGCAACTGCCGCCAAGACCATCGCCCTGATTGCTCAGGAGTACAACGTGGTGCTGGTGCATGGCAACGGCCCGCAAGTCGGCCTGCTGGCCCTGCAAAACAGCGCCTACACCAAGGTCTCTCCCTATCCGCTGGATGTGTTGGGGGCCGAGTCCCAGGGGATGATCGGCTACATGCTGATTCAGGAGCTCAAGAACTTGATGCCGAGCCGCAACGTCACCGCGCTGCTGACTCAGGTACAGGTAGATCCCAAGGATCCGGCGTTTGCCAATCCGACCAAATTTATCGGCCCTGTCTATGAAGAAGCGGAAGCCCGCGCCCTGGCAGAAGAGAAGCACTGGGTGGTCAAGGCTGACGGCAAGTTCTTCCGCCGCGTGGTGCCATCCCCGCTACCCCAGCGCATCGTCGAAGGCGACGCCATCGAAACCCTGATTGCCCAGGGCCACCTCATCATCTGTACCGGTGGTGGTGGTATCCCGGTGACCTGGGATGGCCAGAGCCTGACCGGTATCGAAGCGGTGATCGACAAAGACATGTCTGCCGCCTATCTGGCCAAGCAGATCAAGGCCGACGCCCTGCTGATCCTGACTGATGCCGATGCTGTCTACCTGGATTGGGGCAAACCGACCCAGCGTCCGCTGCGGGTGACCAGCCCGGACGAGCTGGCCGGAGTCAAGTTCGACGCAGGTTCCATGGGACCGAAAGTCGAAGCCTCTTGTGAATTTGTCAAGGCGACCGGCGGCATGGTCGGGATCGGCTCGCTGGAAGATGGCCTCGCCATCCTCAAGGGGGAAGCCGGCACCAATATCGTCGCCACCCGCACCGTGAATGCGTAATTGAAACTCGGCCCTCCGGGGTTTGCACAAATCTGTACTGAAGAATGCGTAGTCAACACTACTGCCGAAATTGGTCTGAACAAATATAGAGAGAACTCATCATGGCTTTTAATCTGCGTAACCGTAACTTCCTGAAACTGCTGGACTTCACCCCGCGCGAAATCCAATACATGATTGACCTGGCCATCGACCTGAAAAAAGCCAAATACGGTGGCTACGAGCGCAAACACCTGACCGGCAAAAACATTGCCCTGATTTTCGAGAAGACCTCCACCCGCACCCGCTGTGCGTTTGAAGTGGCGGCCTTCGACCAGGGCGCTCAGGTCTCCTACCTTGGCCCAAGCGGTTCCCAGATCGGTCACAAGGAGTCCATGAAGGACACCGCCCGGGTACTGGGCCGCATGTATGACGGTATCGAATACCGTGGCTACGGCCAGGAGATCGTGGAAGAGCTGGGTGCCTACGCCGGTGTACCGGTCTGGAACGGCCTGACCAACGAATTCCACCCGACCCAGATCCTGGCTGACTTCATGACCATGCTGGAGCACGGCAAGGGCAAGCGTCTGGATCAAATCAAATTCGCCTACCTGGGTGATGCCCGCAACAACATGGGTAACTCCCTGATGGTCGGCGCCGCCAAAATGGGCATGGACATCCGTCTGGTTGCGCCGAAAGCCTTCTGGCCGGAAGAGGAGCTGGTTGCCAAGTGCCGCCTGATCGCCGAAGAGACCGGCGCGCGCATCACCCTGACCGAAGATGTCAAAGAGGGTGTGCTGGGCACCGACTTCCTCTACACCGACGTTTGGGTATCCATGGGTGAAGCGAAAGAAGCCTGGGATCAGCGCGTCAAACTGATGACCCCGTATCAGGTCAACATGGATGTCATCAACGCCACCAAGAACCCCGATGTGAAGTTCATGCACTGCCTGCCGGCGTTCCACAACGACGAGACCACCATGGGCAAGGAAGTGGCTGACAAATATGGCATGAAAGGCCTGGAAGTGACCGAGGATGTGTTCGAATCCGGGCACAGCATCGTGTTCGACGAGGCCGAAAACCGGATGCACACCATCAAGGCAGTGATGGTTGCTACGCTGGGCGACTAAGGTCGCAGTAGTGGTGCCGGGGGGTGACCCCCGGCTTTTCGACCATGTGACAGCGGCATAATACCTCTAACCCTACAACCCGCAGCCTGCATGGATACCACACCCACAGAAGGAAGCTGGACCATGACCAAATTCAAGTTCCCGTCAGCCTACACGATACTGTTTGTGCTGATCGCCCTGGTGGCCGCCCTGAGCTGGATAGTGCCGGCCGGCAAATACGAGATGACCATGAACGAAGCCCTCGGCAAAGAAGTGCCGGTGGCGGGTACCTACAAACTGGTGGAGGGGAATCCCCAGGGGATCGTCGATGTGCTGCTGGCACCTATCGATGGCCTCTACAACCATGACACCTATCAGGCAGGCGCCATCGACGTCTCCCTGTTTATCCTGATCATCGGTGGTTTTCTTGGCATTGTGACCAAGACCGGTGCCATCGATGCCGGTATCGAACGTGTTACCGATCGTCTGCGTGGCCGTGAAGAGTGGATGATCCCGATCCTGATGGCGCTGTTCGCCGCAGGGGGCACCATCTACGGCATGGCCGAAGAGTCGCTGCCTTTCTACACCCTGCTGGTGCCGGTGATGATGGCCGCCCGTTTCGACCCGGTGGTGGCTGCGGCAACCGTATTGCTGGGCGCCGGTATCGGTACTCTCGGTTCCACCATCAACCCGTTTGCGACCGTTATCGCGGCCAACGCGGCCGGTATCTCCTTCACCGACGGTATCTGGCTGCGCGTCGCCATGCTGGTCGCTGGCTGGTTGCTCTGTGTCGCCTACGTGATGCGTTACGCCAAGATGGTGCGCAATGATCCCAGCAGATCGCTGGTGGCTGACAAGTGGGAAGAGAACCGTGCCCACTTCCTTGGCAACAAGAGCGATCAGATGCTGGAGTTCACCCTGACCCGTAAAATCGTGCTGGGTATCTTCGTCGCCGCCTTTGCCGTGATGATCTACGGTGTGGCCGTGCTGGGCTGGTGGATGGCGCAGATCTCCGGCGTGTTCCTGGCTGCCGCCATCATCGTCGGTATCATCTCCCGCATGAGCGAGGAGGAGCTGACCTCCAACTTCATCGATGGTGCCCGCGACCTGCTGGGTGTAGCCCTGATCATCGGTATCGCCCGCGGTATCGTGGTGGTAATGGATAACGGCATGATCACTCACACCATTTTGCACAGTGCAGAAGGGATCGTGACCGGCCTCTCCACCATCGTCTTTATCAACGTGATGTTCGTGCTGGAAGTGGTGCTCTCCTTCCTGGTGCCGTCCTCCTCTGGTCTGGCCGTGCTGACCATGCCGATCATGGCGCCGCTGGCCGACTTCGCCAACGTGGGTCGCGATCTGGTGGTGACTGCTTACCAGTCTGCTTCCGGTCTGGTGAACCTGGTGACCCCGACCTCCGCCGTGGTCATGGGTGGTCTGGCCATCGCCAAGGTGCCCTACGTGCGCTGGCTGAAGTGGGTGGCTCCGCTGCTCGCCATGCTGACCGTGCTGATCGTGGTCTGCCTGAGCCTGGGTGCCGTGCTCTGATTAGTTGACAAGAGAAAGCCGAAAGCGGGAGCCACTGGCTCCCGTTTTTTATGGGCGCAAGTGAAGGCCGCAAATGAGAGGCAACAAAAAGGCGACCTGCGGGTCGCCTCGATGCATTTGGGGGAGGGGGCTAACGCGCCTGCGCCAGGGTGCGCACCACGGCGGCGTGGGCCTGACGGGTACGGCTGATGTGGCGCGGCGCGACCAGCACCACGTCGTTGCCCGCGACGGCGCCCATGATCTCGGGATTGGCGTTGCGATCCAGCAGGCGGGCCACCACGGTAGCGGCGCCGGGGGTGGTGTGGATTAGCACCATCTGCTGGTTGTGCACCACTTCGCGCACCATGTCGTGGATCGAGCGGGTGCTGCCTGCGGGCTCCAGCTGCTCGTCGACCAGGGTGTAGACCTTCTTGCCGTTGGCATTCTGCGCCTTGGCAACGCCGAGGCGGCGCAGCAGGCGGGAGATGGTGGACTGGCTGATGTCGGCAAAGCCACGCTCTGACAGCTCGCGGCGGATCTCTTCCTGGGTGCTGTAGCAGTGCTGACCGATGATCTGGCGACAGGCATCCAGCTGGGCCAGATCGGGCTCTTGGGCAACGGGACGACTGAGGGTTTTGACCACGGCGAATTCCTTTGACGATGATCGGAGGTAAACGCGCGATATCTGCCATAGCGGTCAGTTATCAGCCAAAAACACTGATAATCAATCTATATGCAGGGAATGAACGGGCATTACCATCTTGGGATGGCAAATTATAGCTGACTGGAAATTCGGTGATGTGACAGGGTTCAAAAATGGGCCCCGCAGGGCCCAATCAGATATCAGTCACGCTCGCTGACGATGTCCTGAGTGAAGGACTTCTCGCAATATTTGCACTTCATCCGTACCACGCCTTTTACTTCCCGTACCCGGAAGTAGCTGTCCACCGGCTCGTTGTGGGAGATGCAGTTGGAGTTGGGGCAGTGGAACACCCCGGTGATGAACTCCGGCAGCTCCAGCTGGTGCTTCTTCACCACATTGAAGTCTTCGATGATGTTGACGGTCGCTTTCGGGGCGAACAGCGCCAGCTGGTTGGCCTGCTGCTCGGTCAGGCGGGTGTTCTCAATCTTGATGAGATCCTTTTTGCCCAGTGCGCCGGATTTCAGGTTGAAGCCGACGGTGATCCGCTCCTGGGTTTCAATCAGCTGGAACAGCTTGAGGATCTTGATGCCCTGGCCAGCGGGGATGTGATCGATGACGGAGCCGTGACGGATGGCTTCGACTTGCAGTTGGTTCTTGTCAGACATGATATTCCCCTAAGCTCAGACAGTTTCGTTCAGTACCAGTGCCAGCAGCGCCTGGCGTGCATAGACCCCGTTCTCCGCCTGCTGGAAGTAGCAAGCGTGGGGGGTCTTGTCGACCGCCACATCGATCTCGTCGACGCGGGGCAGGGGATGCAGGATCTTCATGGTGGGCTTGGCCCCTTCCAGGGTCGCCAGCTCCAGAATGAACTTGGCGGCCATGTGCTTGTATTCGGTCTCGTCGAAGCGCTCTTTCTGGACGCGGGTCATGTAGAGGATGTCCAGCTCCGGCATCACCTCTTCCATGGTCTGGTGGACGCTGAACTGGATGCCTTTTTCTTCCAGCTCTTCGCAGATGTAGTCCGGCATCGCCAGCGCTTCCGGGGAGATGAAGAAGAAGCGGCAGTTGAACAGGCTGAGGGCCTGGGCCAGCGAGTGGACAGTGCGGCCATATTTCAGGTCACCGACGAAGGCGACATTGAGGTTGTCCAGACGACCCTGGGTCTCATGGATGGTGAACAGGTCGAGCAGGGTCTGGCTCGGATGCTGGTTGGAGCCGTCGCCGCCGTTGATGACCGGCACCCGGGAGAACTCGGAGGCCAGACGGGCTGCCCCCTCTTTCGGGTGGCGCATCACCACCGCATCCGAGTAGGAGCCGATGATCTTGATGGAGTCAGCCAGCGTCTCGCCCTTCTTGGCGCTGGTGTTGCCACCGTCGGCGAAGCCGATGATGTTGCCGCCGAGGCGCTGTACCGCGGTCTCGAACGAGAGGCGGGTGCGGGTGGAGGCTTCGAAGAAGCAGCTGGCAACCAGCTTGTCTTTCAACAGGCTGGTGTCAGGTTCAGCCTTCAACCGTTGTGCGGTTGAGACTACCAGTTCCATTTCTGACCGGGTCAGGTCCGAAATGGAGATGACATGTTTCTTATAGAGTGGATTGGTCATCGTCTGCATTCCCTTTGACATCATTGGAGGTTTTTCGGGCACAAAAAAAAGCCCCTGAAACAGGGGCTTTTTTTAAAAATAACTGGGGATCGTTGGGGTGGGAACCGGAAACAACGGGGCCGCTCTGGTGCGCACCACCCGTCTGCAAGGCTGTTTTCTGAATCAAAAACTGCATCGTTTCGTCCCGACCTTTTTCAAAACCGGACAGATTATAGGGCCGCTTTTTTAATTGTCAAAATTTTATTTCTGATGCCAATTTCAGCATGAAAAACGTTTAAGTGGCGGGAACAGGGCGACAAATCCACACCCTGTGCGTCTCTTGCAGCGATTCCCCATCGCGGGCCATGGCGCGCAAATAACCGAGTCTGTGGTGCCCTTCCAGCAGGCAGTAGGGTTGCGGCAGCGCTTGCCCGTTCGGGTAACTGCACCCCTCGGCGGGCGCCAGCACGATGACCGGTTCGGGCCAGGTGCCTTCGCTCAGCATCTTCTCGCCGAGCCAGGAGCGGCGCACATAGCGGTTGCTGCGCAGCATCTCGCCCCAGCGCTCGATCACCTCCATATGGCGGGAGTTCACCTGATCCACCAGTTGCGCGGTGGGCCAGCTTTCGCAGGTGAACTGATGGCTGGCGAGATCGATAAAGCTCCAGTTGGACTCAAAACCGCGCCAATGGCGGTAAATCCACTGGGAGAGCACATTTTCAGGAATAAAGGGCACCAGCGGCGCGACCCGTTCAAGATAGGCGGGCAGGGACTCTGTTTTGCGTTCATCCCTGAAGTTGAGGGGCGCCAGTTGTTGGAGCAATCGGTAATTGAGCATAAGTGGCCTCCCGGTACCTGATTTCACCCTACCCCCATTTATGTCCCATTCCTACCCCGGCAGGGCTGCAAATACAGCAAGTTATCCCGCTTTGCTGCACAAATAACCGCGACTTGTTCGGGATTTGTGCAATCGCATCGAAAGCGTAAAAAAAGCCTTTACCTTTGATCTCCACTTTGTATACTACGCCTCGTTTGTTGCAGGGGCGTAGTTCCAATTGGTAGAACAGCGGTCTCCAAAACCGATGGTTGCGGGTTCGAGTCCTGCCGCCCCTGCCATTTTCAGAAAGGCCAGCTCATTGAGCTGGCCTTTCGCATTTCTGGCGTTCGCCATCTCTCTCCGTTAGCCCCCTTTTTGCCTGCCATCTATCTTCTTGCCTGCTCGATCCATCTTCGACAATTTCAACCGCCCTGAACGACAGGTCAGCTGGCACCGACCCGCGTTTTGAGGGCCTCCATCAACCGCTGGTGACGGGCGGGGAGCGGCCACTCGGCGCGGTAGATCAGCCAGAGGGTGTCGATCACCTCGATCCGGCTTTGGAGCACCCGGATCTTCTCCTGTTGGGCAAAGGCGGTGACGGCGAAGCGGGGCAGCACGGTAAAGCCGAGGCCGCGGGCGACCGGCTCCAGGATCAGGCCGATCTGGTTGGTAAAGCCGCGCAGCGGGATCTCGTCAACGCGCTGGCCGGGGTAGCGTCGTCCCAGCAGGCGTTGTGCCATGCTGCGGCCATCCGGGTGATCGATAAAACCGAGTTGGCAGAGGTGCTGCCAGCTCTGCTCCTCGCCATCGTTGGGCACCACCAGACAGAGGGGCTCGCGGGCGAACGGCTCGGCGGCGAGGCTGGGGTGTTCCGGCGGCTGATCCACCAGTCCCAGATCGCTGCGCCCCGCCAGCACCGCCTGCACTATGTCGGGGGTGGGGGCGAAACGGTGCTGGATGGTGAGCCCGGGGTGCTCCTGTTGCTGGTCGAGCAGCAGGGGATAGAGCAACAGACCGATGCTACCCGGGGTGGACAGGGTGATGGTGCCGCTATGGGGATCGTCGTCCGAGAGGCGGGCCCGCAGCTGTTCGGCGGCCTGCTCCTGCTGGCGGGCGAAGTCGAGCAGCACCAGCCCGCGTGGAGTGAGCTCCAGCTGACGGGGCTTGCGCAGCAGCAGGGGGCCGAATTCGGCCTCGAGGCGCGAGATGTGCTGACTGACGGCGGCCTGGGTGAGATCCAGCCGATCGGCGGCGCGGGTAAAACTGCCGGTTTCATGCACCACCAGCAGGGTGTGGAGCCAGAGTGGATTAATCATAAATTTAATTTATGCCTTCCATTAGTTTGACCTTATTTTTCATTATGGCGCCTCTTCCTATCATGTCACCTGTTTCCCACACACAGTTTCAAGGTGACTTATGACTTACCCGCGCAACTTCTCCCACATCGGCATCACGGTGACTGACCTCGACCAAGCGGTCGAGTTCTATACCCAGGTGATGGGCTGGTATCTCATCATGCCGGCCACCACCATCACCGAGGATGACTCCGCCATCGGCGTGATGTGCAACGACGTGTTCGGCCCGGGCTGGGGTTCTTTCCGCATCGCCCACCTCTCTACCGGCGACAAGATCGGCATCGAGCTGTTCGAGTTCCCCAACAGCGAGCGCCGCGAGAACAACTTCGAATTCTGGAAGAGCGGGGTGTTCCACTTCAGCGTGCAGGATCCGGATGTCGAGGGGCTGGCGGCGCGCATCGTCGCGGCGGGCGGCAAGCAGCGGATGCCGGTGCGCGAGTACTACCCGGGCGAGAAGCCCTACCGCATGGTCTACATGGAAGATCCCTTCGGCAACATCATCGAGATCTACAGCCACAGCTATGAGCTGACCTACTCCGCCGGTGCATATCAGGGGTAAGTGACAGGCCGCCTTCGGGCGGCCTGCTGCTTGTTGTGAAATGGCTCAGTAGCATGGAATAGCGAAGCGGAACTCTTTGAAAGCAATCTCTGTTGTTGATAGATGTGAAAATATACAGATTCACTAAAGTCTGTTCATGTTGCGGCCGATAGCCCGGATCACACGGGGTTTTCCCTGCCTGACACAACAACAACAAGGATTCGTAGTCATGACCCTCTCTTTGCGCGGCAAGCTGCTGGCCACCAGCCTTGGCGTGGTGCTGCTGATGGCAGCACTGCTAGGTGTAGTGGCATTCCATACCCTCAAATCACGTACCATGGCCGCTATCCAGAGCGAAGCGGTCAACTATGGCCACGCCTACTCGGTGGCGATCGGTGAGTGGATGGAGGACCGTAAGAACACGGTCCATGCGCTGGTCAATCTGATCGGCGGCAACCCGCAGGCCGAGCTGGTGCCTCACCTGAAGCAGGCCTACACCTCCGGTGGCTTCGGGCTCGCCTATTTTGGCTCCGCGCAGGGGGTGATGACCCGGCAGGACCCCTCCCTCAACACCGGCAACTATGACCCGCGCGAGCGCCCCTGGTATCAGGATGCGGTGAAGGCGGGTCAGCTGATCATCACCGCCCCCTATGTCAGCGTCACCATGCAGAAGCTGGTGGTCACCCTCTCCGAGCCGGTGCGTCATCAGGGCGAGCTGGTCGGCGCCGTGGGGGCCAACCTGGCGCTCGACAAGCTGATCGACGAGGTGTTGGCGATGAAGGTGCAGGGTGAGGGTTACGCCATGCTGCTCGACAGCAGCGGCCTCATCGTCGGCCATCCGCAGAAGGATCTGGCGCTCAAGCCCATCGCCGAGCTGGCGCCGGGGCTCTCTGCCGCCACCTTCCAGCAGTGGGGCCGCGAGAACAGCGAGCTGCACGCCGCCACCATCGACGGGCGGGATGTGCTGCTGGCGGTACAACCGGTGGCGGGCACCGACTGGCTGCTGGCCATGGTGATGTATCGCGATGTGCTGGAGGCGCCGCTCAGCAACCTGCTGTGGCAGCTGGTGGGGCTGACGCTGGTGCTGATGCTGGTGTTCAGTGCCCTGCTCACCGCCACCTTCAAATACCTGTTCGCCGATCTCGGTCGGGTGGCGCACGCCCTGCACGACATCGCCCACGGCGAGGGGGATCTCACCGTTCATATTGATACCCGCAGTCAGGACGAGGTGGGTCAGCTGGCGCGCAACTTCAACCAGTTCGTGGCGCGGCTGCACGGCATCGTTAGCCGGTTGCGGGATGTGACCGTCGAGCTGGCGGCCCAGTCCCGTGCCCAGGCGGCCGGGGCCCAGGCCCGCAGCCAGCGGGTGCGTCAGCAGCAGGACGAGATCGTGATGGTGGCGACCGCGGTGACCGAGATGGCCTCCGCCACCCAGGAGATCGCCGGTAACGCCGAGTTTGCCGCTACCACCGCCACCGATGCAGTCGCACTGGCGGTCGCGGGTCAATCCCAGGTTGGCCAGAGTCAGCGCAGCATTACCGGTTTGGCGGATGAAGTGGCCGATGCCAGTCAGGTGATCAACGAGCTCGACAGCCATGCCCAGAAGATCAGCGGCATTCTGGCCACCATCAGCGGCATCGCCGAGCAGACCAATCTGCTGGCGCTCAACGCCGCCATCGAGGCGGCCCGGGCCGGTGAGCAGGGCCGTGGTTTTGCGGTGGTGGCGGACGAGGTGCGGGTGCTGTCGCGCCGTACCCACGACTCCACCGACGAGATCCAGCAGATGATCGAGACCCTGCAGCAGACGACCCGTCGCGCCGTGGGCGGCATGGAGACCAGCCGTCAGCTGGCGGGCACCAGTGTGGAGGATGCAGAAGCCGCCAACCTGAGCCTTGGCCGGATCAACGAGGCGATCGGCTCCATCAGCGACATGGCGACCCAGATCGCGGCGGCGGCCGAGGAGCAGACCTCGGTGACCGGCGAGATCAGCCGCAATACCGAGAATATCCGCCACGTCTCGCAAGAGCTGGCCGAGCAGGCGGGCAACGAGGCGGCGCAGGCGGCCGAGCTCAAGTCGCTGACCGAGCGGCTGGAGCAGGAGATTGGCCGCTTCCGGCTCTGATCCTCCGCCAACTCTCCATGCAAAAGGGCAGCCCGCGGGCTGCCCTTTTTAATTGCTGGTGGCCGTCAGGCGGCGCTCTCCAGCTGCGCCAGATGGAAGGCGCGCCAGTTGCCATCGGGCAGGTAGTGTTTGCCCTGCTGCCACTGGGGATCGTGCTGCACCACGTAGCGGTAGTGGTAGGCCAGCTGCTGGCCGACATAGCGCCCTTGCTGCGGGTCGAAGATCTCCACCTCGACAAGCTGGCGCAGATATTCGCTCTGCGGATCATCTTCGCCGTGGAAGTTCTCCATCTCGTCGAGCGCCGCGATGGCGGCGGGGAAGTCGTCCAGCCAAAACAGCTCGCCATAGACCCAGTCATCACCCGGCAGCAGGGCAGGATAGCCCTTGTGCTGCAGGTGATAGAGGGCGCCGCGCACCCGGGCGCGCCGCGGCGGCTGGCTCACATGAGCGGCCAGATAGCGCCGGTAGTTGAAGAGCCCGTCCATCAGACTGCCGTAGACGAACAGCGGGCGTGGCTGGCAAAGCGTCATGAAATCTCGCCACCCACGACCTTGAGGTCACCATCCTGTTGCAGCACCACCGCCTCGATGGCCAGCGCCAGCGCACGGGTGATATCGCTCATGGCGAGGCAGGGCTGGTTCACCTTGTCCGCCACCTGTTCGGTGATGTAGGGGACGTGGATAAAGCCGCCGCGCACCGCCGGGAACTGCTGTTCGATCAGGTAGTGCAGCTGATACATGATGTGGTTGCAGACGAAGGTGCCCGCAGTGTTGGAGACCGCGGCCGGAATGCCGTTCTCCTTGATGCGCTGCACCATCCCCTTGATGGGCAGGCGGGAGAAGTAGGCCGGAGCGCCATCGGCCTGAATCACTTCATCAATGGGTTGCTGCTGCTCGTTGTCGGGGATGCGGGCGTCGTCGAGGTTGATGGCGACCCGCTCCGGGGTAATGGCGAAGCGACCGCCCGCCTGACCGACGTTGATCACCACATCCGGCTGGTGCTGATGCATCAGCTCCGCCAGCAGGGTGGCCGATTTGCCGAATACGGTGGGGATCTGGGCCTTGATCACGGTGGCATCCAGAATGGTGTCCGGCAGGCGTTTTACTGCCTCCCAGGCCGGGTTGATGGGCTCGCCGCCGAAGGGGTCAAAACCGGTAATCAGAACTTTCATCATCTTCTCCCGAATTCTCAAAATGCCCAGTAATACATGAGGACGATATGGACCAGCACCAGAGTCAGTGCCATCGGCACCTGCACCTTGATCACCTTGTTGAGATCCTTCATCTCCAGCAGGGCGGCGGGCAGGGCGTTGAAGTTGGCAGCCATGGGGGTCATCAGGGTGCCGCAGAAACCGGCGGTCATCGCCAGCGCACCGGCGATGACCGGATCACCACCCTGCGCGACCACGAAGGGGATACCGATCCCGGCGGTGATGACGGTGAAGGCGGCATAGGCGTTGCCCATGATCATGGTGAAGACCATCATCCCGAGGCAGTAGGCCACTACCCCGATGAAGGGGCTGCCGAGCGGGACCACGGTGGAGATCCCGTGGGAGATGACGTCACCGACCCCGGACTTGTTGAAGATCACCCCGAGGGCGGCCAGCAGTTGCGGCAGGATACCGGTGATACCTACTTGCTGGATCATCCGGTCGGAGTCACCCACTACGGTGGAGGGGGTCGCGCGGGTCAGCAGCACCGTGATGACGAAGGCGATCACCGCCGCCAGACCGATACCGACCTGACCGCCAAGGGGCGTGAACTGGGCGATCACCACCGCCAGCAGGGCCAGCAACACGCAGGGCAGGAAGATCCGGCTGCCGATGCGGTTGGCGTGGCGCTGGGACTCCTCTTCGCTCGCCTGCTCCAGCTTGCCGATCTTCACCTGCTTGAGCAGGGTGATGACCCCCATGGCGAGGATCAGCATCCCGTTGATCATGTTGGGGATATAGCTACCGAAGGCGAACAGCACCCCGAGGATGGTCCAGAACAGGGCGGTGCCGACCCGGGCCGGGTGGTTGGCATCACGCAGGACGCGCCAGGCGCTGCTAAAGAGAATGACGCCGATCAGCACATAGAAGAATTCGAGCATATTGGGAATGAGAGTGGCCATTACTGTTGACCTCCCTTGCTGTTGCTCACGGCATATTTCTTGGCCATCTGACGGTCGAACCACATATTGGAGGCGGCGACCATAAACAGAATGATAATGGCTATCGGCATGGAGGCCTTGGCAATATCAACGGCGGAGACGTTATATCCCAGCGAGTCGAAGGTACCGACAATCAGCAATACCCCGGCGGAGGCGACGAAGGTATTTTGGGCAAAGAAGTTGCCATAGTTTTCGGTGGCTGAGACCCGCGCCTTGATATATTCCTCGTCCTCTTCGCTTAATTTGCCATGCACCTTGGTGGCGGCAGCCTGAGTCATCGGGTTGACCAGCGGACGAATAAATTGGGTATGGCCCTGTACCCGCACCGAGAAGAGACCGGCCAGCTCGCGGATAAACATATAAAGGGTCATGAACTTGCCCGGGGTGAGCTTTTTGATCCGCTCGATCAGGGTGACGGCCTGTTGTTTCAGACCGTAGCGTTCGCAGATGCCGATCATCGGCAGGGTCAGCAGAAACAGCGTGACCATGCGGTTGGAGACGAAGGCTTCACCCAGCAGGGAGAGGCATTCAGCAAAGGATAGACCGGAGACCAGGGCGGTAGTGACGGCGGCGACCAGAACGACGGCCAGGGTATCGAGCCTGAAGTAAAAACCCAGCAAGATAATGAGTATGCCGCTCAGTTTAATCCATTCCAAATTGATCACCTCTCTACATTTGAATATTTATGTGTAATTTTTAAATTGTTAGCTATTTATCATCGAACGAAAGTGATGGCAACAATTAATCATTAAAATTGGAGCCGTTTGGGTTTTTATTTCTCTGTTTGGTGGTTTGTTGTGCAGATTTAAAGCGAGGACTCAATATGGAAGGCTCACTTCAGTCTTTTGTTGCGATGTTGTTGGATGGTGCTGGAAATATATAGTTAGTAACCGTGAGATAATGGCCACTACGACAGTTGGTGTTCTCTTTTTTTATTTTCATTCATATACACCCGTTAATAATATGACGATCTGCTGGTTCATTGTCATATATAGGGTGTGAGTGATAAGCGATGTTGCCATTAATCTGATCTGGCCAGAGAGGGGCAGTTCAGAGCACGAAAACCGGCGGGGACCTTCAGCGGAGACCATTGGCGGTGAGCCGCGGCCGGGCAGGGGTGAAGAGGGCGTGGCTGGAAGAGAGGGGGCGAGAAGGCGAGGTGTGGTTGAAAAAAGCGGGGAGCCAGCAGGGCTCCCCGTTCGGCTTCAAGGGGTCTGCTTGACCCAAATCAGCTGGTCGGTGGCAAAGCCCAGCCCCTTGGCCTTGGCGATCAGCGCGTCCACCTTCTCTTTGGGCGGATTGGGGGAGCGGGAGAGGATCCAGAGGTAGTCGTGGTTGTAGCTGGTCACCAGCGAGAGCTGGTAGTCGGGGTCCAGATCGATGACGTTGTAGCCGCCGTAGAAGGGGCCGAAGAAGCTCACCTTGAGCCGTGCCTCATCCGGGTTGCCGACGAAGTAGGCCTTGCCCTCCGCTTCGCGCCAGCTGCCATCGCTCTGCTTGCCGCGGTTGAGCACCTTGACGCCGCCATCATCCCGCAGGCTGTAGGTGGCGCTTACCTGCTCCAGCCCCCGCTCGAAGCTGTGGTCGAGGCGGGCAATTTCGTACCAGGTGCCGAGATAGCGATCGAGCTGAAATCCGGTGACGGGGCGGATGCCGTCGGCAATCCCGGTACAGGCCGTCAGTAGCAAAGCGGTGAACAGACAAAGTAGTGAACGCATGGGTAATCCCTCTCTTGTTATCCCTCGATGATGCGCAGCTGGCCATCCCGGAAGCGGGAGGCCTGATCCGTCGGCGTGCTGCCGAAGAAGCGCTTGTACTCCCGGCTGAACTGGGAGTTGCTCTCGTAACCGACTCTGGCCGCTGCGGTGCCCGCCTTGATGCCGTCGTGCAGCATCATCATGCGCGCCTTGTGGAGGCGAAACGACTTGATGTACTGCAGCGGTGAGGTGGCGGTGACCGCCTTGAAGTGGTGGTGAAAGGCGGAGACGCTCATGTTCACCTCCCGCGCCAGCTCCTCCATGGTGAGGTTGTCGGCATAACGCGACTCTATCATACGCAGCACCCGGGCGATCTGGCCCACATGGTTGTGGCGATTGGCGAGCGCCTGCAAGGCGGGGCCGCCCCCCTCGATGAGGGCGTGGAACAGCATCTCCCGCACCGTCTGCGGCCCCAGCACCTTGGCGTGCAGCGGGTTGTCCATCAGATCGATCAGCCGCTCGGCGGCGCAGAACATCGCTTCCGACAGGCGCACCGAGTGGACGCCGCTCTTCTGCGGGGCGGGGGCGGGCAGGGCGTCTCCCAGCTCCAGCAGCAGCTCTTGCAGGGTGACCATGTTGATCTCGATGGAGAAGCCGATGAGAGGCTGCTCGGGGGAGGCGAAGCACTCGCACTCGCAGGGCAGCGGCAGGGTCATCAGCAGGTAGTGGTTGGGGTCGTAGCGAAACACCTGATCCGCCAGATAGCCCACCTTGTGCCCCTGCAGGATCACGATCATCCGCGGCTGGTAGAGCACCGGGGTGCGGCCGTGGTACTCGGTGGTATAGATGAAACTCACCTGCTCCACCGGGGAGGGGGTGATGCCGGGGGCGGTGACGTGGCGGGTCACTCTGGCGGCGAGGTCGCTGTAACGGTTTTGCATGGGCGCTCTTTGATTCGACTGTTCCGGTTTTCGCTGCTTTGTAGAAATAGGCAAGAATCAAGCAGGATGTTGTCTTGATGGTAGGTGTGTTCTGGAGAAAAATGCAATCACGATTTCGCGGCCTGGCCGCCCTGACTATCAGAAGAAGGCAATGTCGATGAACAACTTTACGCTCCATACCCCGACCAAAGTCCTGTTCGGCCAAGGGCAGATCGCCCAGCTGCGCGAGCAACTCCCCAGCGACGCCCGCGTCATGATCACCTACGGCGGCGGCAGCGTGGTACGCAGTGGCCTGCTGGAGCAGATCCGCAGCGAACTGGCTGGCATGACCCTGTTTGAATTTGGCGGCATCGAACCCAACCCGGCCTACGAGACCCTGATGGGCGCCGTTGAGCTGGCCCGTGCCGAGCGGGTCGACTTCCTGCTCGCCGTTGGCGGTGGCTCCGTGCTCGATGGCACCAAGTTTATCGCCGCTGCCGCGCACTACGATCTGGCCAAAGAGCCCTGGCACATTCTCGAGACCGTCGGCAGCGAAGTGCGCTCCGCCATTCCGCTCGGTTCAGTGCTGACTCTGCCGGCAACCGGCTCCGAAATGAACATGGGTGCCGTCATCACCCGTCGCAGCAGTGGTGACAAGGTGCACTTCTTCTCGCCGTTCGTGATGCCGCGCTTCGCCGTGCTGGATCCGGTGCTCACCTACACCCTGCCCGAGCGTCAGGTGGCCAATGGTGTGGTGGATGCTTTCGTTCATACCGTGGAGCAGTACCTCACCTATCCGGTCAACGCCAAGGTGCAGGATCGCTTCGCCGAAGGCTTGCTGCTGACCCTGATCGAAGAGGGCCCCAAGGCGCTGGCCGAGCCGCACAACTACGAGGTGCGCGCCAACATCATGTGGAGCGCTACCATGGCGTTGAACGGCCTGATCGGTGCCGGTGTGCCGCAGGACTGGGCCACCCACATGCTGGGTCACGAGCTGACTGCCCTGCACGGCCTCGACCATGCCCAGACCCTGGCGGCAGTGCTGCCCGCCCTGTTGCAGGCCAAGCGCAAACAGAAGCATGCCAAGCTGCTGCAATACGCAGAGCGGGTGTGGGGTCTGAACAGCGGCAGCGAAGCGGAGCGCATCGACGATGCCATCGCCGCGACCCGCGACTTCTTCGAGCGGATGGGGGTCAAGACCCGACTGCGCGATTACGGTCTGAAAGATCTGGGTATCGATACCCTGATCGGCAAGCTGGGAGAGCACGGTATGACCCGTCTGGGCGAGCACAGCGATATCGATCTGGTGCAGAGCCAGCATATTTATGAAGCGGCCTGGTAAGGTCCGCCAATCGGCGCCACACGGGCGAAACGATTGAATTGTCGGGGCCGTCTCCCGCCATCGGGCGGCTGGACGGCCCCGTTTTTGTTGGGAAAATGTTACTTTTCGGCGTTTCGATGCGAGAAGTGAGACGAAAGCGGATTTCGTAAGAACAAAAAACGCTAAGATAGAGGGCCGGTAAAACATTTTTTTTGACTGGTTGGATCACTTTTTTCAGCCGTTTTTACTGGTATAAGCCTCTAATTTGGTTTGTTTTTTTTAATCGTAGCCAGGGATGGGCTGAATTCTGTACGAGTGCCGTCGGGACTGCGGTTGTAATAAAACTCCAAAATTTGATACTAATCACCTTCGCGCCTGAAAAGCGGGGGCCTGACCATGACAGGAGGTTGAGGTAAAGCCTACTGATTTTCATAACAAAGAGCCCTGGACCTGCACTTTGGTCATGTCTTGTTTCGTCAGAAGTGAGACACTGGGCAGCGATTGTTTATTAACCATCAGGGAATAGTCATGCAGATTGGAATACCGAGAGAGAGTCTCGCCGGTGAGACCCGGGTCGCAGCGACCCCGGCTACCGTCGAGCAGCTGAAAAAGCTCGGCTTTGAGGTTGCCATCGAGTCCGGCGCAGGCCAGTTGGCCAGCTTCGATGATGCCGCCTTCGAGGCTGCCGGTGCCAGCGTGGTGCCGAATGTCTGGCAAGCCGACCTTATCTTCAAGGTCAATGCGCCGACCGATGCCGAGATCGCACAAATTAAAGATGGTGCCACTCTGGTGAGCTTCATCTGGCCTGCCCAGAACCCTGAGCTGGTCAAGAAGCTGTCCGAGCGCAACATCAATGTGATGGCGATGGACATGGTGCCGCGGATCTCCCGTGCCCAGTCCCTCGACGCCCTCTCCTCCATGGCCAACATCGGTGGCTATCGCGCCGTGGTTGAAGCTGCGCACCAGTTCGGTCGCTTCTTCACCGGTCAAATTACCGCAGCCGGTAAAGTGCCGCCTGCCAAGGTGCTGGTGATCGGCGCCGGTGTAGCCGGTCTGGCCGCCATCGGTACTGCCGGTTCCCTCGGTGCCATCGTGCGTGCGTTCGATACCCGTCTGGAAGTGGCCGAGCAGATCGAATCCATGGGTGGGGAATTCCTCAAGCTGGACTTCGGCGGCGAAGATGGCGCCTCCTCCGACGGTTACGCCAAGGTGATGAGCGAAGAGTTCATCAAGGCCGAGATGGAGCTGTTTGCCCAGCAGGCCAAAGAGGTGGACATCATCATCACCACCGCCCTGATCCCGGGCAAGCCGGCTCCCAAGCTGATCACCAAAGAGATGGTCGACAGCATGAAGCCGGGCTCCGTCATCGTGGACATGGCCGCTCAGGCTGGCGGTAACTGCGAATACACAGTGCCGGGTGAACTGCATGTCACCGACAACGGCGTCAAGGTGATTGGTTACACCGATCTGCCGGGTCGCCTGCCTGCCCAATCCTCCCAGCTCTACGGTACCAACCTGGTCAACCTGATGAAGCTGATGTGCAAGGAGAAGGACGGCAACGTTGCCATCAACTTCGAAGATGTGGTTCAGCGCAACATGACGGTGATCCAGGCCGGTGAAGTGACCTTCCCGCCGCCCGCCATCTCCGTCTCTGCCGCTCCGCAGAAACCCGCCGCCGCCAAACCGGCCGCCAAGAAAGAAGAGGCCAAGCCTTCCAACAAGAAGTTCGTGTTCGGTGCCCTTGGCATCGCCGCCTTCGGCTGGATTGCGTCCGTTGCCCCGGCAGCCTTCCTCTCCCACTTCACCGTATTCATCCTGGCCTGTGTGGTCGGTTACTACGTGGTGTGGAACGTTTCGCACGCCCTGCATACGCCGCTGATGTCGGTCACCAATGCCATCTCCGGCATTATCGTGGTCGGTGCCCTGCTGCAGATCGGGCAAGGGTCGACCTTGGTCACCGTGCTGGCGTTCGTCGCCGTGCTGATTGCCAGTATCAACATCTTCGGCGGTTTCACCGTCACTCAGCGCATGCTGAAGATGTTCCGTAAGGATTAAGGGGGTTTAACGTGTCTCAAGGACTGGTAACAGCATCCTATATCGTTGCCGCCGTGCTCTTCATCCTCAGTCTCGCGGGACTGTCGAAGCAAGAAACGGCCAAGCATGGCAACCTGTTCGGTATCGCGGGTATGGCTATCGCCCTGCTCGCCACCGTATTCAACCCGGAGACCAGTGGCGTGCACTGGATCATTCTGGCCATGGTGATCGGCGGTGCCATCGGCGTGCGTCTGGCACTCAAGGTCGAGATGACCGAGATGCCCGAGCTGGTGGCTGTGCTGCACAGTTTCGTCGGTATGGCAGCGGTGCTGGTGGGCTTCAACAGCTTCATCGATCTGCACCCCTCTGCCCCTGCTGAAGTGGTGGTCTCCGTCGGTTCCAACCTGGATGCCACGCTGGCAGCCGCCCGTGCGGCATTCGAACAGGCGGCCAGCGTCGCCCAGGTCGAGCACCTCTCCGGCGCCATGCTGAACATCCACCTGGTCGAGATCTTCCTGGGCGTCTTCATCGGTGCCGTGACCTTCACCGGTTCCGTGGTGGCGTTCGGCAAACTGCGTGGTCTCATCTCCTCCAAGCCGCTGATGCTGCCGCACCGCCACAAGCTGAACCTGCTGGCCGTGGTCGCCTCGCTGGCGCTGATGGTCTACTTCGTCAACGCGGGCGGCTCTACCTTCGCCCTGCTGGTGATGACCCTGATCGCCTTCGCCTTCGGCTGGCATCTGGTGGCCTCCATCGGCGGTGCCGACATGCCGGTGGTGGTCTCCATGCTGAACTCCTACTCCGGTTGGGCGGCAGCGGCGGCGGGCTTCATGCTCTCCAACGACCTGCTGATCGTGGTGGGTGCGCTGGTTGGTTCCTCCGGTGCCATCCTGTCGTACATCATGTGTAAAGCGATGAACCGCTCCTTCATCTCCGTGATCGCCGGTGGCTTCGGCTCCGACGGCGTGGCCTCCACGGCTGATCAGGAGATGGGCGAATACCGCGAAACCAGCGCCGAGGAAGTGGCTGACCTGCTGAAGAACTCCAGCTCCGTCATCATCACCCCGGGCTACGGCATGGCGGTGGCGCAGGCTCAGTATCCGGTGGCTGAAATCACCCAGAAGCTGCGTGATCGCGGCGTCAAGGTGCGCTTCGGTATCCACCCGGTTGCCGGTCGTCTGCCAGGCCACATGAACGTGCTGCTGGCGGAAGCGAAAGTGCCGTATGACATCGTGCTGGAAATGGATGAGATCAACGACGACTTCGCCGATACCGACACCGTGCTGGTGATCGGTGCCAACGACACCGTTAACCCGGCTGCGATGGAAGATCCGGGCAGCCCGATCGCCGGTATGCCGGTACTGGAAGTGTGGAAAGCGCAGAATGTCATCGGCTTCAAGCGCTCCATGAACACTGGCTACGCCGGTGTCCAGAACCCGCTGTTCTTCAAAGATAATACCCAGATGCTGTTTGGCGATGCCAAGGCGAGCGTCGAGGCGATCCTCAAGGCACTGTAAGTGCCCGTCAGGGACCGCATATCAAGGAGGCTTCGGCCTCCTTTTTTATTGCCCATCCATTGTATATCCTCAAACCATGTTGGTATGGAGATGTGCTCATGGATTGGCGGCGAAGATGGCGGCAGGTGTGGCAAGGTGGCTGGGTGCTGGCCTCGCTTTTTCTGGGCGGCAGCGCGCTGGCTGACGAGCAACCAACCCTGACCATACTGACCGAGCTGTGGCCCCCTTATGTGATGCGCGGCGACAACGACGAACTGGTGGGGGCCGATCTCGATCTGGCCCGCGCCGTGCTGCTCCAGATGGGTTATCGCACCGAAATAAAAGTACTGCCCTGGAAGCGGGTATTGCAGCAGGCCCGCCTCAAGCAGGGGGATGCGGTACTCGACGTCTTCTTTGAATCCTCCCGCCAGCAGTGGCTCCACTACCCCGAAGAGCCGCTCTCTTACAGCGGCGAAGTGCTCTTCTATCCGGCGGATCGCCCGGTAAAATTCGAGCAGCTCTCCGATCTCAAGGGGTTGCGGGTCGGCATTCAGGCCGACTACGCCTACAGCCCCGATTTTCTGGCCGATCCCGGGGTGACTCGGGTGCCGATGACCGGTGAGGGGAATGCCATCAAACAGCTGCATCTGATGATGGCCGGTCGGTTGGACGGAGTGGTACTCAACGAGCGGGTTGGCCACTATTTGCTGCACACCCAGGGGTTGCAGGATCAGGTGAGTCACGGCACGCGCCTGCTGACCGACGACAACCGCAACTTCCTCGCCTTTACCCACAAGCCCGGCCACGACCAGCTGGCCATTCGTTTCTCCTCCGCACTCAAGGCGTTCAAACAGACCCCTGCCTACCAGCAGTTACTGGCCCGCTATCACCTCTGAGCGGCCACAGGGCTGTGCGCCGCTTCACAATTTGTCGCACTTTGTTAAAAGGCGGGCATAATGGCGCTGAAAAAAGCGATATTGCGCAACTTAATTTGATTATATTGACATTAAAATCAAATTAAGTTGATTTTCATGGGGCAGTCTCCAGACTGCGACCCTCTCGCGATACTCATTGCGGCGCACCCAGAGTGGATACCAACCCCGCGTCACCTTTTTTGCCATGTTGTTGCCTGTGGCGATGACTGGTATTGCTCCATGAACATGAGAAACACTGCGATGAAAGCACAATGGACCGACTTTATTACCCTGCTCAAGCGTGAAGTGGTGCCGGCCCTGGGCTGTACCGAGCCGATGTCGGTGGCGCTGGCGGCGGCCAACTGCCGCAAGCTGCTGGGGGAGACCCCGACCCGCATCAGCGTCTGGGTCAGTGGCAATCTGTTCAAGAACGGCATGGGGGTCGGGGTACCGGGCACCGGCATGATTGGTCTGCCGGTGGCGGCTGCGGTCGGCATCACCGGCGGCAATCCCGATGCCGGGCTGGAGGTGCTCAAGACCCTTACGCCGCAGCAGGTGGAAGCGGCCAAGGCGCTGCTGCCGGTCATCAAGGTGGATGTGAAGGATGTGCCGGACGTGCTCTACGCCGAGGTGCTGGCAGAAGTTGAAGGGCACAGCGCCCGGGTGGTGATCTGTACCGACCACACTCGCATCATCCTGATGGAGAAGGATGGCGAGGTACTGATGGAGCAGAACAGTGCCCCCGGCGTGCAGATCCAGCCAGCCAAATCCGCTAAACCGACCATGACCCTGCGGGAGATCGTCGACTTCGCATTGGGAGTGCCGCTGGCGGAGATCGACTTCATCCGCGAGGCCGCCACCATGAATCAGGCGCTGGCGGACGAAGGGTTGCAGGGTTACGGCCTGCAGATCGGCAAGATCCTCACCGAACAGGTGGAGCGCAAGCTGCTCTCCGATGACCTGATGACCCTGGCCATGCGCCTCTCTTCCGCCGCCTCCGATGCGCGGATGGATGGCGCCATGCTGCCCGCCATGTCCAACTCCGGTTCCGGCAATCAGGGCATCGCCGCCACCATGCCGGTGGTCGCCGCCGCTCGTTTCCTCAAGGTGAGTGACGAGCAGCTGACCCGGGCACTGGTGATGAGCCATCTGGTGGCCATCTACATCAAGACCTATCAGAACAAGCTGTCGGCCCTCTGCGCCGCCAGTACCGCCGCCATGGGCTCCGGTGCCGCCATCACCTGGCTGCTGGGTGGGCAGTATCAGCAGATCAGCCACTGCATCAACAACATGATTGGCGATGTCTCCGGCATCATCTGCGACGGTGCTGGTAGCGCCTGCTCCATGAAGGTCTCTACCTCCACCTCGGCGGCGGTGAAGTCCTCCCTGATGGCTATCAACAACCTGCATGTCCCCCAGAGTGAGGGGATCGTCTCCGATGACGTGGATCAGACCATCGCCAATCTGGGCCGCCTCTCGAAAGAGGGGATGCTGGATACCGACATCGAAATCATCAACATCATGCGAGCGAAACAGCAGAAGCAGTGAATCTGTGACAAGGGGGCGATAGACCCCCTTGTTCTTGTCACGACGGCGCAGACCGTCTGACACGGTTGCCAGGGCAAGCATGGCGCTTGCTCTTGTTTCTCGGGCGCCAGCCCGCTTTTTGGGGAGTCATACCATGACACTTAGCGTTATCGGCAATCTGGCCATCGCCGCCATCTTGCTGTTCTTTCTCTACCGGTTACAGGAAAAACATGTGAGCTTCACCCGCCGGGTATTTGCCGGTCTGGGGCTCGGTATTCTGTTCGGCGCCGCGCTGCAACTGCTCTACGGTGCCGGTTCGCCGGTTATTGTCCAGACCATCGACTATCTGGATATCGTGGGTAGCGGCTATGTGAAGCTGCTGCAGATGATCATCATCCCGCTGATCATGGTCTCCATCATCGGTGCCATCCTCAAGCTCAATGGCGGCACTGCGCTGGGCAAGATCAGCGCCATGACCATCGGCGTGCTGATCTTCACTACTGCCATCGCCGCCGGGGCGGGCATCCTGATGTCCAACCTGTTCGGCCTGACCGCCGAAGGGCTCACCTCCGGTGCCGCCGAGAGTGCCCGTGGCGCCGCGCTGCAGACCACCCTCGGCAGCGTCGAGAGCATGTCCTTTGCCAAGATGGTGCTGGAGTTCATTCCGGCCAACCCCTTCCTCGACATGACCGGGGCGCGCAAGACCTCTACCATCGCCGTGGTGATCTTCTCCATCTTCATCGGCCTCTCTGCCACCGGCATTGCCCGCAAGAAGCCTGAGATCTTCGCCAGCTTCAGCCACTTCGTGGCCGTGGCTCACGCCATCGTGATGCGAATGGTGACCCTGGTGCTGCGCCTGACCCCGTTCGGCGTGCTGGCGCTGATGACCAAGGTGGTCTCCGGTTCCAACTACGCGGATATTCTCAACCTGCTCAGCTTTGTGATGGCCTCTTACGGCGCCATCGCCATCATGTTTGCCGTGCATCTGCTGCTGGTGAGCATGGTCGGCATCAACCCGCTGCGCTTCCTCAAGAAGATCACCCCGGTGCTGGCGTTTGCCTTCACCTCGCGCACCAGTGCGGGCTCCATCCCGATGAACGTGCAGACCCAGACCAAGTCGCTGGGTATTCCGGAGGGGATCGCCAACTTCGCCGCCTCCTTCGGTTCCACCATCGGCCAGAACGGCTGTGCCGGTATCTATCCGGCGATGCTGGCAGTGATGATTGCCCCGACTGTCGGGGTCAACCCGATGGATCCCGGCTTCATCATGACCCTGATCGCCATCATCACCGTCAGCTCCTTCGGGGTGGCCGGGATTGGTGGTGGTGCTACCTTTGCCGCGCTGATCGTGCTCTCCGCACTGGACTTCCCGGTGGCGCTGGCCGGTCTGCTGATCTCCATCGAGCCGCTGATCGACATGGGCCGCACCGCGCTGAACGTCTCCGGCTCCATCACCGCAGGGACGGTCACCAGCCGCCTGATGGGCGAAACCGACATGCATGTGTTCAACAGCGATCACGAAGTGAGTCTGGACGGCGAAGAGTCCACCGTCTGATTTGCGTCGGTTGATCTGCCTGTGGAAAGGGACGACCCTTTCCCGTCATAGACCGCAGGGAGGGCATGCCCTCCCTGCGCCATTGAGAGGAAAAACAATGAGAATTCTGATCATCGGTGGCGAAGCCGCCGGTATGAGTGCGGCGGCCAAGGCGCGCCGTCTGGCCAAAGATGCCGACATCGTGGTGTATGAAGCCTCCGAGGTGATCTCCTTCGGTGCCTGCGGCCTGCCCTACTTCGTCGGTGACGAGTTTCAGGAGCCCGGCTACATGGCCGAGTTCACCCCGGAGCAGTTCGCCGCCAAGGGGATCGAGGTCAAGATTGGCCATCGGGTGCTGAGCGTTGACGCGGCGGCCCAGACCCTGCAGGTAGAGCATAACGGCGACACCTTCACCGATCGCTACGATCGGCTGATGATCGCCACCGGTGCTCGTGAAGTGATGCCCCCGATCCCCGGCTTGCAGCAAGAAGGGGTATTCGGTCTGCGCCGGATGGCCGATGGACTGGCGCTGAAGGCGGCGGTGCAAGACAAGAACAATCGTCGCGCCGTGGTGATCGGTTCCGGTTTTATCGGGCTGGAGGTGGTCGAGGCCCTGGTCCATCAGGGCAAAGAGGTACGTCTCATCGAGCTGGCGGATCGGGTCATCCCCGATGCGTTTGATGGCGAGATCACCCAGCACATCGAAACCGAACTGCGCGCGCAGGGGGTCTCTCTCCATCTGGGTGAGCGAGTTGAAGCGCTGCTGGGGGATGGCCGGGTCACCGGCGTGCGAACCAGCCAGGGCGAGTACGAAGCCGATATCGTGGTGGTCTGCACCGGGGTCAAGCCCAACACCGAGTTTCTGGCTGATACCGGCATCGAGCGGCTCGGCAACGGCGCCATCAAGGTGGATCGTCAGGGACGCAGCTCGCTGGCCAACGTCTGGTCGGCCGGTGACTGTGCCAGCGTCTGGCACAGCGTGAAGCAGCAGCAGGTCTATGTGCCACTCGCCACCATCGCCAACAAGCTGGGCCGCATGGTGGGCGAGAACCTGGCGGGGGCCGAGCAGGAATTCCCGGGCACTTTGGGCTCTGCCGCGCTCAAGGTGCTGGGGCTGGAGGCGGGTCGTACCGGCCTCTCCGAGCAGGAGGCCAAGGCGATGGGCATCGACTATCGCACCGTGGTGATCAAGGACAAATGCCACACCAACTACTGCCCGGGTCAGTCCGACATCCACGTCAAGCTGGTCTATGAGGCGGGCAGCAAGCGGCTGCTGGGCGGCCAGATCCTCGGTCGCAAGGGGGCGGTCCACCGCATCGACGCGCTGGCGGTGGCCATCACCATGGGGGTGACCACCGAACAGCTCGGTATGCTGGACTTTGCCTACGCGCCGCCCTTCTCCCGTACCTGGGATGCCCTGAACGTGGCGGGTAATGTCGCGAAGTAACAGGGCAGTGATGACGGCGCAGGGAGGGCGCCGTCACGCCATGCCAGTTCTGCAGAGCAATCTGCGAGTAACTTCTGTGGCTAAAATTGCAGAGATAAAAAAACCGATGCCTTGGCATCGGTTTTTTTGTTACCGGTTTATCCGTATCACTCAGCCACGGCCGAGGCGGTTCTCCGGGTAGTTCTTGGCCAGCACTTCGCGGGCATGCTTGGCCAGCTGCGGCATCTTCAGGGTGTCGTAAGACTCGACCATGATCTCCAGCGCCTTCTCGGTTTCGGCTGTGTCGGGATAGGTCTCGACAATCAGCTTGGCCCGGTTGGCGGCCGCGACCAGTGCATCACGCTTCACGTAATACTCGGCCACGCTCAGGTCATATCTGGCCAGGCGATTCTTCAGGCCAATCATGCGGGCACGGGCATCGGCGGCATAGACGCTGTTGGGGTAGTTCTGCAGCAGGGTCTTGAAGTCCTGGAATGCCTGACGGGCATAAGCAGGGTCTTTGTCGTCCCGAGCGATACCAAAGAGGCTCTGGAAGAAGTTGTAATCCGCCGCCATGTTGGTCAGGCCGCGCATATAGAAGACGTAATCGATATTTTTATGCGCCGGATTGAGGCGGATAAAACGGTCGATATTGGCGATCGCCTGAGCGGTATCATCCTGCTTGTAGTAGGCATAGATGAGGTCAAGCTGCACCTGGTTGGAGTAAGCTCCGAACGGATAGCGAGAGTCCAAAGCCTCCAACAATTCAGTGGCTTGCACGTAGTTGCCCACGTCCAGTTTGAGGCGTGCTTTCTGGTACAGGGTCTCCGGCGGTTCGTCGGGTACCTTGGGTTTGGTGCTGGAACAGCCAGTGATCAGGGTAGCGACCAAGGCGAGCGACATCAGCAGGTGAGACTTCTTTCCCATCAACAACATCCGGTCCATTTCCACGAAATTGGCAAAGTATCCGTTATGCTTGGCTAAAAGAAAAGCTAGAATACCCGGATTATTTCGAATTGATACCCCCCGCTCAAGAGACCATACATGAGCCAGCATATTGAACTGACAGGCGAATTCCAGGATCACCAATTCGGGCAGCGACTCGACCAGGCCCTGGCCGAATTGTTTCCAGACTACTCCCGCACCCGCATCAAGGAGTGGATTTTACAGGACAGAGTGACCCTGGACGGTCAGGTTGCCAACACCCCGCGCGAGAAGATTCTGGCCGGGCAACAGGTGCATGTGAATGTCGAGCTGGAAGCCGATACCCGCTGGGATGCCCAGGAGATCGAGCTCAACATCGTTTATGAAGATGAACACATTCTGGTGATCGATAAACCGGCTGGACTGGTGGTTCACCCGGGCGCAGGCACGCCGGATGGCACCATCCTCAACGCCCTGCTGCACCGCTACCCCGGCATTGCCGAGGTGCCCCGTGCCGGTATCGTGCACCGTCTGGATAAAGACACCACTGGCCTGATGGTGGTTGCCAAGACCGTACCCGCCCAGACCCATCTGGTGGAAGCGCTGCAGGCGCGCCAGATCACCCGTGAGTACGAAGCGATCGCCATCGGTCACATGACCGCAGGTGGCACCGTCGATGCCCCCATCGGCCGTCACCCGACCCAGCGTACCCATATGGCCGTGGTGCCCAACGGTCGTCCTTCGGTGACCCACTACCGGGTGCACGAGAAGTTCCGTGGTCACACCCGTCTGCGTCTGCGTCTGGAAACCGGCCGTACCCACCAGATCCGTGTCCACATGGCCCACATCAAACACCCGCTGGTGGGGGATCCCGCTTACGGTGGCCGTCTGCGCCTGCTGCGCAATGCGACGCCGGAGCTGACTCAGATGCTGCGCAGCTTCAATCGTCAGGCACTGCACGCCACCATGCTGCAGTTGGCGCATCCCATCACGGGTGAAGTGATGCAGTGGCACTCCGAGACTCCGCAGGACATGGTGGAGCTGATGGAAGTGTTGCGTGCTGATACCATCGCCAACCCGGATGATTTAGTCTGGAATTGATGCGCAAGACCGAGCTGCGACTGATCTTGCCGTAGCCCCGTCCTGAACCATCTTTGAAACGGGGCTCCTTAACTGGCAACAGCTAAGGAGCCCCGTTTTTATATGAATAAGCGAGAGGAGCCACAGATGAAATGGATCGAACCCGACTGGCCAGCCCCGGCGCGCGTCAGGGCGTTGTCGACCACCCGGGATGGCGGCGTCAGTGAAGGGGTCTTTGCCGGCCTCAATCTGGGGGCCCATGTGGGGGATGAACCGGCGCGAGTCGAGGCCAACCGCGCTCGCTTGCAGCAGGCGGCCCGGATCCCCGGCACCCTCAACTGGCTCAATCAGGTGCACGGCACCGTGGTACATCCGGTCTGCAGTCATTATGAGCAGGCGCCGGATGCCGACGCGGCCTGCGCTCATGAGGCGGATCAGGCCTGCATCGTGATGACTGCCGACTGTCTGCCGGTGCTGTTCTGCGATCGGGCGGGCACTGTTGTCGCTGCCGCCCACGCTGGCTGGCGTGGACTGAAAGAGGGCGTGCTGGAAGCGAGTATCGCCGCCATGGGTTGCGAGCCGGGCGAGATCCTGGCCTGGCTTGGCCCGGCCATCGGTCCCACTGCGTTTGAAGTGGGTGGCGAGGTGCGCGAGGCCTTTATGGCGGAGCAGGCCGAAGCAGGCGCAGCGTTCGTGCCTTCGTCCAACGAGGGCAAATGGCTGGCGGATATCTACCAGCTGGCACGGCTGCGGCTGGCCCGCGCCGGGGTGAATGCGGTCTATGGCGGCGACCACTGTACCTTCAGCGATAGCGAGCAGTTTTACTCTTATCGCCGCGACGGCCAGACCGGCCGGATGGCCTCCCTCATCTGGTTGGCCCGCTAAGCGCCGGTTAAGTACCCACCAAGTAATACCCCGTCTCTCTCACGACCAAATCGCGTGAGAGAGGCGGGGAACCTGCCTTCTCCCCGCTTTGCAGAAAAAATAACCAGCCTTGGCCCTTGAAATAGCCAGTACGGGCCTCATCTTTCATCTCAGAAAGTTATGTTGTTTGCCGCGCAAGCGGCGTCCGTCTTGAAAGGGGGAGTGCAATGCGCCTCGATCGCCTGACCAGCAAATTCCAAATCGCTATTTCCGATGCCCAGTCTTTGGCACTGGGTCGTGACCACCAATTTATCGAACCCGTCCATCTGATGTCTGCCCTGCTCAACCAGGATGGCGGTTCCATTCGTCCACTGCTGACCCTGACCGGGATGGATATCAACGCGCTGCGCTCCCGTCTCGGCGAGGAGCTGGATCGCCTGCCCAAGGTGAGCGGGGTTGAGGGGGACGTACAGCTCTCCAACGGCCTCGGTCGCCTGCTCAACGTCTGCGACAAACTGGCCCAGCAGCGCAAGGATCAGTTCATCTCCTCCGAACTGTTCGTGTTGGCGGCCCTCGACGAGAAGGGCAACCTGGGCGAGCTGCTGCGTGCCCAGGGGCTGACCAAAGAGAAACTGGAAGCGGCCATCGACAAGGTGCGTGGCGGCAAGAAGGTGGAGGATGCCAACGCCGAGGAGAACCGTCAGGCGCTGGAGAAGTACACCATCGATCTGACCGAGCGGGCCGAGATCGGCAAACTCGACCCGGTGATCGGCCGTGATGACGAGATCCGCCGTACCATTCAGGTGCTGCAACGCCGCACCAAGAACAACCCCGTGCTGATCGGGGCTCCCGGTGTCGGCAAGACCGCCATCGTCGAGGGGCTGGCCCAGCGCATCATCAACGGCGAAGTGCCGGAAGGGCTCAAGAACAAGCGGGTGCTGTCGCTGGACATGGGGGCGCTGGTGGCCGGTGCCAAATATCGCGGTGAGTTTGAAGAGCGGCTCAAAGCCGTGCTGAACGATCTGGCCAAGGAGGAGGGCAACGTCATCCTCTTTATCGACGAGCTGCACACCATGGTCGGCGCCGGTAAGGGCGAAGGGGCCATGGATGCGGGCAACATGCTCAAGCCTGCACTGGCCCGTGGCGACCTGCACTGCGTCGGTGCCACCACGCTGGATGAGTATCGTCAGTACATCGAGAAGGATGCCGCGCTGGAGCGCCGTTTCCAGAAGGTGCTGGTGGAGGAGCCGACAGTTGAAGATACCATCGCCATCCTGCGCGGCCTGAAAGAGCGTTACGAGCTGCACCATCATGTGCAGATCACCGACCCGGCGATTGTGGCGGCGGCCCAGCTGTCGCACCGCTACATTGCGGATCGCCAGCTGCCGGACAAGGCCATCGACCTGATCGACGAGGCGGCGGCCAGCATCCGGCTGCAGATCGACTCCAAGCCGGAGGCGCTGGATCGCCTCGAGCGGCGCATCATCCAGCTCAAGCTGGAGCAGCAGGCGCTGATGAAAGAGGACGACGACGCCAGTCGCAAACGTCTGGATCTGATCAATCAGGAGATTGGCGAAAAGGATCGGGAATACAACGAGCTGGACGAAGTGTGGAAGGCCGAGAAGGCTGCTCTCGCCGGAACCCAGCACATCAAGGCCGCGCTGGAGCAGGCCCGTCAGGATCTCGACGTGGCCCGCCGCGCAGGCGACTTGGGCCGGATGTCCGAGCTGCAATATGGCCGCATCCCCGAGCTGGAGAAACAGCTGGATCTCGCCACTCAGGCCGAGATGCAGGAGACCAGCCTGCTGCGCAACCGGGTCACCGACGTGGAGATCGCCGACGTCTTGGCCCGCTGGACCGGTATTCCGGTGGCCCGCATGCTGGAAGGGGAGCGCGACAAGCTGCTGCGGATGGAAGAGCAGCTGCACAGCCGGGTGATTGGCCAGGAGGAAGCAGTTGAAGCGGTCTCCAACGCTATTCGCCGCTCCCGTGCCGGGCTTTCCGATCCGAACCGCCCCATCGGTTCCTTCCTGTTCCTCGGTCCGACCGGGGTGGGCAAGACCGAGCTGTGCAAGGCGTTGGCGGAGTTCCTGTTTGATACCCAGGATGCCATGGTGCGGATCGACATGTCCGAGTTCATGGAGAAACACAGCGTGGCCCGTCTGGTGGGGGCGCCTCCCGGATATGTGGGTTACGAAGAGGGCGGTTATCTGACCGAGGCGGTACGCCGTCGCCCCTACTCGGTGATCCTGCTGGATGAAGTGGAGAAGGCGCACCCAGATGTGTTCAACATCCTGTTGCAGGTGCTCGATGATGGCCGCCTGACCGATGGTCAGGGTCGCACCGTCGATTTCCGCAACTCGGTGGTGATCATGACCTCCAACCTCGGGTCGGATCTGATTCAGGAGCACCACTCCGAGAAGGATTACGACGAGATGAAAGCCATGCTGATGGATGTGCTGACCCGCAGTTTCCGACCGGAGTTTATCAACCGGATCGACGAGACCGTGGTGTTCCACCCCCTCGGCGAGGATCACATCAAGTCCATCGCCCGCATCCAGCTCAAGAGCCTGATGGGCCGACTGGAGGCCCAGGGCTACGAGGTGGAGGTGACCGAAGCGCTGCTCGACAAGCTGGTGCACGCCGGGTTCGACCCCGTCTACGGGGCGCGGCCCCTCAAACGGGCGATCCAGCACAAGGTGGAGAACCCGCTGGCGCAGGCGCTGCTCTCCGGTCGCATCGTTCCGGGCAAAAAGCTGGTGTTGGGGGCCGACAGCAACGGTCTCACCATGACC
>NZ_JRGK01000263.1 GCF_000764645.1 Aeromonas finlandensis
GGGTGGGGGTGGCCTTCTACCTGATGGCGGCTCTCAACACCCATCTGCGCCAGCTCGGCTGGTACGAACGGCAAGGGCTGCGCACCCCCAATGTGGCAGATTACCTCGATCTGGTGGCCCTCGGCACGGTGGCTGACGTGGTGGCGCTCGATGGCAACAACCGCATTCTGGTCCATCAGGGCTTGCAGCGGATCCGGGCCGGCCGCTGCCGCCCCGGTATTCAGGCGCTGGTGGATGTGTCGGGCCGCGATGGTCGTCGCCTCACCGCCGCCGACCTCGGTTTTGCGTTGGGGCCGCGCCTCAATGCGGTGGGCCGCCTCGATGACATGTCCCTCGGGGTCGCCTGTCTGCTGAGCGATGATCTCAATCTGGCGCGCCAGCTTGCGGCCGAGATGGACAGCCTTAATCAGGAGCGCAAGGAGATCGAGCAGGGGATGCAGCAGGAGGCGCTCGCCACCCTGGAGCAGATCCGTTTTCGCGATGGCGAGGTGCCGTCGGGCATTGTGCTGCACCGCAACGAGTGGCATCAGGGGGTGGTGGGGCTGGTGGCCTCCAAGGTGAAGGAGAAGTACTACCGCCCGGTCATCGCCTTTGCCGAGAGTAGCGAAACCGAGCTCAAGGGCTCCGGCCGCTCCATCCCCGGGGTGCACTTGCGCGATGCGCTGGAACTGCTCGACACCCGCCACCCCGGCCTGATGGGCAAGTTTGGCGGCCACGCCATGGCTGCGGGGCTGACCCTGCCCAAGGCCAATATCGAAGCCTTCGGCCGGGCCTTCGAGGCGGTCATCAGCGAGCTGGTAACCCCCGAGCTGCTGACCGGGGTGCTGCTCACCGACGGCGAGCTGCTGCCGGATGAGCTCACCCTCGAGCTGGCGGAGCTGATCCGCGCCTCCGGTCCCTGGGGGCAGGCGTTCCCCGAGCCGCTGTTTGACGGCGAATTTGTGCTGGTGCAGCAGCGGCTGGTGGGGGAGAAGCACCTCAAGATGATGCTGACCACCGATTCCGGTCACGCGGTGGATGCCATCGCCTTTGGCGTCGATCTCAAGCGCTGGCCCGATGCTTCGGTCAAGCGGGTGCGGCTGGTCTACCGGCTCGATGTCAACGAGTGGCGCGGCAACCGCAGCGTGCAGCTGCTGGTGGAGCATCTGGAGGCGGCCGGTCTTTGAGCCGGTAGCATCGCTGCTTTGTCGCTGACATCGCTGACGACGGCCACCTTCGGGTGGCCGTTTTACTGTGGGCCAGGGGTGACGCTACCGCTTTGTTATGTTGGTTTTTAATTGCTGGCTTTCTGAGTAAGAGGGTTTTTAGTCTCGTTTTATGTCGGTTTGTACGGTTTCAAATTCAAGAAAAAGAGGCGTTGTGATACATTCATCCCCGCATCATTTTGTTGTTTGAACGGGACTGACGCTTTGCTGCCTTCTGGCCGACTATCGACCTGGGCGATGGCCCTCGCTATCGCCAGCCTGCTGTGGTTTGCCGCTTTCGCTGCGGTAGGGATCACTGCAACGCCTCATCAGGTGTCGGCGGGGCAGAGGGTCTCGATGCAACTGCATGAGCAATCCGATCAGGGACTGGCCAACAGTGTCAGTCTCCCTCCTGCCTCCCAGTGGCGACTCAGCTTCGAGCAGGGGCGGCGGCTGGAAGGGGCCACTCACTCCGAGCGCTATCAGATGGTGCTGGCCTGGTTCCAGCACGATATCCTTGGCCTGCTCTGCGGTCTGCTACTGGTTCTCCCTCTCGTCTATGTCAGGCAGCTCCCCGGCTACTTCGGTTATCTGCACCGACGGCTGCTGCTCTGCCGCCACCTGCAATATCGTTTCTGTCACGGCGACTAGCTCACCCTGCTGGCGGATGCACATCTAGGTTTTCACACTGCTGTTGAACGCTCCTGAGTGACTGGCGGGGCAGGCTGACACCTGCTGCCAGCGGTCTATCGTCCGGTGTTGCGTCCGCGCTTTCTGTTGTTTCGTCCATGCTGCTGGCCATCGGCCAGAGGCAGACTTCTCTCTTTGCGCAAACACCTGGTGAGCACACCCAATGGACTACTACCTCAACCTGTTTATTCACTCGATCTTTGTCGAGAACCTCGCCCTGGCCTTCTTTCTGGGGATGTGTACCTTTCTGGCCGTCTCGAAGAACATCAACACTGCCTTCGGCCTCGGTATGACGATATTGGTGGTAATGGTGATCGCCATTCCCCTCAACAACCTGATTTACCGCCATATCTTGCGGGCAGGCAGTACCTTTTTCGGCGAATTCGATCTGGGATTTCTCGATTACATCATTTACATTGGGGTGCTGGCGGCGCTGGTACAGGTGATGGAGATGGTGCTCGACAAGTACTTTCCAAGCCTCTATCAGGCGCTCGGCATCTATCTGCCGCTGTTGACGGTGCACTGCGCCATCTTTGGCGGGGTGATGTTTATGGCGCAGCGGGATTACGATTTTGTCGAGTCGCTGGTCTACAGCGCAGGCTCCGGGCTCGGCTGGCTGCTGGCTATTGTCGCCATGGCCGGGCTGCGTCAGAAGCTGAAGTACGCTGATGTACCCGAGGGGCTGCGAGGCATCGGCATCACCTTTATCGTGGCGGGGCTGATGTCCCTTGGCTTTATGTCCTTCTCCGGCATATCTCTGTGAGGGGATGACAGAAAAAAACGAGGCGCCTGCGGGCGCCTCGTTGTTTATCGGGGATTGCGGATGGCCCTTACAGCTCGCGGGCCCAGGGGTGGGCCTTGGGACGCAGCGCCAGCGCCAGACCCAGCAGCAGCACGGTCAGGCCGTAGAGGGGCCAGCTGCCAAAGCGCATGTAGGGGGTCTCGCCGTGGGCGGGACGCACCTCGCTGCGCAGCACGCCCGCTTCAAACTGCGGGATCTGGCCGATGATGCTGCCATCGATTTCGGTGACGATGGTGATGCCGGTGTTGGTGTCGCGCAGCAGCGGACGTGCCAGCTCCAGCGCGCGCATCCGGGCGATCTCCATATGCTGCCAGGGGCCGATGCTGGTGCCGAACCAGGCGTCGTTGGAGACGGTCAGCAGGAAGTCGGTATCGGCATTGACGTTGCGGCGCAGCTCTTCCGGGAAGATGATCTCGTAGCAGATGGCCGCGGCGAACTTGAGCCCCTTGGCGATCAGGTTGGGCTGCACTTCGTCACCCCGGCTGAACGAGGACATCGGCAGGTTGAAGAAGGGGGCGATGGGGCGCAGCAGATCTTCAAGCGGCACGAACTCGCCGATGGGCAGCAGGTGGTACTTGTTGTAGCGGTTGGGGTGGTTGTAGAAGTAGGACTCCTTGCCATCCGCATCCTGTACCCCCATGCCGAGCACGGTATTGTAGAAGCGCTGTTGCTGCTCGTCGTAGTGGATGATCCCCGCCAGCAGGCCGGTATCGTTCACCTTCATCGCCTTGTCCAGATTCTCCAGATAGGGGCCCATCGCCTTCTCGATAGCCGGGATCGCCGACTCCGGCCAGACGATGATGTCGGCATCCTGATTCTCGCGGCTCAAATCCTGATAGGTGCGCACCGTGGGGGCCAGCGCCTCCGGATCCCACTTGAGGGACTGGGCGATATTGCCTTGCACCAGCGCCACCTTGACCGGCTCGCCACGGGTGACCCAGTTGAGCTGCATCAGACCGTGGGCACCGGCCACCAGCAGGGCAGGCACCGCCAGCCAGAGCGGGGAGCGGGACTTCCACACCAGCCAGATGGCGGAGGCACAGAACAACAGCGCCAGCGTGATGCCCTGTACCCCGAGGATGGGGGCGAAGCCCTTGAGAGGGCCGTCGATCTGGCTGTAGCCAAACCAGAGCCAGGGGAAGCCGGTCATCACCCAGCCGCGCAGCCAGTCAGCCATCAACCACAGGGCCGGGAAGGCGAGTAGCCAGCGGCTCCAGTGACGGCCGCCAAAGAAGCGGGCGAAGGCCCAGCAAGCGAGCGTCGGGTAGAGTGCCAGATAGGCGGAGAGCCCGGCCAGCAGCACGAAGGCGACCGGCAGCGGGATACCGCCAAATTCGGTCATGCTGACGTGGATCCACCATAGCCCCGGCAAAAAGAGTCCCATCGCATAGCCAAAACCGCGCCAGGCGGCCTGTTTCGGCGTGGCTTTGTCCAGCAGGGCGTAGAGGCCGAGCAGGGAGGGGATCACCAGCGGCCAGTAGCCGAAGGGGGAGAAGGCCAGTACGGCAATAGCGCCACAGGCCAGCGCGCTGAGGCTCAACAGGATTCTTGATGTAACGGGAGATGATTTCACGGGCGATTGTGCTCGTCTTGGTGTGCAACTGGGGTCGAATGGCCGGTATCTTAACCTGTAAGAGGGTTAACGGCGAGCCTCGATGCCGGTTGCAGACAGCACAACGCCCCGAAGTCGGGGCGCTGTTTCAGGCATCGAGTGGATTTGCTTACTGCGGTTCGGATTGCGCCGCCGCGTGGTGCTCGGGGATCTTCACCTGCAACTGCTGCAGACGACGCCGGTCGGCATGCATCACCTTGAACAGGTAGCCGTCCAGCTCGATCTCCTCGCCCTTCTTGGGCAGGTGGCTGAAGGCGTGCATCACCAGACCGCCCACCGTATCCACCTCTTCATCGCTGAATTTGGTGCCGAAGAAGTCGTTGAAATCCTCGATCTCGGTCAGGGCGCTGATGGAGAAGACCCGCTTGCTGAGGCGGCGAATTTCGTCCGGCTCATCCTCGATATCGTCAAACTCGTCGTCGATCTCGCCAACGATCAGTTCCAGTATGTCTTCGATGGTCACCAGACCGGAGACGCCACCAAATTCGTCGACCACGATGGCCATGTGGTAGCGCTCTTCACGGAACTCCTTGAGCAGACGGTCAACCCGTTTGCTTTCGGGCACGATCACCGTGGGGCGCAAGATTTTCTCGAGCTGTAGCGGCTCGCTGGCGTGATGGCCGCCAAACCCGAAGGGGAGCAGATCCTTGGCGAGCAAAATGCCCTCGACATGATCCTTGTCTTCGTTGATCACCGGGAAGCGGGAGTGACCGGATTCGATGATGACCGGCAGGATCTCGTCGATCGGCTGGGACTTCTCGATGGTCACCATCTGGGAGCGGGGGATCATGATGTCGCGTACTCGCAACTCGGCGATCTCGAGTACCCCCTCGATCATGTCCTTGGTGTCCTGATCGATGAGGTCTCGCTCTTCGGCATCGGCTATCACGTCTACCAAATCATTGCGGTCTTTTGGCTCGCCCTGGAAGAGTTGGCTGAGTTTGTCGAGCCAGGTTTTCTTCGGCGAGCCGGTACTAGGGTGATCGTCGGTCATTTTTTCTCTTGGTTACTCGCTTAAACACACTTGAAATTGTTCGGGTTATATAAGGATGGCCACCTGCTGTTTCAAGTCGATGACCGTCCGGCTGTTTACTCTTCGTCGTTCAGATAAGGGTCGGCAAAACCGAGCTCCTGCATGATGTCGCGCTCAAGCTGCTCCATCTCTTCGGCTTCCTCATCCTCGATATGGTCATAACCTAGCAGATGCAGACTGCCGTGCACAACCATGTGGGCCCAGTGGGCCATGAGGGGCTTGTTCTGCTCTTGTGCTTCCCGTTCCACCACCTGACGGCAGATCACCAGATCGCCCAGCAGCGGCAGCTCCAGACCGGGCGGCGCCTCGAACGGGAAGGAGAGCACGTTGGTGGGCTTGTCCTTGCCGCGATAGGTGAGGTTGAGCTCGTTGCTCTCCGCCTCGTCGACGATTCGCACCGTCACTTCAGCCTCTTGCTGGAAGCCGAGAATGGTGCCGTCGAGCCAGCCTTGCAGCTGAGCTTCGGTGGGCAGGCCGTCAGTGCTGGCGCTGGCCAGTTGCAGATCCAGGGTTACGCTCATTGCTCGCTCTCTTTGCTGGTGCTCTCTTTCCCGATGCTCTCTTTCCCAAAAATGGGGGCTGCTTTTTCCGCTGCCTGCTTGGCATCGAATGCCTCGTAAGCCTGCACGATGCGGGCCACCACCGGGTGGCGGACCACGTCTTTGGACTCGAAGAAGTTGAACGACAGACCATCGACCCCTTGCAGCACTTCCAGCGCGTGGCGCAGGCCGGATTTGGCGTTGCGCGGCAGGTCTACCTGGGTGATGTCACCGGTGACGACCGCCTTGGAGTTGAAGCCGATCCGGGTCAGGAACATCTTCATCTGTTCGGTGGTGGTGTTTTGAGCCTCATCGAGAATGATGAACGCATCGTTCAAGGTGCGGCCACGCATGTAGGCGAGCGGCGCCACCTCGATGATGTTGCGCTCCATCAGTTTCTCGACCCGCTCAAAGCCCAGCATCTCGAACAGGGCGTCGTAGAGCGGGCGCAGGTAAGGGTCCACCTTCTGGGAGAGATCCCCGGGCAGAAAGCCCAGCTTCTCCCCCGCTTCCACTGCCGGACGGGTCAGCAGAATGCGGCGGATCTCCTGACGCTCCAGTGCATCCACCGCCGCTGCGACCGCCAGATAGGTCTTGCCGGTACCGGCGGGGCCGATGCCGAAGCAGATGTCGTGGCGCACGATGTTGGCGATGTACTGGGCCTGATTTGGGCTGCGTGGCTTGATGAGACCGCGCTTGGTCTTGACCGTCACCTCCTTGCCGTAGGGGATGCTCGGCGCCGGTTCGTCATCCTGCTCCAGTACCCGTGACTCCTGAATGGCCAGATGGACCATGTCGGGGGTGATGTCGGTCACCTTGCCACCCTTGAGGGGCTGGGTTTCCACATAGAGGTGCTTGAGGATGACGGCGGCGGCATCCAGCTGGGCCGGTTTGCCCACCAGTTGGAAGTGGCTGTCACGGTAGCTGATCTCGACGCCGAGGCGGCGCTCCAGCTGCTTGATGTTGTCATCGAAGGGGCCGCACAGGCTGGCAAGGCGCTGGTTGTCGGCGGGCTCCAGATGCAGATTCAGGGTCGAGATGTGTCGGCTCAAAATATCCTCGTCTCAAGGCGCTCCCCATCCGCCGAGCGAATGGGGAGGAGGGGATTAATGGGGTGTGAAAGCGGCCACGCCCAGTTCGTCCGGCACATTGTCGGGACGACGAGCAAGGATCTCGCTCGGGGCGGTGGCGATCCGCAGGTTCATCTCGCTCTCGCCGCGGATGAACTTGCCGCGCAGGGAGTTGGGGCGAACCTCGGTGATCTCCACGTCGGCAAAGCCGCCGATCAGGGTGTGTTGCCCTTCGAAGTTAACCACCCGGTTGTTCTCGGTGCGGCCACACAGCTGCATCGGGTCGAGCTTGGAGGGCCCTTCCACCAGGATGCGCTGGGTGGTGCCCAACATGGCGCGGCCAATCTGCATCGCCTGATTGTTGATGACGTGCTGCAGGCGGGCCAGACGGGCTTTCTTCACTTCCATGTCGACATCATCGGGCATGTCGGCGGCCGGGGTGCCCGGGCGCGGGCTGAAGATGAAGCTGAAGCTCATGTCGAAGTTGATCTCTTCGATCAGCTTCATGGTGGCTTCAAAGTCTTCGTCCGTCTCGTTCGGGAAGCCCACGATGAAGTCGGAGCTGATGGTGATGTCGGGACGGGCGGCACGCAGGCGGCGGATCTTGGATTTGTACTCCAGGATGGTGTGCGGGCGCTTCATCATGGTCAGGATGCGATCCGAGCCGCTCTGCACCGGCAGGTGCAGGAAGCTGACCACTTCCGGGGTGTCTTTGTAGACCTCGATGATGTCGTCGGTGAACTCGATCGGGTGGCTGGTGGTGTAGCGAATGCGATCGATACCGTCGATGGCGGCCACCAGACGCAGCAGCTCGGCGAAGGTGCAGATGCCGTCATCAAAGGTCGGGCCACGATAGGCGTTGACGTTCTGACCGAGCAGGTTCACTTCGCGCACACCCTGTTGGGCGAGCTGGGCAATTTCGTAGAGCACGTCATCCATCGGACGGCTCACCTCTTCACCGCGGGTGTAGGGGACCACGCAGTAAGTACAGTATTTGGAGCAGCCTTCCATGATGGAGACAAAGGCGGTGGCCCCTTCGGCGCGTGGTTCGGGCAGGTTGTCGAACTTTTCGATCTCGGGGAAGGCGATATCAACCTGGGCGCCACGGCCCTCCTGCACTTCCTTGATCATGGCGGGCAGGCGATGCAGGGTCTGCGGGCCGAACACGATATCCACATAGGGAGCGCGCTGGCGAATCGCATCGCCCTCCTGAGAGGCAACGCAGCCACCCACGCCGATCACCAGAGCGGGCTTTTTGGCCTTGAGCTTTTTCCAGCGACCCAGCTGATGGAACACCTTCTCCTGCGCTTTTTCGCGGATGGAGCAGGTATTCAGCAGCAAGACATCTGCCTCTTCGGGCTCTTCGGTAAGGGTGTAGCCATTGCTGGCATCCAACAGGTCGGCCATTTTGGACGAGTCATACTCGTTCATCTGGCAACCCCAGGTTTTAATGTGAAGTTTCTTGCTCATTGCTTCTCTTGACTTGTTTTGAAATCGGCATGGTCAAAGGACCGCGCATTTTACTCCGCAATCTGGATACTGCCTAGCTAATATCCAGCTGGCAATGGTGCTCACCCGATACCGGCCGCCCGCGGGCTCGATCCGCTTTCTCCTTGATTTGACGCAGCAATTCCCCGTTTGCCTCACTGTTTATCAGGCGCCCTTGCGCTATCATGCTGCCATCCGGTTCACGTCCGGGCGCTGTCGCCGGACGCACCCTTTCAGGAATAAATGTATGGAACAGTGTGATATCGCCATCGTCGGCGCTGGCATGGTGGGTGCCGCCACCGCCTGTCTGCTGGCGGCCCAGGGCCTCTCGGTGCGGGTCATCGAAACTAGCCTGCCGGAGCATTACGCGCCGGAGCAGCCGCTGGATCTGCGGGTCTCCGCCATCAGTCAGGCTTCGGTAGCGCTGCTGGAGCAGGCTGGCGCCTGGCACCATCTGCAGCAGATGCGGCTCTGCCCCTACCGCCGACTGGAGACCTGGGAGCTGGATGGCTTTGCCACCCGCTTCAGCGCCGCCGATCTCGGCCTGCCCCAGCTTGGCTACATCATCGAAAACCGGCTGGTGCAGCTCGCCCTGCTCAAACGGATGGAGGATTTTCCTACCATCCAGACCCACACCCCGGCGGCGGTGGCGAGCCTGTGCCAGAGTGCGGATGAGGCGGTACTAACCCTGGATGACGGCACCGAGCTGGCCGCCCGCTGGGTGCTTGCCTGCGACGGCGCCGAATCCCATACCCGCAAGCTGGCTGGCATCGGCGTGTCGCGCTTCGAGTACCGCCAGCACTGCATGCTGATCAATATCGACACCGACTTTGCACAGGAAGATATCACCTGGCAGCAGTTCACCCCGAGCGGCCCGCGCGCCTTCCTGCCGCTGCCCGGCCAGCACGGATCTTTGGTGTGGTATGACAGCCCGGCCCGTATCCGGGCGCTGGCTGCCATGAGCAACGAGGGGCTCGCCACCGAAGTGCGCCGCCACTTCCCAAGCCGCCTCGGCGGCTTCACTGTCACCGGCAAAGGGAGCTTCCCGCTGGTGCGCCGCCACGCCAACGACTACCACGCCGGTCGGGTGGTGCTGCTTGGCGATGCCGCCCACACCATCAACCCGCTGGCGGGGCAGGGGGTCAACCTCGGCTTCAAGGATGTGGCCTGCTGGGTCGATCTGCTGCAAGGGGCTGGCGCCGACTGGCATCAGCTGGCGCTCGCCACCCGTTATGAGCGCCGTCGTCGCCCCGACAACTTGCTGATGCAGTCGGGGATGGATCTCTTCTACGGAGTGTTCAGCAACGAGATTGGCCCCCTCAAGCTGGCCCGCAATCTGGCCCTCAATCTGGCGGACAAGGCGGGCCCGCTCAAGGAGATGGCGCTGCGCTACGCGCTTGGACTGGTGTAACCAGAGGCCGCTATAGGAGGATGCAGATGGAAAAGTGTCACTTTATCAACGGTGATCTGGAGCTGACCAGCGCGCAGGATCTGCAGCCGCTGGTTGCTGCGCTGGTGCAGGGCGGGATGGATTGTCTGGCGCTCCATCAGGAAGAGGGGCTGTGGCACGGACGCCTGGAGCTGTTCGCCGAAGAGGGCAATTACAGTGAGCCGCGACAACTTGTAGCGCACCTGCTCGCCATCTTGGCGGCGCTGCCCGAGTCGGTTTTGCCCCTTTGGCAGGGGTGCCTGCGCAAGGAGATGGATCTGGGTTACCAGTCAGGCGCAGCGCCCATCCTGCAAAACCGGCTGCCGGCCGCACAGCTGCTGGGGCTGGCTGAACAGGGGCTCGATCTGGTGGTCACCCTCTACCCAGGTGATGCTCAGGCATAAGCGGGCTGGCCATACCAACGAGGTTGGCGGGCTGGGCTGTGCTGGCGCGAAAAAGTGGGTATAACGGGTCGGCTATCAACCACTTGATTGGGGAGAGAAGGGATGAACAAGGCGCTACTGGTGATCGATTTTATCAACGATATTGCCCATCCCGATGGGCGCATCGCCGTCTCGGCTGCCCATGTGCTGGAGCAGAACGCCATCAGGCATGCCAATCAGGCGCTGGCCCATGCCCGTGTTCACGGCTGGCTGGTAGTGCTCATCAAGGTGGGCTTTGACGGCCGCTATCAGCTGCAACCCAAGGGCTCCCCCATGTTTGGTCGGGCTCATCAGCTTGGCGCGCTCTCTCTTGGTGACAGCGGCACCGACTTTCACCCCGATCTTGATGTGCAGTCCGGCGATCTGGTGCTGGCCAAGCCCAGAGTGAGCCCCTTCTACGGTACGGCGCTGGAGCCTGCGCTGCGGGCCAACCACATCGACCACCTCTATCTGTGCGGGGTGAGCACCAGCTGGGCTATTCAGGCTGCGGCACGGGATGGTCATGACAGGGACTACGCCATCACCATTCTGGAGGATGCCTGCGCCGCCGCAGATGCCACTGAGCACCACACCTCGCTGCGCATGCTGGGTCGCATCGCCGAGATCATCAAGGTGTCCCAGCTGGCTTGATCCTTAACGCTGGCTGCGCTCGATCACTGTTTTGACATTTAGTCTGCGGCCCCCTGTCGGGCCGCAGCACTTTTGGGCAACATGATTGCCGGGCAAGATAGTGCTCACATGGATAGCAACAAGGATGGACAGATGCGTTATCAGGGACGGATCGCGAACTGGAACGAGGCGCGCGGCTTTGGGTTTATTACACCGGAACAAGATGGCGCCGAGCAGGCAACCGCAGGATTGCGTGGTGCGAGGTTGTTTGTGCATGTCACGGCGCTGCAATCAGATGGTCGCGTGCCCGAGCCGGGGGAGCGCGTTACTTATCTGATCGGCAGTGGCCAGGATGGCAAACCGAGGGCGCTACAGGTGTTTTTCCCTGATCGCCCGCTCACCCTTGCCGATGCAGGGCCGTCGGGCGCGTCATTGGCCGCACCATCAGCAGCAATATCAGCCGCATCATCGGCGGCGCCATCATTGCGGGCGGCAAGTCAGCCGCCACGACCCACCGCGACCAGAGAGCGGATTAACCCCTCCCGGCGCCGCAAGAGCAGTTGGAGTGGCAAACTGATCCCCCTGCTGGTGCTCGCCGGCCTCTTTTCCATCTACTCCCGCTTCTCGGCCGAGTCGATGGCGCCCTTGCCGACCCCCTCTGTTAGCAGCAGTGGCAGCAGTTTCAGTGAGGTCTCATCGCAACCGGCTCAACGCTACCAGTGCGATGGCCGGGAATATTGCTCCCAGATGACCTCCTGCGAGGAGGCAACCTGGTTTTTGCAACATTGCCCGAATACCAAAATGGATGGAGAGGGCGATGGCATCCCCTGTGAAAATCAGTGGTGTGAGAATTAAATATTATTTATCAATTACATATTGAAATTTCGTTCTCTTTTTATCCGGTGCATGGCGCTGGCCTGAAACCTTGCCGGATGGTGTGATCTCGTGGGCTGTGGTCTCAGTTGGCTAAGTGGGAATTGGGTGCTTTACTCTATCTGCTGACTTAATTGTTAATAGGTGGCGGTGCGCCACTTTTGCCACAGGATGGCCATCATGGTGGACGATATACAGAGGTCTCGGAGTCTATTCTCCGAGCGAGCCCATTATCTGGCTGCGCTGCTGGATTCGCTGGAAGACCAGATCTCGGTGATAGATCGGAATGGCGTGATCCACTACACCAATCTCGCCTGGGATCTCTTTGCTGAGCAAAACGGCATGCCCAAGGGATATAACTGGCTCGGGGTCAACTACATGGGGGCGTGTGACGGCGAAGCGGATCCTTTGGCTGTGGCGGCGGTGGAGGGGATCCTTCGGGTTATCCGTCATCAGCAGGATAAGTTCTATCTGGAGTACCCCTGCCACAGCGTGGACACCCAGCGCTGGTTTATGATGCGAGTGGCCCCGGTGATCGGCATCGAGGCCGAGTTTTATTCCATCGCTCATATCAATATCACCGAGCGCAAGTTGCTGGAACTGGAGGTGGCCAACCTCTCTATGCACGATCCCCTGACCGGGCTGGCCAATCGGCGGAAGTTCGATAATTTTCTGCATAACGAGTGGCGGCGTTGCATGCGTGAACATACTCCGCTCTCTCTCATCATGCTGGATCTGGATAACTTCAAGGCCTGTAATGACCATCTGGGCCATCAGATGGGGGATGGTTCCCTCCAGCTGGTTGGCCATCTGTTGCAATCCTTCTGCCAGCGTCCGGCCGATCTGCCCTGCCGCTTTGGCGGCGACGAGTTTGCGCTGATCCTCGGCAATACCGACAGAGTGGCGGCCTTGCGAATTGGGGAGGAGATCCGCCAGGCCATCAACGATCTCGACATAGTGGTGGCGGGAGATCTGCGACTCAGCGCCAGTGTTGGTATTGCCACCTACACGGCAGAACAACCGCTGGAGGGGGAAGGGGAGCTGCTGGCGGCGGCCGATGCGGCGCTCTATCACGCCAAGGGGGAAGGTAAAAACCGCAGTCACTGCGCCAACTGCTGATCCTGATTATTGCTCTTGTTCTGCATGCGCCCCCTTGATGGGGGCGCACTGTTTTGGCCGCCGGTGTTGTAGCCGCCCATGAGCGTCGGTATCACCGCTCGGGAGTGGCCGAGACCGGCGTGGGATGGCTGGCGATCACCTGCCTGACGAAGTGATCCCGGATGGGATCGGCAAAGTCCGGGTTCCATACCATGCTGACCTCCCACTCGGCGCAGGGGCCAAAGAGAGGATAAAGGGTGACATCGGGGCCTGCGATAAAGCTGACGCTGCGCGGTAGGATGGCATTGCCGATACCTGCCGCGACCAGCGCTACCAGAGTCTGGATATCTTCGGCTTCCTGGATCATGCCGGTCAGCCGGTTGGCGCCGAGAAAACCGGCGATCTGCTGGCTGAGACCGGGACAACGGTGGCCCACCATCTGCAGCAGTGGCTGGCTGGTCAGGGCGAGCTGGACGTCGAATGCGGCCGGGTCTGGCTCGGTCATTCGGGTCGGCACCGCCAGTACCAGCCGATCGATCAGCAGCCGGTGTTCCTGCAACTGCGGCATCTGGGGTCTGCGCATAAAGCCAAGCTGCAACTGGCCGGAGAGCAGCTGCTCCTGCTGGATGGCGGAGGGCATATCCTGCAGATGAACCATCACGTCCGTGACCTGCTGCTTGAAGCGGGCGACCAGCGAGGGTGCCAGCGCAAAGCTCGACAGGCCAAAGCCAATCTTGAGTCGACCGGCCACGCCGCTCGCCACCGCCAGCGCATGGCTTTCGAACTCCCGACCGTGCTCGACCAGCGCACTCGCCTGAGTGAGCAGCTGGGCACCGAGCGCCGTCAGCTCGGCGCCGTGGCGGCCCCGTTTGAACAGGGTGCAGCCCAGCGTCTGCTCCAGCCCCTGGATCTGCTTGGTGAGGGCCGGTTGGGTGATAAAGAGGCGGCTGGCCGCCTCCCGGTAGTTGGCGGTGTCGGCCAGCGTCACAAATGCCTGCAATTGCCTCAAGTCAAATTTCATTCCAATTGGTTATCCAAAGTGGCGATTTATTGATTATAAATTATCTAATCGCCTTGTTCTAATGGCTTGGCAAGGGGGAACCGCCCTCCTCCGAACCGGAACAAGGAGCCATATCATGTCCACTCAACGTTATCTTTTTTTGATCAAGGGCACGCTGGTGCTGGCCCAGCCATTGGTAGCCCCGGAGACGGGGGAGCTGCTCGCCAGCCTGTTGCAACAGGGGTTTGTGGTCGGCCCGTTGCAGGTGTGGGCTGGCAATGCCGAGCAGGCGCTCGCCTGTTATGAGCGAGCAGCCCAGCAGCAGGCCTTTGCCGATGCGCTCTCTGGTGTTGCGCCCGAGCTGGCCGGGGTACAGGTATGAGCGTCGACATGAACAACATCACCTTGTCAGTATCCGCCCTGCTGCTCGATATGGATGGCACCCTGGTCTGCTCGACCGGTGATGTGGAGAAGGTGTGGCGGCTCTGGTGCCAGCATCATCAGCTTGCCCCCGAGCCGGTGCTGGCGATGTGCCACGGCATGCGCTCGCGGGAGGTGATCCGGGCGCTCGCCCCGCAACTGGATGTGGAGCGGGAGGCGGTGCGGCTCGACGAGCTGGAGATGGAACATACCGGTGGCGAGGCCATCGCCGGGTGTGACGAGCTGCTGCGCCGCTTGCCGCGAGAGCGTTGGGCCATCGTGACCTCCGCCAGTGAGCGGGTTGCCCGCCATCGCCTGCGTTGTGCCGGTTTGCCGCTGCCCAGCGTGCTGGTGGGGGCCGAAGAGGTGGTCAATGGTAAACCCGATCCCGAGCCCTATCTGCTGGGAGCCGAACGGCTTGGCGTTTTGCCCGCTCGCTGTCTGGTGTTCGAGGATGCGCCGGCCGGTATCGAGAGTGCCTTGCGCGCAGGCTGCACCGTGGTGCAGGTAGGGGGTGATGCGCCGCTCAATCCGGCAGTGGTGGCGGTGATCCGCGACTGGTGCGAGGTGAAGGTAACGCTTGGGGAAGGCGCTGCGGCCGCATATTGCGGTATGAGTTATCGCCATCAGCGCGGCCTGGCGCAATAAAAACGCCCCCGAACTACGGGGGCGTTTTGCTATCTCAAGAGTTACTTGAAGACGCGGAAGCGGGTGGCGTCGTCGATAAAGGTCTTGTCGCCGGCCGGTTGCTTGATGCTGCCAAAGGGCATCTGGGCACGCAGCAGCCAGCTGGTGGGCAGGTTCCACTCCTTGCGCACCGCCTCGTCGATGAGGGGGTTGTAGTGCTGCAGGGAGGCGCCGATCTTCTCCTGAGCCAGCGTTGTCCAGACCGCGAACTGGGCGATGCCGGTGGCATGTTCCGACCAGACGGGGAAGTTGTCGGCATAGAGGGCAAATTTTTGCTGCAGATCCTTGATGACGTCGGTGTCTTCAAAGAACAGCACGGTGCCAAAGCCTGCGCGGAAGCTGCCATCCACCTTGGCTTCGCTCTGGGCGTAGGCTTCCGGTGGCACGATCTTTTTCAGCTCGGCTTTGACGATATCCCACAGCTTGTGGTGCTGGGCGCCAAACAGGATGACGGCGCGGGAGCTCTGGGAGTTGAAGGAGGAGGGGCTGTGCCTGATGGCATCCTGGATCAGGGCCGTCAGCTGCTCCGGCGTATGGGACACCTGGTCGCCCAGGGCATAGATGGTTCGACGTGCTTTGATCTGTTCGATAAACGGACTGCTCATAACATCTCCTTTGCGTGATAGTCACCGGGCGCCCGCCTTGTGGCCAGCCACCCCCAGTTGCTCAAGCTATAGACTATACCACCCTCTCAAGAGCAGAATGTTAACCGAGAGTGATGATGCTTTTTCCTGTTGGTTAATATTCGACCCGGGATTATTGATTCATAGCCAAAGTATGAGTGTTTTCATTTGAATCGTTAAGATCTGACGGCAATCAATAATCCATAGTGGATTCCTCCCTAAAATCAGTCCTTATCAATCTGGTCTATGGATGTGATGTGAGTCAGCTCCCCCTTAATAGACGCTATTACGTACTTGCTCCTCTCTCCTTTGTGCTGGGGATCCTAGTGTTGCTTTCAACATTGATCCTGGCGGCCGCCAGCTATGTGCGTGATATCGACAAGACGGTGGCGGGCTTTGGCCATATGGCCTCCTCGGTTGAAGCCGCATTGATCCATGAAATGGTGCAGGTCAATGAGCGGCAGATCGCAGTGCTGGAAGCCTCTCTGGATAAACAGGCGATTGCCCGTGGTGAACCGGCCAACAATCATATTTGGGCCATTGCTCATCAGATCAAGCGCAGCAGCCATTACATCTACTTTTACAATCCAAAGTTTGACCTGATTAACAGTTATCCCGAGTGGGGGCGACCTGCTGGTTACCGAGCCTCGGTGCGCCCCTGGTACAAGGTGCTGTCCATGCCAGGGGATGAGACGGTCTGGCTTGGCCCCTATCCCGAATACAGCACCAGAGAGCTGATCCTTACCTTGGTCAAGCGAGTGCGGGATGACAAGGGGCACCTGCTGGGGTTGCTGATGGTGGATATGTCATTCAAAACATTGCAGCAGGCGTTGAAAAGAACAGTAGGGAACAACCGTGCTGCGCTCTATCTCACCCTGCGCGGCAGCGATGAGTTGATCGTGGGTAGCAATCTTGATCTGCTGGATACAGAGGCGAGGAACGTGGTGGGGGGACACAACTGGTTTGGCCTCGATGTGCTCTGGTATGGCACTCATCTCAAGCGTGAGCTGGAAGACATTGGTTGGGATCTCAACATCTATTTACCTCCCTCAGTCTTTCGTGACGGCCTCAAAGAGTCCCTTTTGATGGTGGTGCTGCCCCTGTTATCACTGTTTCTGATCTGGTTTCTCAGCATAGGTTTTCTGGTGCGGATATTTCGTCAGGAGCAGGCATTGGTATCCGGTTCACTGAGTGGGATTGTCCAGGATCCGGCAGCGTCCGAGCCGGTTGCAGAAGCAAGTACCTGGTTTGTACACCGCAGTCTCAGTGAAATAGATCAAGTACGTGCCACCTTTCTCAAAGATAAGGATGCGCTGCTGCGCGATCCTCTGACCGGCAGCATGAACCGGCGGGCTTTCGAACAACACAAACTGGCTCTTGAGCAGACCGAGCTGCATTTTTGGCTGCTGCTGTTCGATGTGGATTGCTTCAAAGGGATCAATGACACCCTTGGCCATGCCTTTGGTGACCAGGTGTTGGTTCGGGTTGCCCACATTCTGACCGAAGAGTTTGGCGAACATGCGGTCTACCGGATTGGGGGCGATGAATTTGCCGCATTGGTGCAACTTGAACGCAGTGATCTGGAAGCCGCTCTGGCTCATCTGCTCTACCGGGTGCGCAGCCAGCAGTGGCGCGAGTTCAAGGGGCGGGTCACCCTGAGTGCGGGGGGCGCCCGCAATCAGCAGGATTGCACCGCGTTGTTTGAACGGGCCGATGCGCTTCTCTATCAAAGCAAGGGCTGCGGTCGGGATTGCTGGCATCTCTCGTCAGGGGGCGATGTGATCCGCAAGGAGCAATCCTGACAATATGTGTCTGATGACGACAGCCTCTCATACCCCGCACACAGGCAATCTCGTTGATCGCCTGTGTGTGGGCAAGGACCTAGCTAAACAGCAGATAGGAGAGGGTCATGCAGCAGAGGATGCCCGAGATGATGGGCACCGAGGTGCGCTTGATGATCTCGATGGGGTTGCTGCCGGTGATCGAGGCGATGACGATGATCACCGCTGCGACCGGCGACATGGAGCGGATCAGGTTGGCGGTGAGCTGCATCGGCAGGGCCACTGACACGCTGTTGACCCCGACCTTCTCGGTGATCTCGGGAATGATGTTGATAAAGGAGTAGAAGACCGCCAGCCCGCTGCCGCTGATAAACCCGATCAGCGCCGCCGTGCCGGAGAAGAAGAACATCAGGATGGAGCCGACACCGTCGATGTGCTTCACACTGTCCACCAGGGTATCTATGATGCCGATGGCTTTGAGCCCCTCCACCAGCATGCTGGCCGCCACGATAAGCGACACCACCTGAGCCAGACCCGTCCCCATGCCGGTAAAGAAGATGGCGAACTCCTTGCTGGTCTCCTTGATATTGCCTTTGCGCAGCAGCTCCACCCCTATGGTGAGCAGCAGGCAGACGAAGGTGATCTCCACCAACCCGAGCGAGAGGTGGGTGAAGCAGATGCCGAACAGCAGCACCAGCACCAGCGGCAGCACCGGGAAGAGGCCGTAGTAGGCGGGCGGCAGCCCGGTCGGCACGGCGAGCGACTCCTCTTTTTCCTCCAGTCCGCCGCGCGCCTGCTGCCGCTTGTCCATCGCTTTCTGCCAGAAGTAGTGCACCACCGCCATCAACGCCAGCGTCGGCAGCGAGATGGGGGCGTGGTAAGAGACGATGTACTCCACCAGCGGGATCCCCAGCTTCTGGGCGGCCAGCACGTTATCGGCCCCCAGTGGGCTGGGCATGATGGTGGCGGTGGTGGCAATGACGGCTCCGGCGGTGAGGGAGGACATGTTCGACGCCTTGAGCACCGGATAGAGGGTGGCCATCAGCAGCACAGCCAGACTTGCAGCGCTCGGCACCACCAAGGAGAGCAGGTTGCCTAGCAGGAAAATCACCGGCACCAGCAGATAGGGGGAGCGGATGCGGCTCAAGGGGCGGGTCAGCAACATGACGGCGACGTCGTTGGCGCCGATGTGGCTCATGTAGCTGGAGAAGCCGAACAGCACCATGATGGTGAGGCCGACATTGCCCATCTGGCTGATGAAGATCTGCTTGATCTGGACGAAGGGGTCAAGCCAGCTGAGGCCGCTGCTCTGCGCCGCAGGCAGTAGCGGGTGACCCAGTCCGACGGCGGCAAACATCAGCAGCAGTCCGGCACCAAACAGCACTATCTTGGCATCGTAGTTTTTGGCGATGAGATAGCCGCAGACGACCAGGATCAGGGTGCTGACAATTATTTCCAGCATGGTTCCAACACTCTCTTCTTGATGGGAATGGGCCAGCGAGCTGGCGGTTCGGGATCAGATGGCGCGGGCAAGGGTCTCCATGCACCAGGCCCTGAATCCGGGCACGTCGATATCGAGACACACCTCGGCGTTGGGCGGTCGCTTGAGCCGGTTGTTGATATCCACCGCGGTGGTGCCCAGAGTGTGCTCACCCCGGGTCTCGATGGCCACATGGCAGGCCCGGGTGATGAAGAGGTCGGGGCGCACCAGGTAGGCGATGGCGCAGAGATCGTGCATCTTGAGCCCAGTCTGCATGCTGCCGCCGCGATAGTGGCCGAACAGGGCGTGGAGCATGGCGCCGGTGCGGTTGAGGGCGGGCAGCGCCGCAATCATCTCGCCGGTCAGGGTGGCCCGGCTGGTGACATCGAGCCCGCACATCACGATGGGCAGGCCACTGCTGAAGACAATGTGGGCCGCTTCCGGATCCACGTAAATATTGAACTCGGCATTGGGGGTGTGGTTGCCCCGACCGGCCGAGCCGCCCATCAGCACGATCCGCGCGATCTTCTCCCGACACTCGGGGTGCTGGGTGAGCAGCAGGGCGATATTGGTCAGCGGCCCGATGGGCACCAGCGTCATGGGCTGTTCGCTGGCTAGCAGGGTGGCCTTCATGGCTTCGACGGCATGGATTGGCAGCGGCTGTTGCCTAGGCTCGGCAAACTCGTAACCATCGAGGCCGGAGTGGCCGTGGATGTGGCTGGCATTGTCGAGAGGGCGCACGAGGGGCTGGCTGGCCCCCTGTGCCACCGGTACCTCTTGGCCGAAAAAGTGCAGCAGGCGCAGGGCGTTGCAGGTGGTCTTGCTGACATCGACGTTGCCGGCGACCGTGGTGATGAGCGCCAGCTCGATCCCGGGATGAAACAGGGCGGCGGCGATGGCAACGGCATCGTCGATGCCGGGGTCGGTATCCAGAATAATGGCGACAGGGTTCACGCTGTTCTCCTCGAGGTTAATCGGCTTGGCTGGCATCGTGGGGCCAGCAGCAGATGAAGGGATCGACAATCTCGCGGGTCAGGCCGTCGGTGAGGCCGAGATCGGTCAAATGCGGCCCCGCATTGCAGGCAAGACAGGTCCCCTCGATGGCCTTGAAGACCCGGTAGGGGGGCTCCCACTCCACCACCTTGCCGCTCACTTTGCGCAGGGCGTGGAAACTGGCGGCCAGTTCGCTGGCTGGCAGGTCGGAGAGCATGCCCGCGATAGGCATGGCAACGTGGGCCAGCACCTCACCTTGCTGAACGACCGCCATGCCGCCTCCGCTGGCGATCAGGGTGTTGGCGGCCAGCATCATCTCTTGCGGGTCGCGCCCCAGCACCACCAGATTGTGGGAGTCGTGGGAGTAGCTGGTGGCGATGGCCCCTTGCAGCTCGCCCCACCCCTCCAGCAGCGCCAGCCGGGTGCCCGCCTGATGGCGGCCGTGGCGGTGTTGCACCGAGATGAGGCTAAATCCCGTCGGCACGATGACCTGACCATCCCGAACCTCAACCTCGGTTTCACTCCACTGGGTGAAGCGAGCCCCCTTGATGGTCTTGAAGCGGGCACGCCCCGCAGTCAGCCCGGGCACCCGGATGATGAACTCCTCCAGTGTGCGCAGGGGGATCTGCATGGTATCGCGCGGCGCCTGACAACCAGCGACAGGCTCGGAGGGTTTGAGAATGGCGCCATGGCGGGCGACCCGCTGGCCACCGCTGTAGACCCAGATCGGGTTGAGATCGGTGAGGTTGTCGAACACCACCAGATCGGCGCAGCGGCCAGCGGCAACCAGCCCGAGATCGTTGCGCTGCAGACGGATGGCGGCATTGAGGGTGGCCATTCGCAGCACGTCGGGTACCGCCAGCCCCAGCTCAGCCAGCAGTTTGACCAGCGCAATCATGCCTCCCTTCTCCAGCAGCATGTCGGGCGGCACATCGTCGGTACAGAGGGTGATTTGGGAGGAGAGGTGGGGCAGCTGTTTCAGCGCCGCGACGATCTCCGGCAGCAGATAGGGGTGGGAGCCGCGCAGCTGGAGGGTGAGCCCGGCCCGCAGCTTCTCCAGCGCATCGGCAGCTGAGGTGAGTTCGTGATCCGAGCTGACCCCGGCCGCCAGATAGGCTTGCAGCCGGTGACCAGTGAGGCCCCGGGCGTGTCCCTCAATCAGGGCATTGCGTTGCAAACCAGCGTGCAGAATGCCGGTCATCCGCTCGCTGCCGCCCAGCACCCCCTGCATGTCCATCACCTCGGCGATCCCCGCCACCTCCGGCCACTCCTGCATGGTGGCCATCTCGGGGCCGTGGAAGTCGGCGCCTGACATCTCGAGACCCGGCGTCGAGGGGACGCTGGAGGGGGCGGCGCAGATGACCCGCAGCGGCAGATTGCGGCTGGCGTCGATGGCGTAGCGCACCCCCTCCAGCCCGAGCACATTGGCCAGCTCGTGGGGATCCCAGAAGATGGTGGTGGTGCCCTGCGCGACCACTACATCGGCGTAGCGCTCCGGCGTCAGGTGGGAGCTCTCCACATGGACATGGCTGTCGATAAGACCGGGCGAGAGATAGGCACCGGCCAGATCGTGGGTTTCGCTCGCCTGCTGGAAGGTGCCGACCGGGTGAACGCTGGCGATCAGCGGGCCGACCAGTCCCACGTCGGCGGGGCGGATCTCGCCGGTCACCATGTCGATCAGGTTGGCGTTGGTGAGCTGCAGATCGAAGGGCGCTTCGCCGAGGGCCGCCTGCACGGCGCGGCGGCGCAAGTTGAGGGATGCATCTTGTTCACACATGAAGGAGAGGCCTGACAAGGGGAATAATGGGCACACTTTAGGGAGAGGATTGGCCCATGCATAGCGCAAAGAATTTATAACTGGATAAGAAAGGGTTATGCTGTTGCAAACGTTTTTCTCCGGTTGTCTCTTCCATGTCTGAACCCTGGCGCCGTCTGCCTGCGCTCTCTCTCAAGCAGATCCAGTATTTTGTCACTCTGGCCCAGCTGCGCCACTTCACCGAAACGGCCAACCAGATGGCCATCAGTCAACCCGCCCTGAGCAGCGCCTTGCGACAGATTGAATCTGTGCTTGGCGGCAAATTGTTCCATCGCACCGCGCAGGCGGTCACCCTGACCGAGCAGGGAGAGGCGATCCTGCCCCACGCCAAGGGGCTGCTCAATGTGGCCCACGCCGCTTTTGCCGACATGCAGCAGGTGATGGCCGAAGGGGGCGATGGTACCCTGCGCATCGGTCTGATCCCGTCGGCCTGTGCCCTTATGTTCCCGCTGGCGGCCGCTCGTCTGCAGCAGCAGTTTCCCGGTTTGCGGGTCGAGTTTCAGGATCACACCAATGATGGCCTGCTGCAGGCGCTGGCCGAGGGGTCGCTGGATGCGGGGATTGGCGTGCTGGATGGCGATCTGCCCGACTCGCTCGAGGTCACGCCGCTGCTGGACGATGCGCTGGTGGCGGTGATCAACCGACAGGATCAGCTGGCAACGGAGGAGATGCTCTGTTGGCAGCTGCTGGCTCACCGCGATATCGCCCTGTTTGCCAGAGGCAACGTCAGTCGACAGGTCCACGGGTTGGCCCAGAGCCAGTTGCCCGGGCTAAAGCCCAGATACACCACCGACTATGTCGAGACCCTGTACGGTCTGGTACGCTCGGGGCTGGCCATTGCCATCCTGCCCAGGCTCTATACCGCCCATCTCTGTGATCCCCAGCTCAAGGTGGTGGATCTGCATCAACCGGTGCTGAGTCGTACGCTGGCGCTGATGTGGGCGAAAGGACTCTCCCGATCGACCCGCATCGACGAGGGGCGAGCTCTGCTGCGCAGCACCATCATCGAGCAGTTGGGCAGCCAGCACTGCTGAGATTGCGCTCACAAGCCCCGTGCTGGTGACAGGAGCTGTCCGATCGTCAGCTGTCGGGGTGGGGCTGCGACAGCCTCCCGGCATTGCCGAGGGTTGCACCATTCCTGTGAAATGAAAATTTTCTTGTGGTTATTCAAGCGATTGAATTCGATCTTGCCAGTCACACCTGTTGCCGGGTTTCAAGCGAAGAGCTACCTACCGCAATCCCTCCACTGGCTTGCCGCTTGCCGGTTTGTATAGTGCAGGTTAATAGTGCAGGGGAAATTAATCAGGTTTGACAGGAGTATCCATGGAGATGAATAGCGGTGGCATTCGCGCGCTGGTTTTGCTGGGCGCCTTGCTGGCTGGCAGCACGACCGTGCACGCCTCCGAGACCCTCAATACCATTCTGGGGGGCGGCGCAGGCGGAGTGGCGGGCACCATGATCGGCAAGGAGCTGGGTGGTGATACCGGTGCGCTGGTGGGGGCTGCGTTGGGTGGTGCCGCCGGTGGTGCGGCGACGGCTAACAAGGGCAACAAGAATGAAGCGGCCCTTGGCGGCGCGGTGGGGGCGCTGGGTGGTGCTGCCATCGGCAAGAGTGTCGGCGGTGATACTGGTCAGCTGATCGGGGCCGGGGTTGGCGGGGCGAGCGGCTCGGCCATCGGTGCCAAGACCGGCGATGGTCACCAGAGCCAGGATCGCTATTACGATGATGATGACGACCACCATCACAAACACCACAAAAAGCACAAGAAGCATAAAAAGCACAGAGATCACGACGACGATTGATGCGCGCGCAGGGCATTCTGAAGATGCAAAACGGGGCCTGTTGGCCCCGTTTTTCATGGTGTGGTCACTCTCTTTGCGCTTATCAGATCGCGCGGTCATACCAGTCGGTGCTGGCGGCGACCGGCGGCAAAGGCGTTGATGTTGTCTATCAGCTGATCGGCGAGACGCTGCATTGACTCCTCGCTGGCCCAGGCCACATGGGGGGTCAGGATAAAGTGGGGGTATTGCAGCGCCTTCATCAAGGGATGGTCGGGGGGCGGCGGTTCGACACTCGCCACATCGAAGCCTGCGCCACCGAGCTGGCCATTGGCCAGCGCTTGCAGCAGTGCCTCTTCATCCACCAGTCCACCACGGCCGACGTTGATCAGCAAAGCCCCCGCTTTCATCAGCCCCAGCTCCCGCTCGCCAATCAGGTTGCGGGTGTAGGGGGTGAGCGGGCAGTGCAGACTGATCACATCCGAGCTTTGCAGCAGTTCATCCAGTGGCAGTCGATCCTCATCATGGCTGGCGCCAACCTGACTCTGGGCGTAGCGCACCGTCATCCCCATCCCTTTGGCCCGTTCGCCGAGCGCCTGACCCAGGGTTCCCTTGCCGATGATGCCGAGCTGCTTGCCGTGCAGATCCATGATGTTGTGGTCGAAGAAGCAGAACTGGCCGCTCTGTTGCCAGCGCCCCTCCAGCAGCGACTGGCGCCAGCAGAAGAGGTTGCGCGACAGGGCCAGCATCAGTGCCATGGCGTGTTCCGGCACCGAGGGGCCCGAGTAGTTGCGGATATTGCACACCCCGACGTTGGCGGCGCGGCACGCCTCCAGATCCACGTTGTCGCTGCCGGTGGCGGCCAGTGCGATGAGTTTGAGCTCCGGCAGCTGGGCCAGCTCGGCGGCACCGATCCGCACCTTGTTGATGATGGCGATGCTGGCGTTTTTCAGCCGCTCGACCACCTGTTCCGGGGCGGTACGCGGATAGCTCTGCCAGTGATGGGGGAAGTCGGGGTGATGCAGGGTGATGCCCGCATCCAGGGTATCGCTGTCGAGAAATACGATTTGCTGCATGGATCTTCCTGCCATTTTTCAGGTTCGAGGGGTCATGATGCCAAAGAGGATGCAGTCAGGGCCAGCCTGCCGCTGTGCCAGGGTTGGGCTTTATCCGGCAGATGTGAGCTTGCGCGCGCTTTGTTGCTCGATGGTGGCGGCTGGTTTAGAGCCAGCCCAGATGGTTGAGCCAGCCCTGAATGCGGGTGGGAGTCTCCTCCAGCTCCATCAGGGCGTAGGGGCGGTAGTTGAGCTTGTTGCTGCGGCGGCTCTCGCTTCTGCGGACCTCTGCGGCTAAGAGTGGCCAGCGGCCACCATCCTCCTGATAGAGATCCAGGGTCGGAATGGCTGCCTGTGCGACCTCCTTGGCCATGATCCGGTTGCTCTGCTGATTGGGAAAGAAGCCGTCGAGCAGCACCAGTGCATCGGGGGCGGGCAACTGCTCGCTGGCGATGAGGTTGGCGGTCCAGGCAGCGCCAGTGCCTTGTGCCAGGATCAGCTTGAAGCCCCCCTCTTGCAGCTTGGCATCGGCCAGCTTGCTGATCCGCTCGGCAAATTGCTTGCGAAATTCATCGCTGTTTTTCGCTTTTTTCTCGGCGGCAGGGTCGAGCTCGGTCTGTTGGGGAGAGGGGAGCAGCAGCAGGGTATCAAAGCCCAGCTGGCCAAGGGCACGGGTCAGTTGCCACAGCTGGCCGCTGCGCTGCCAGTCGGGCAGCAAAATGGCCAGCCCCACATAGTTTTCACTGTCGTGTTTGGCGAACAGCACCGTCTGCTTGTCGATCTGGGTAGCATCGGGCAGCCCTTTCCAGTCGCTGGCTTGCCAGTGGTCGAGGGGCAGTGGCTCGGCGACGGGGGGGGCGACGTCGCTCGCTTCTGCCCCATGGCCAGCCAGCAAGGTCAATAACAGCAGTGATAAGGATAATCTGGCCATAGTGTGCTCCCCGGTTAACTGGGTTAGCGGCGGCGGCGGGATTTTCTGAAGGCGGGCGGTGTAATGGCAATGCGCAGGTAATAAAAAAGCGAGCCGGTGGCTCGCTTTTTTGCAATCAATTCAAAGCGCTCAATTAGTTGACGCGACGCTTGAATTCGCCGGTGCGGCTGTCGATTTCGATCTTGTCACCGATCTCTACGAAGGCGGCAACAGCCAGCTCGTAGGTAGTGCCTTTCAGACGGGCAGGCTTGGTCACTTTACCGGAGGTGTCGCCACGGGCAGCCGGTTCGGTGTACTCAACTTCGCGCACGATGGTGGTCGGCAGTTCTACGGAGATGGCTTTCTCGTTGTAGAAAGTCACTTCGCAGATGTCTTCCATGCCGTCTACCAGGTAGTTCAGCACGTCACCCAGGTTGTCTTTCTCTACGTCGTACTGGTTGTACTCGGTGTCCATAAAGACATACAGGGGATCGGAGAAGTAGGAGTAGGTGCACTCTTTACGTTCCAGCTGAACTACGTCCAGCTTGTCGTCGGCCTTGAAGACGGTCTCGGTAGCGCTGCCGTTCAGCAGGCCCTTCAGCTTCATTTTGACCACGGCGGAGTTACGGCCGGATTTGTTGAATTCAGCCTTCTGAACCACCATCGGCTCGGTGCCGATCATGACTACGTTACCAGCGCGGATTTCCTGTGCGGTTTTCATGTAAAAAATTCCTGTTCGTGAAACGGACGGATAAAAACTGCCAGATTATATACGGCTTTCTAAAAATTTCACCAACCGCGTGACGAGATCCCCGTCCCGGAGCAACTTCTGTGACCAGCTTCGCCCATATTGCTGCCAAATAGCGCTATATCGGGGCCATTGGGCCCAAAGTTCGCGGCAATCTTCGCCACGATTGAGGGCCAGATTGAACCGGCGCAGCCATTGGGCGCACTCGGCGGGCAGATCGGCCAGATCTGACAAGTCAGATAAGTAGTGGTCAAGGAACTGCTCCAGCTTGACCAGATGAGCATCCTCTTCCTGCTGGTAGATGTGCCAGAGGAAAGGACGGGCTGCCCACTGGGCCCGCACGAAGGAGTCCTCCCCGCGTACCAGATTGAGATCGCAGCTCCACAGCAGCCGATCGTAACCGGTCTGATCGGTCATCGGCAGCAGCTTGATGGTGAGGTTGCCCGAGTGGAGCAGATCCCCCGCCTTGGCGGTGGTGATGGCGCTTTCAAGGTTTGCGCCGCGCAGCACATCCTGCAGTGAGCGCCCCAGCGGCAGCAGCAGGGTGACGGGCGTGGTGCTCTGGCACCAGCTCTCGACCAGGCTTTGCAGCGCATCGCTCTCGTAGGTAAAGAGGCTGACCCGCAGCTCGTTCTCTTGTTTGGGCGGCAAACCGAGGCTGGCCCAGTAGGCTGCCAGTCCCGCATCATCTTGCTGCCACTGCTCCCGTTCGGTGATGAGGTCGTGCTCGCACAAAAGGCCGCCGGTTTTAGCGGTAAAGCCCGGGAAGAAGAAGTATTTGTTGAGGCTCTGGTTGCCAACTCGCTGTGGCGAGGCGAGGCCGTGGCAATCCTCGACCCAGCTCTCTGCCGAGAGGTACTCCAGATTGATCCAGCAGGGGGGCTTGGGTTGGCTCGCCATCAGTTCTATGAAGGGGGTGGGCAGTTCGCAGGCAAAGGCTTCGATCACCACCCTGGCCGGGGTCATGTCGGTCGGCAGGGTCTCATGCCAGTGCTGGATATAGATCCCATCGACCCACTGACCATCCTGCGCCGGGTCGAGCCCGGGGCAGATGCGGGCGAAACTTGCCAGATCGTCCACCCAGAGCCGCACCTGTACGTCATTGCCGTGGGTGGGGATCTTCCCCTCCCGCTTTAGCTGGCGAGCGAGCCGCCAGGTGACGCCGATGTCACCGAAGTTGTCGACGACGCAACAGAAGATATCCCAGTCAAAGGGGGGCAGGGGGCTGGTCATGGCTCGGGGTTCCAGATGCAAAAAAACCGGTGCGCAGGGTAGCACACCGGTGGATTGGCTTCTAACCGTCAGCGCGTGACGGCGGTCTGTGGCAGGTTACTCCTTGCCGTTGACGTTGTTCTCTTGCTCGCGTACCCGGATAAAGGTGGTGTGTGCTTTGTTCAGCTCTTTAAGCTGGAGGTTAAAGCAGATGAACCAATTTTACTCTTTACCGTAGACGTTGTTCTCTTGCTCGCGTACCCGGATAAAGGTGGTGCGCTTGGTCAGTTCTTTCAGCTGGCTGGCACCCACGTAAGTACAGGTGGAGCGCACGCCGCCGAGGATGTCGCGCACGGCGTTCTCGACCGGGCCGCGATAGGGCAGCAGCACCATCTTGCCTTCGGAGGCGCGGTACTCGGCAACGCCACCTGCGTGCTTGTCCATGGCGCTGGAGGAGCTCATGCCATAGAACTTCATGAAGGGTTCGCCGTTCACATCAACGATTTCGCCACCGCACTCCTCGTGGGCTGCCAGCATGCCGCCCAGCATGACGAAGTCGGCGCCGCCGCCAAAGGCTTTGGCGACATCGCCCGGGCAGGTGCAGCCGCCGTCACCGACGATCTGGCCACCGAGGCCGTGGGCTGCATCGGCACACTCGATAATGGCGGAGAGCTGCGGATAGCCCACACCGGTCTTGACGCGAGTGGTGCAGACCGAGCCCGGGCCGATGCCAACCTTGACGATGTCGGCGCCGGAGAGGATCAGCTCTTCGACCATCTCACCGGTCACCACGTTGCCCGCCAGGATGACGTGGTTGGGGCAGGCTTCACGGATTTTGCGCACGAACTCGACGAAGTGTTCGGAGTAGCCGTTGGCCACGTCGACACAGATGAAGCGCAGCGCTTCGGACATGGCGAGGATTTTGCGGGTCTTAGCGAAGTCATCCGGCGAGGTGCCGGTCGATACCATCACATGGCCCAGCAGGGCCGGATCGGTTTCGTTGACGAAGGTTTGCCACTGCTCAAGGCTGTAGTGTTTGTGTACTGCGGTCATCATCTCGAAGCCAGCCAGGGTTCTGGCCATGGCGAAGCTGCCGACGGTATCCATGTTGGCGGCGATAACGGGAACGCCTTGCCATTGAGTCTGGGTGTGCTTGAAGGTGAACTGACGGGTCAGGCTGACTTGGGAACGGCTCTTGAGAGTAGAGCGCTTGGGGCGGAACAGGACATCCTTGAAACCGAGCTTCAAGTCTTCTTCGATACGCATTACGAATTCCTTATTGAGCCTTGTTGAAAGTCACTTTTGCAGTGGTCAATTTTCGGCAGGCGCAAAAAAACCGGTGGTTTTCAGGGCCTCCGGTTTACAACAGTGTAGGCAAAAATCCCTCCAGAACAAGACTGATAATTCACTCATTGTTGTGGTAGCCTTTGGCGTCACAACCTGATGTTGACCATCAGCTTCATCCAGCACCTTTTGGTGTCTCCTTTCTCCCCTCTGTTTTCTCTCTTTTCAGCCTCTCGGCGGGCACGGTTTGTCGTCTCTGTCGTGGCGGATGTGGTTTTATCCAAGTGACTGAAATCAATCAGATTGACCCCCAAAGCTACTGTGGTAGATCTGGGCGCAGGATTGACAAGGCGGGGCAGTGAAATGGGCAAGATGATGGCGGGCATGACCCTGATGCTGGCACTCTGTGGCAGTGCGCTGGCAGAGACGCCGACCAGCTATGGCTGGATTGAGAAGGGACTTATTTTACCCTCCGGGGTGGCGGTGAAGATGAAACTCGACACCGGTGCGCTCACCTCTTCCCTCGATGCGCGCTCTCTCGTCCACTTCAAGCGTGACGGAAAACCCTGGGTGCGCTTCATGCTGGTGGTGACCGATGCCGACAGCGGCAAGCTGGTCAAGCAGCAGTTCGAGCGTCAGGTTGAGCGCAGTGTAACGGTGCGCGGAGCGGGCGGCATGGAGCAGCGGCCAACGGTGACCATGTCCATCTGTCTGGGGAACAAGGTGTATGAGGAGTGGTTCACCCTGCGGGATCGCAGCAAGATGATCTATCCGGTGCTGCTGGGTCGCCGTCTGCTGGCGGAGCTGGGACCGGTGGATGCCAGTCGAACCTTTACCGTGCAGCCAGCGTGTCATTGAAAGCAAACAGCCCGCATCGCGGGCTGTTTGCTTATCGCTTATCTTGCCGGCGGAAGCGGGAGTAACACACTCACCTCCAGCCCCCCTTCCGGCCGGTTGTGGACATCGAGATCGGCGCCGTGCAGCTGGGCAATGCGCGACACGATAGCCATGCCGAGACCCACGCCATCCCCCTGCTGGGGATTGACCCGAAAGAAGCGTTCACACAGTCGCGACAGGGCACTGGTGGGAATGCCGGGGCCATTGTCGCTCACATCCACCCTCACCCGGTTTCCCTCCCGCTGTACCCGGACTTTGATCTCGCCTTCCGGCTGGGTGTAGCGCAGCGCATTGTCGATCAGGTTGCTGAACAGCAGGTCGAGCAGGGTGGCCTGCCCCATCACCTGCAGCGGCAATTCACACTCCAGCGACAGTTGCTGATCCTTCTTGAGGGCGATGGGTGCCAGGGTCGCCAGAGTGCCTTGCAGCAGATGGCCCACCTCCAGCTCGGTCAATACCAGCCCCTGCTGGTTGTCGATACGGGCCTGGGTCAGCAGCTGGCGGATCAGCCGATCACTGCGATCGAGGGCCTGCAGCATCTTGTGCAGTGATTGCTGACGGCTGGCGTCATCGTCGGCTGCCAGGGCATTTTCACTGTGGATGCGCAGTACTGCCAGCGGGGTGCGCAGCTCGTGGGCTGCCTCGTTGGTGAACTGTTTCTCCCGCTCGATGGTCTCGGCAAGGGCATGCATCAGGCGGTTGATCTCGTTGGTGAGCGGGGTCAGCTCATGGGCGCTGCTCTTGAGATTGAGCGGGCTCAGGTTGGCCGGGTGGCGCTCGCTGATCGCTTGTGCCAACTGGCGCAAGGGGGCCAGCCCGCGGGTGATGAGCCACCAGAGCAGGATCAGCAGGAAGGGGAGTGTGAGCAGCAGTGGCAACATGGTGAGAGTGGCCATCTTGCTGGCCAGTTCGCTGCGTTCGTCGTCCCGCTCCGCGACGACCAGCCAGGTGTGCGCATCCTCGTTGTAGAGCGTGAAGGTGCGCCATTGGTGATGACCTTTATCGACCGTATCAAAGCCGCGAGCCAGGGCGACCAGCGGTTGATCCGGGGCGCTCGGGGAGCGCAGCAGCAGCTTGCCCTGCTCATTGAGCAGCTGGAAGTAGAGGTTGCGCTCGAACTCATGACCATAGGGGGTGGTATCCCGATCCTCGCCGCTCAGGTTGAGGCTGGCATCCTTCTGCCAGTTGTCGGGGTTCTGTTGTTCCCACTCCTGATAGACGGTGCCATTGGCCGGAAGTTGCCCCTGCTGGGCCATATAGCGGCCCAGCAGCTGGTTGGTGATGCGGGCTGATTGGGCCAGCCGGGCATCGAACAGCTCCTCCATCTCGTGACTCGCTTCCAAATAGCCGATCACGGCGCTGATGGTGAGACTGAGCCCTACCAGCGTCAGGATGCCGGTGAGCAGAAAACGGCGTATGGAGCGGGGGCGTTTCATCTGGTGGGGCTCCGGGTGGCCTGATCAAGCTGAGGAATGATGTAACCGACCCCGCGAATATTGCGGATAAGGTCGCTGTAGAACTTCTTGCGCAGATGGTGGATATGCACCTCTACCGCGTTGCTCTCTGCCCCTTCATCCCAGCCATAGAGGCTCTGCTGCAGCTGATCCTTGCTCAGCACCCGTCCGCTCTGGCTGACCAGCTCCTGCAGCAGCTTGTATTCGTGGGGGGTGAGTTTGACAGCCTCCCCCTGATAGGTGACCTGCTGGGATTCGGGATAGATGAGGATGTCGCCATACTCCAGCACGGCCTGAGCCTGCCCCTTGCTGCGGCGCACCAGTGCGCGCAGGCGGGCGTTGAGCTCCTGCAGGGCGAAGGGTTTGACCATGTAGTCATCGGAACCGGCGTCGAGGCCGATCACCCGATCGTCGAGGGCATCGCGGGCGGTGAGGATCAGCACCGGTAGCTGGTGTCCTTCACGGCGCAACTTGCGCAGCAGGCTGAGGCCGTCGATATCGGGCAGGTTGAGATCCAGAATCAGGGCGGCGAATTCGTCGCACTTGAGGGCTGTCAGGGCGGGCAGCCCCTGTTGCAGCCAGTCCACCGTATAGCCACTGTGGCGCAGCGCATCCTGCATGCCATCTCCCAACATCACATCATCTTCCACCAGCAGGATCCGCATTGTTATTCCTCTCAAAACGACGCTGCCCACCAGTATGCAAGCTGGTGGGCAGAGTTTAAATAGATCTCTGATCCGGTAGGGGTTTATAGCTTGGCTAGCTTTTCGCGGATCTCCATTTTCCGCCCGGCATCAGCCACTTCCCGGCCGGGACGGGGAGGGGCGGCCAACGCCTTGTCGAGATAGGTTTTGGCTTCGGCCTTGCGCCCCTGATCCAGCAGGAAGTCGCCGTAGAAGAAGTTGGGGTCAATCCCGTTGGGGTTGAGGGTCAGCGCCTGTTTGAGCAACTGCTCGGCCTTCTCGTCATCACCAAAGCCGACCGGCCAGCCGGGCACCTGATAGTAGAGCGAGCCCAGGCTGGTGTAGGCGGAGCCCTCCAGCGCCTTGGCATCCTGTTTGATGGCCAGCTCCAGCTTGGCTTTGGCCTCTTTCACCAGCCCCAGCGCTCCCAGTCCACCCTTGGCGCCAGCCCAGGTACTCTTGACGATGGCCGACCAGATCAGCAAGTCGGTGCGAAAGGGCTCCTTGGCACTGGCCGCTTCAGCCTGGGTACTCAGGGTTTCAAGGCAGCTCTCTTTGGCTTTGCCAGTCTGCTGATACTGGCAAACCGCCCACTGTTGCTGAATGGGGGCGAGAGCATCGTCCGCGGCCATGACGCTGGATGAGCCAAGCAGAATGGCGATGGCACATGAGGTGGCAGATTTAAGCGCAAAGGTCATATCAAGGTTCCTTTTTGGTCGGGATGGGGCGGGACAATGCCGGTTGTGGCTGAGCACTCCCGCCGGGTTCTGCCGTCCTGGATGGAAGATGACGGGCATAACGTTCGATGATGGGTAACTGTTTGGCCAGCGCCTTGTCGACGACTCCGGGCAGCAGGGCGTTGAGCCGCACGAAGAGCTTCTCTGGCCAACCGAGCCAACTGCGGCGGGTTTCGTTGCACAGCGCGATGATCGCCTCTTCCGCTACCTCCTGCGGACTGTCGGTCTGGGTGCCGAGCGCAGCATTCATTTCGTAGGCGGCTTCGGAGTTGAGTTTGGTGCGGGTGGCGCGCGGGGCGAAGTGCAGCACTTTGATGCCGCTCCCTTCAAGCTCCCGTCCCAACGCTTCGCTAAAGCCGCGCAGGGCAAATTTGCTGGCACAGTAGACGCTGTAGCCCGGGTAACCGATGCTGCCAAAACTGGATCCCATGTTCATGATGATCCCCGGTTTGCGCATGGTTGGCAGCAGGGCGCGGGTCAGCTGGATCGGCGCCTCGATATTGAGCAGCAACTGGCGCTCTACCTGCTCCACACTCTGATCTTCCAGCCAGGCAAACTGGTTGCAACCGGCGTTGTTGATCAGAATGTCCACCCCCTCCTCCAGTGCGGGGTGCTGCAACAGACGAGCCCGCTCCTGGGCAGAGCCGAGATCGGCGATCACCACCTGGTGGCGTTCGGGGTTAGGCAGCGCTTTGCAGAGTCGCTCCAGTGCCGGGCCGCGGCGGCCGTGCAGCAGCAGGTGTGCCCCCTGGGCGGCCAGTTCCTGAGCCAGCTCTTCACCGATGCCACCGCTGGCGCCGGTGAGCAGCACGAGTTTCCCTTCAAGCTTCATGGTATGGATTCCCTTTTCGCTGTCTGCGTGTTTTCTGCCGCTTACTGTGTGGCGGTGAGGTTGTAGAGCATCTCGCCATAGAGGCGGTAGACCACCTTGGTGGAGTGAATGATGGCCGCCTGATCGGCCGGACTCTCGACCTGATCCATCAGGGATTCGAAGAACTTGAGGTGCTCCTGATCCAGGGTGCCGTGGGAGCTGAGATAGCTCATCGCCTGTGGCGGCAGCCCGAGGCCGCTCTTCAGCTGGTCGGCCACGGTGAGGGCGATGGCGACACTGGTGCCTTCCAGCACCTGTACCATGCCGAAGAAACCCATGGGGTTGTCGCGCTGGATCTGGTCATAGAGGAAGGCGACCATCAGCTCGATGGGCAGCCCGGGCTGGCCGTGGCGCACCGCCTCGGCATCACCGCCACAGGCGCGGATATCATTGAGGATCCACTCCTGATGGCCATACTCCTCGTCGATATATTCGGCAATGGCGCCGCGTACCCACTCATACTCCTGACCCAGCTTGCCGCCGGTCGCCATCAAGAGCGGAACGGTGTGGCGCACGTGGTAGTAAGCCTGCGCCAGAAAGGCGAGATAGGTATCACGGCTGATGTCACCACGGCGGCAAGCTTCGATGATGGGGGCATTGAAGAGGTGCTCGCGCTCAGTAGCAGTGGCTTGTTGCAGAGTCTGATAGAAGCTCATGACGATTCTCCTGTAAGGCATTGGCTAATTTGCTGGGAAAAGTGTTGATAAATCTCGTTGCGACGAGGGCGCCCGTTGGCGGTCAGCAGCCCGGGATGTTGATCCAGGGCGACCGGCAGCCAGTGGTGCAGCCGGGCGTAATCGGGTAAACGGCTGTTCAATCCTTCAATTTGGCGGGGCAGGTCGGCTTCGGCTCCCGGCAGTGGCTGGATCAGCGCCACGTTGGCGGGCTGGCCATCGCCAAAGACCACGATACGGGCGATGGCGGGACAGAGCTGGGCTTCAGCCTCGACCCACTCGGGGGAGAAGTTGCGGCCAAAGGCGGTGATCTGGACATTCTTCTTGCGTCCGGTGATATGGAGGTAGCCCTCATCATCCAGATGTCCCAGGTCGCCGGTGGCGATCTGCTCCGGCTTGGGCTCATCGTCTCCCAGATAACCCAGCATCGGATTGCCGCGCACCAGGATCTCGCCATCATCGGCAATTGAGACCTGACAGTGCGTCAGGGGGCGGCCCACGCTACCCGGCTTGTCAGCGTTCAGGCTGTTGAGGGCGACCACGGAGCCGCACTCCGAGAGGCCATACCCCTCATACACCGGCAGGCCAATTTGGCGAGCATGAGCGATAAGGTCGGGGGCGACCTTGCCGCCACCGACGGCGATAAAGCGCAATCCCTTGAGCTGCTGGATCAGCGTCGGTGTACTGGCACACAGGGCAAGCAGCAGGCGCAGCAGCTCGGGCACCAGCACCAGACTGTGGGTTGGCCAGCGCAGCAGCGCCTGGGCCAGCATGGCCGGGTTGAGTGAGCTGGAACCGGTGAAGCCGAGCTCTGCCAGCGACGGGATGCGGCTGCAGGCGCCGGTCAGCAGTGGTACATAGAGGCCGGTAATGTTCTCGAGCAGGGTGGCCAGCGGCAGCAGGGTGAGGTGTTTTTCTACCTGTGCCGGGGAGACGCGCTCGGCCAGTGCGGCGCTCACCGCCATCATCTGGGCCAGTGACAGACAGACGCCCTTGGGCTGGCCCGTGGTGCCGGAGGTGTAGGTGATCTTGGCCGTGCCCTTGGGCAGCACCGGACGATTGGCCGGGGTGTGGCGCCACAGCGGCAGTTCACCAGTGACCAGTTTGAGGGGCTCTGCGGCATGCCACCCCTGATGGCACGGTCCCACCAGTGCATCGGCGCCGCTGCTCTCCAGCAACCACTCTTGCTGGGCCAGACTGAAGAAGTGGGGGACCGGGATGACCACGATCCCCGCCTTGCTACAGGCCAGATCCATCAATGCCCAGGGCAGGCCGTTATCCAGTTGCAGGGCCAGGCGGCTGATCCCCGCCTGTTCCAGCTGGCTGGCCAGCCGTTGAATTTGCTGCCACAGAGTCTGGTAATCCAGCAGCTGATGGCTGTCGCGCAGTGCCGCTTGTTGCGGCATCTGGCTGGCGTGTTTGGCGATGACGTCGAACAGGTTCATTGGGCGCACCTTTTGTCGCTATTGATGCAGATATGGCTAAAAAGGGTCGGCATGGGGGCCAGCAGGTTGAGTAGCAGGCTATTCTGGGCCAGGACTTCACGACCCTGATTGATATCGCCCACCATCACTTTGGGTTGGCAGCGGTAGTATTCGCCCCAGGCTGCGGCATCTTCACCTACCTGATGAGCCTGGGCGGGGGCCAGTTCCACCGGGTTGAGGCGCAGACGGGTGAAGCTGTTGCGCAGCTTGGCGGTGCCGGTAAAGACCACGTAGTCGAGGGCGTTTTCACACAGCAGACGACACAGCGCCGCAAACATCAGGCGGGCATTGCCCGGTTCGCTGCAGGCCAGATTGCCCACTTCGATAATGCGGTTGCGTGCCGGATAGACCCCAAGGCGGGTGTTGATGGCGGCCTCGATGGGTTGCTCCAGATACTGTTCCAGATAGAGAGGCCCCTCACTGGCATGATTGAGACCACAGGCACCGACCAGTGTCCCGTCCGCCCGATAGAGCCCCAGCAGACAGGGGAGAAAATGGGGGATGCGGGCGTTGAACTCGAGGGTGTAGGCGGCCTGGATATAGGCTTGCAGCGCCATGACCTGCTGCTCTGATTCGGCCAGGATCAACCGGTAGGGGGCTTGGATCTCGGTGGTCATGGGTGACTCCTTCTCTTTTGATGGGTTTAGAGTAAAAGGGCAAACTTAAGAAACCCTTAAGGAGCAAAAAAAGTTGTCAGTGACGCGGCGGGCAGGCAATCTGCGCCGCTGTCACTGTTGAGGAACCACCATGTCATCCACCGTCTGCTGCCCCCTGTGTGCCAGCCATCGCAGTTATCCCCTGCCGGTGGCAGGCAAGCGCTATCATCGCTGCCTCGCGTGCGAGCTGGTCTGGCTGGATGCGGGCGATCATCTGGATGAGGTGGCGGAGAAGGCGGTTTATGACGGTCACGACAACCGGGTGGATGATCCCCGTTATCGCACCTTTCTGATGCGGGCTTTTGGCGAGGTGCAGGCACGGGTGCCGCTACCTGCCAGTGGCCTCGATTTTGGCTGTGGCCCGGGTCCTGCGCTGGTGGCGATGGGGGGCGAGGCGGGTTACCAGATGGCGGGGTATGACAAGTTCTACGCCGATTTTCCCGAGTTGCTGACGCGCCAGTACGACTTCATCACCAGTACCGAAGTGATCGAGCATATCGCCGAGCCGCGTGCTGTGCTTGATCGGTTGTGGGCTTGCCTCAAACCGGGCGGCCTGCTGGTGCTGCAGACCCAGCGGGTGCTCAGTGACGAGCGGTTCAAAAACTGGCGTTACCGCCACGATCCTACCCATATCGTCTTCTTTGCCGAGGCGTCGTTTCAGCTGTTGGCCGCCAGCTGGCAGGCCGAGCTCAGTTTCCCCCACGCCGATGTGGCGGTATTGCAAAAAGGCACACCGTGAGGTGTGCCTTCGTCTGTTTCTTGCCCGGCTCTACTCCTTGTAGCCCTTGTCCTGCCACTGGTAGTACATCAGGGCCGACTTGACACCGATTGACTTGAACGGCTCTGGCGGCAGCCACATTGGCAGCGTCTGCTCTGCGTGGTTGAACCAGGGATGCTCCTTGCCCTGATAGAGGCTGGCCACAATGTCGCCAAACAGGAAGGAGAGGTTGATGCCGTGGCCGTTGTAGCCGAGGGCGTAGTAGATGTTCTGGTGATCCCCCATCACCCCCACCGCTTCGGTGCTGTCGCCGGTCATGCCGAGCACCCCGTCCCACACCTGCTCAAATTTGATTCCCTTGAGGGCCGGATAGAGGGTCACCAGCTCGGTCATCATCATCTCGCTGACCCGGTTGAGGTCGCCCTTGTAGTTGAGGCCGTCGTTGAAGACGTACTCGGCATTGCCGCCGCCGATGACGATGCGGTTATCCGGGGTCAACACCAGATGGAACAGGATGTTGCGGGTGTCATAGTAGGGCACCCGGCTCTGCCAGTGGATGGCGGCAAGTTGCTTTTTGGTGAGCGGCTCGGTGACGGCGCTCTGGGCGTGCACCGGAAAGACCCGCCCGCTGAAGTAGCCAAGTTTTGAGGTATAGCCGTTGGTCGCCAGCACTATGCTGTCGGCGGTCACCTTGTACTTGTCGGCTACGTTCAGTTCGATCTGCTTGCCCTCCTTGATCCCGAGAACCGGGCTCTGTTCATAGATAGTGACGCCTGCCTGCTCCACCGCCTTGCGCAGGGCATTGACCAGCTTCATGGCGTGAACCTGACCGCCATTGGGGTCGTAGACAGCCCCCACGTAGCGATCGGTGCCCAGTTTCTCTTCGGTGGTATCGGCGTTCCAGTACTGGAGCGGGATGCCGAGGCGATTGGCGGTTTTCACATAGTCGCGGTACTCGGCGATATCCTCCTCATCGAGGATCGCCTCCACATAGCCATCGAGCTTGAGGTCGGCCTCGACGCCGGTTGAGGCGACCAGCGCCTGCAGCTTGCGCATGCTGGCGACGGTGAGGTCGTAGTGGCGCTTGCTCGCTTCCCCCTCCTCGTCGAGATCCATCACCTCGGAGCCCGGCAACACCATGCCGCCGTTGCGGCCCGAGGCACCACTGCCCACCTGTTTGGCTTCGAAGATGGCGATCTTGAGCGACGGATTGGCCTTGGCCAGATGCCAGGCGCTGGAGAGGCCGCTGTAGCCGCCGCCGACGATGGCGATATCCACCTTCATGTCTTGCGCCAGCGGGGCGCTCTCCTCTGCCGGTTTCTCCTTGAACCAGTAGCTGGTGTTGGGCTCAAAGTCGCTTATCTTGGGGCCGCAGGCGGCGAGGAAAAAACAGCTGATGCACATGGTCAACGCTCGTTGGCACAGGGTGGTCGGATTCATGTTTTGCTCCGGGTTCAGATTGCTTGTTCGGTGTTGCTGGCTGGCTGCGCCGTATTGACCCGGCGGCCGATGTCTCGCAGCCGGGCCAGCTGATCGGCAAGACCGGGCCCCTCATCCAGACTGGTGACGAAGTTCCAGAGGTAGGTCATCACCGCATAGACATGGCCTGCCGAGACCTGGGGCTGGGCCATCAGCATGGTGATGGCCAGCAGGAACAGCAGGGAGGCGCTGATGCCGACCGCCAGAAAAGCGAGCGCCTCCCGATCCGAAATCCGGATGCGCAGCCAGGCCAGCGCGCGGTAGTGGCGGGAGAGGCTGGCGGACTGGGCATGGGTGACCAGTTTGACCTCGTGTTCCAGCCGATCGTTGAGCCGCTCATGCAGCAGCTGGTTCTTGCGCGAAAATCCGGGTAGCAGCAGGCCGAACAGCAGCAGTACCCCCATGCAGGCGATGCCGACCCAGAACTCAATCACCATCAGCATCACGGCCGCCCCGACGATGGAGATCAGGCTGGTGGCCAGGATCGGGATATGTTTCTCGAAGAAGTCGACAAACTCCCGCGCCAGGGTGACCCGCGCCACTATGGTGGATTGTCCCTCCTGCTGCTGACGCTGGGTCAGGATCACCGGCACCGCCAGTGCCGCATAGATATGAGTAAAGGTGCGGGTATCGACCGCCCGGCGCAGAGCGCCGATCAGCCAGAACAGCAGCACGATGAGGGCGTAGCTCGAGGCCTGCCACCACTGTCCCTTGACGATGGCGTCGATGGCAAAACCGGCGAACAGGGGGTAGACCACCAGCAAGATGTTTTCGAGGGCCACCAGCGAGAAGGTGCCCGCCAGCTTGAGGGGATTGGCCCGCGCAATCGTCCCCAGCGAACGACCGGCCGAGTGTGGCAACGGCGTAGCCTGCTCGTCGCAACTGGCTGCCGAAGTGGTTGGTGTTGTCATGGGTTATCTCCTAAGATGTCGGAAACGCTAAATTTGAGCGAGTGCTCAAAGTTTGTTTGAGCGACTGCTCAAAGTCAAGCAGGTCGATTGGTATCGCAGGAGGTCAGATGGCACGCCCATCAGCAGAACAGCGCAAAGAGATGATCATAGAGGCCGTACTGGCCCTGTTTCGAGAGAAGGGGATGGCGGCATCGTCAACCCGTGATATTGCCGAGCGCACCGGTCTGGCGCGCAGCCACGTCTACCACTACTTCAAGGATTGGAAGGAGCTCTGCCTCTGCGCCGTAGAGCGTTTCACCAGTCAGGAGATAGCCGAGCAACGGGAGTGGCTGTTGCCGCTGCCTGCTCGTGAAGCGTTGCCGCTGTTCGTGCGGGATAACCTGCCGACCAGTCAGGATGCCTCCTGGGCCATCTATCTCGATGCATGGAACGAGTCGCTACGCGACCCGGTATTTGCCGAGAGTTACCGCAAGACCATTCAGGCATGGCGCGAGGTGCTGGAGCAGATCCTGCAAAAGGGGATCGACAGCGGCGACTTCATGGCCGCTGATACCGGACGACTGGCGCGCCAGATCACCTCCCTCATCAACGGCTATGCCGATGATTTGATTCTGGAGCCGACCCCCGAGACGGTTGAGGCCACTTATCAAGAGATCATGCTGGTGGTCAATCAGCTGGTCTTGCCCCCGGCCCACTCATAACGGCGTAGGCAAAAAAGGGTGGGGAGGCATACCTACGTGGGGCCTCCCCCGGTTTTGTTGGCCTTCCGCGGGCGTGCGATGGCCAGATACCAGGGAGCGGTTGTTGATGTCGATTACCCATTTGTCACTGCAAGATGCCCGTCATCTGCAACTGGCGGCGCAAGGGCTGCTTGCCCCCCGTCGCAGCAAGGCGACCCCGGCCGATCTGCTGGCCACCATTCGCCGCATGTCGCTGCTGCAGATCGATACCATCTCGGTGGTGGCCCGCAGCCCCTATCTGGTGCTGTTCAGCCGGCTGGGACAGTACGAACCGCGCTGGCTGGAGCAACTGCTGGCCGACGGCGAGATCTTCGAATATTGGGCCCACGAGGCCTGTTTTGTACCCCGCGAGGATTACCGGCTGTTGCGCCACCGGATGCTCGACCCCGCCGCCATGGGTTGGAAGTTTTCGGCCAACTGGCTGGCCACCCATCAGCAGGAGATCGGCCAGCTTATCGAGCGCATTCGCCAGCATGGCCCGGTACGGGCGGCCGACTTTGAGCGCAAAGAGGGGAAGGGCAATGGCTGGTGGGACTGGAAGCCGGAGAAACGCCATTTGGAGGTGCTCTTTACCACCGGTCAGCTGATGGTGCGGGAGCGGCGCAACTTTCAGCGGGTCTATGACTTGGCCGAGAGGGTCATCCCCGAGTGGGACGACCCGCGGGATCTGCCGAGCGTCGAGCAGGCGCAACTGGACATGGTGCGCGCCAGCTGCCGGGCGTTGGGGCTGGTCAAAACCGGCTGGGTGGCAGATTACTACCGGCTGCGGCGCGGCAAATACGACGCCCTGCTCCATCAGTTGGCGGACGAGGGGGAACTGTTGCCGGTGCGGGTGGAGGGATGGCAGCACGGTGCCTTTGTGCATGCATCTCTGGCCGATGAGCTGGCAAGGGCGCAGGCGGGTAGCCTCAAGGCGACGCACACTGCGGCTCTCTCGCCGTTCGACCCGCTGGTGTGGGATCGCAAACGGGCCAGTGAACTGTTCAACTTTGACTATCGCATCGAGTGCTATACCCCGGCCCCCAAGCGCCAGTACGGCTACTTCGTGTTGCCCTTGCTCCATCGTGGCAAGCTGGTGGGCAGGATGGATGCCAAGGCCCATCGCCAGCAGGGAGTCTTCGAGATCAAGAGCCTCTATCTGGAGGCCGGGGTGAGAGTGACCCGCCAGCTTGCACAGGATCTGGCGAAAGCCCTGCAAAAGCTGGCTGACTGGCACCAGACCCCGCAGCTCCGTTATGGTGCAATTCCGGCCAATTTGCTGGTTTTGTGGCATCAAAGCGCCTTTAACGAGTGAGATCTATCCCTTTTGGACTAAGCTGCAAGAGGGATAAACAATTCGGGAGCGGGAGATGAAGCGAGCGGCGACGTGGTTGACAGGGTTGGCCCTGCTCGCCCTCTCCCCGACACTGTGGGGACAGGCGCCTGCGGTGCGGATCTGTCTGGGGGAGGGCAACGAGTGGGCCCCCTTTACCTACTGGGAGCGTAAGGACGGGGTGCCCGATACCAGCCGCCTGACCGGTTCGGCCACCACGCTGGTGCTCGATGCGTTGCAACAGTGTGGGCTATCGCACCAGATCCGCTATCTGCCTTGGGCGCGGGTCCAGCAGGAGTTGGCGGATTATCGCCAGAATGGCCTGTGCGAGTTGACCTGGGATGCCAGCTACAAGCCGGAGCGGGCCGAGTTTGCCTTCTACAGCGTGCCCCTCTATTACACCCACCTCGGTTTCTTCTATCTCAAGCGCCGCTACCCCAAGCCACCGGATCTGCAGACGGTCAACCGCGCCCGGGTCTGCGGGGTGATTGGTTACAACTACACCCCCTACGGGCTGGCGCATGAGCCACACCGGGTCAAGCAGTTGCAGCAGGCGCTCGATATGCTGGAGCGGGATCGCTGCGATTTTCTGCCGAGCGAAATCGAACCCTTGGTGGCCGGCATCAGCCTTGGCATCTACCGCAGCGAGAGCGGGTTGCTCAATCTCGCCCTGCCCAGCCACAAGGGATTCTATCTGCTGGTGAGCAAGGGCTCACCGCGCGCCCATGAGCTGGTGAACACCCTCAATCAGGCGCTGGTAGAATTTCAGGAAGGGGGGCATACGGATGAGGTGATGCGCCGCTTCTTGCCGCCGATGGAGTAATAGCGAAGGGTTGCTGTCATTCAGGGAGGAGTAGATGAACAGAGGGCCAGCCGATGCAAACCGGCTGGCTCTTCCGTTTTATGGGGAAACACATCAGGCCGCGATGCGGGTCAGCACCTTCAGTAGCAACTCGATGCGCGGGGCAATGCTGGTCAGATCGAGATACTCCTCGTCACTGTGGAAACCGGCACCAATAGGTCCCAGACCATCCAGGGTGGGGATGCCGAGGGCTGCGGTCAGGTTGGCATCGGAGCCGCCTCCTACCTCCTGCCAGCTGATCGGCAGTCCCAATTCGGCGCCGCACGCCTCCACCAGTTGCATCAGTGCCTGAGTGCCCTCTGACGGCACCATGGCCGGTTTGTGGGCCTCGCGGGTCAGCTGGATGGTGACACCATCCAGATGGGGACGCTCGGCCAGGGTCAGCAGATGATCGTTGATCTGGTGGTACTCCTGATTGTCCCAGAAACGGACATCCACCACCGCGCTGGCATGGGCTGGCACAATGTTGGCGCCGTTGCCCCCCTCGACGATGCCGATGTTGAGGGTGGTGCCGCTCTCGAAGTTGGTCAGCGTATTGATGGCGAGGATCCAGTGACCCAGCTCGGTGATGGCGCTGCGTCCCTTCTGCGGCTCGTTGCCCGCGTGGGCCGCCTTGCCGGTGAAGTCGATGCGATAACGGGCCATCCCCTTGCGCGCCTTGACCAGCGAGCCGTCGGCGCGGGCCGCTTCGGCCACCAGCACCTGTTTCGCCTGTTTGGCTACCGCTGCCAGCCAGTCGCTGGAGTGAAGGGAGCCGATCTCCTCGTCCGGGTTCATGCAGACGCAGATGCTCAGGCGATCGCGCACTTCACGGGGCAGTTCACGCAAGGCATAGACGATGTTGAGCAGCCCCGATTTCATGTCGGAGACACCGGGGCCGTAGGCGCGCTCACCATCGATGCTCATCGGGCGGGCGGCGGCGGTGCCGAGGGGGAAGACAGTATCCATATGGCCGATCAGCATTACGTCGATCTGCGCCGCATCAGGCTTGTTGCGGATCTCCAGCCCGACCCCGGCGGCGCCACAGTCGACCCGCTTGATCTGCCAGCCGCCCATGGCCTCATATTTGGCGGCCATCAGGTCGGCCACTGCCGCAATGCCCGGCTGGTGCAGGGATCCGCAATCCAGATTGATCAGCGGGGCCAGTTCGGTCAGGTATTGATCCAGAGAAAAAGTCATTGCTTGCTCCACTATCAGGTTCGGGTCAGAGAAGGATGTTCATCACCAGCATGGCGCCGAAGGCGTTGAGTACCGAGATGGCAACCATGATGGGGATGTAACGCCCCTCGGTGCCGATGCAGCCGAGGATGCGGCCCATGTACTGCACCTGAGAGCCCATCAGGTAGATGGCTGGCGCCAGAATGGCGATGTGGGTGCCGTTGAGGATCCCCTGATCGAACAGGGTAATGACCACGCCGACCGCGCCGCCCATCGACATCCAGGCGCCGATCAGCACGGCTGCCGCTTCACCGGGCAGGCCGAATATGGCCATGACAGGGGAGAAGATGGCGCCCATGGCATCCAGCGCGCCGGTGATCTGCAGCGCCTTGATGATGACGAAGGCCATCAGCACGTTGGGAACGGTGGAGGTGGTGGCGATGACCCAGCCCTTCTTGGCCCCTTCGACGAAGATATCGGTGACGATGGGTTTTTTGACGTTGGCCTGGCTCATTTGGCTTGCTCCTGAGTGGTGAGGGTCTGCTGGGGGTTGCTGCTATCGGTCTGCTTGCCTTCGGTCATGTTGAGATAGACGCGGAACAGGTTGGCCCCGACAAACTTGAAGGCGAACATCACGATGACTGCCAGACCGATGGAGGAGCTGACTGCCGGGCTGCCATCCGCCAGTGTCAGGGTGAAGAGCACGGCGCCGGAGGAGAAGAAGTTGACGATGGTGGCACCGGCGGAGAACTGGAACATGGTGAACACGTCGGTTTCACGCTTGGTGATAAGCCCTTCATCCTTGAGCTGACGGGTCATGGCGGCACCGGCATCGGTACTCTGCAGGGAGGCGATCAGCGCCAGGCCTGTGTTGCCCGGGATCCCCATCAGCGGGCGCAGCAGCGGGGTCAGCAACTTGCGGGCCGCTTCCAGCGCGCCGTAGTGTTCCAGCACGTTGATCATGCCAAGGGCAAACATCACGGTGGGGATCAGGGTCAGGGCGAACAGAAAGCCGTCTCGCGCCCCATTGCCCCCTTTGCCGCGCATGTCGGTCATGGCGGTCTTGATGCCGTCACCATTCTCGCTGACGCTCTGCACCATGGTGCCGAACGAGCCGTTCAGTGTGGTGAAATCGAATACCCCATACCACTCGCCGGATTGCAGCAGTCCGGAGAAGAAGACCACGGCGAAGGCCAGTGCCAGGTAACTGCCTATGCTCACCGAGCGTGTTTTGTCTGTCATTAGTTAGCTCCATATGAATAATTATTTAATCTGAATAATTATAATTGATATAGATGTCACTAAATTGATGGTGGTCAAAAGGGTTCACTGCAGATGGGGTATGTGTTGGGGTTATGTGACGGTGATCGTCATGTGATTGGACGATAATCTGGTTTTTATCGAATTGTTTGAGTGAATAAATCGCGGGGATAGAAGAGAGGGGCAATAAAAAACCGGGCGCGAGGCCCGGTTTGGTCAATCAGTCACGTGCTGATTACTGGAGTACCAGTACCATCAGCAGGCCAACGGTGATGGCAGATACCAGGAAGGCAAAGCCATAGAACACGTAGTGGTGCAGCTTGGTGGTGTGGATCCCCAGGTCATGCAGACCGTGGTAGATACGGTGCATTCCGTGCCAGATTGGCAGGGCGATGATCACCAGCAGGATGCAGGCACCCCACCAGGAGCTGGCGAAGGCGTGAACGCGATCGTAGCTCATGGTTTCCACGTCCATGATACCCATGGGTACCAGCAGACCGGTGATGAGGACAATGATAGGCAGCAGCATGGCAACGACCATACCGCCCGCACCAAACAGACCCCAGTAAATTGGCTCGTCAGAACGTCTCATTGTTTTCTCCTCAGGCCACGATGATCAGGACAAGCAGGGAAACCACCGCCAGCGCCACATATTGGGCGAGTACGATCGGCTTCTCCGGCACCAGCTCTTCACCACGGAACATACGCATGGCTTTCGGCGCCAGGGCGAACCAGGTTTTAGCATGGAACAGGCACGCCGCCAGGGCGATGACATGGAACAGGATGGCGATCGGGCTTTGCAGGGATTCCAGCCAGCCGTTGAACGCTTCCTGACCCTGAACCAGACGCAACAGACCCCACATCAGCACAACGGCGTAGATGGAGACGAAGATACTGGTGCCTTCGCGGATCATGTAACCGGTGTAGAAGGCGTTCTTCAGCCACCAGTCTTTCTTCATTTCGCGGACGTAAGGTTTACGTTTGCTATCAGTGTTGTTCATGGTCTCATTCCTGCTCTCAATCTGGCTTGAACATGGCGATCATGTAGTCCTTGGCGCTCTCGACCTTGCCAAGCTGGATCGCTGCGGCCGGGTCTACGCCTTTCGGGCACACGTCAGAGCAGTAACCCACGAAGGTACAGCCCCAGACGCCTTCGTCCTGACTGATGATGCGCATACGCTCTTTGGCGCCGGCATCACGGTTGTCGACGTTGTAGCGATAGGCCAGAGCCAGTGCCGCCGGACCGGTGAACTTCTTGTTGATGCCATACTGCGGGCAGGCTGCGTAGCAGAGGCCACAGTTGATGCACTGGGAGAACTGCTTGTACTTCGCCATATCCGCCGGAGTCTGGATGTACTCGCCATCACACAGGCTGCGTGGCTCGGACGGAATGATGTACGGCTTGATGCTCTCCAGCTTCTCGATGAAGTCGGACATGTCGACTACCAGATCGCGCTCGATCGGGAAGTTGTTGAGCGGCTCGATGGTCATCTTGCCCGGCAGGTAGTCGCGCAGGAACGCCTTGCAACCCAGCTTGGGCACACCGTTGACCATCATGCCGCAGGAGCCGCAGATTGCCATCCGGCAGGACCAGCGGAAGCTCAGGGTAGAGTCCAGGTGATCCTTGATGTACTGCAGGGCATCCAGCAGAGACATCTCTCTCTGGTATGGCACCTGGAAGGTTTGCATCCAGGGCTCGTTATCCTGTTCCGGACGGTAGCGCAGGATCTCAATCTCAATCATCTCAGCCATTCTTCTTAGCCTCGTCTTGTTTCTCACCCTCGGAACCGTACACGCGTTTTGCCGGTTGGGATTTAGTGATCTTCACATCGGAGTAATCGATGGTCGGGGACTCTTCCGGTGCATAGAAGGAGAGAGTGTGCTTGAGGAAGTTCACGTCATCACGCTCCTCATAACCGTCCAGACGCTGGTGGGAACCGCGGGACTCTTTCCGGTTGATGGCGGAGTGCGCCATGGCTTCGGCAACGTCCAGCATGTAACCCAGTTCGATGGCGTACAGCAGATCGGTGTTGAAGACAGAGGACTTGTCGTTGATTTTGACCTTTTTGTAACGGGCTTTCAGCTCGTTGATCTTGTCGATGGTGCCCTGCATCAGCTCTTCGGTACGGTAGATACCGACACCGGCTTCCATGGACATGCCCAGCTCATTGCGGATGTCGGCCGGGTTTTCGGTACCGTCGATGTCCATCAGCGAGAGGTGCTGCTTGATGAGCGCCTCGGCTTTGGCGGCCAGCGCTTCGGTGTTGCCATGCTTCTGAGTCTTGGCAAATTCACCTGCCTGCTCACCTGCCAGCTTGCCGAATACCACGATCTCGGACAGAGAGTTGGAGCCCAGACGGTTGGCACCGTGCAGACCGACGGAGGCACATTCGCCAGCGGCGTAGAGGCCGGCCAGACGGGTGGCACACTTGTTGTCAGTCTCGATACCACCCATGGTGTAGTGGGCAGTCGGACGTACCGGGATGGGCTCTTTGGCCGGATCCACGTTGACGTAGGCTTTGGCCAGTTCGCAGATGAACGGCAGACGCTCTTTCAGGTACTTCTCGCCAAGGTGACGCAGGTCGAGGTGAACTACATCGCCCATCGGGCCCTGAATGACGCGGCCTTTCTGCTGCTCTTGCCAGAATGCCTGGGAAACGCGGTCGCGCGGACCCAGTTCCATGTATTTGCTCTTCGGCTGGCCGATCGGGGTTTCCGGGCCCAAGCCGTAGTCTTGCAGGTAGCGGTAGCCATCCTTGTTCAGCAGGACGCCACCCTCACCACGACAACCTTCGGTCATCAGGATGCCGGTGCCCGGCAGACCGGTCGGGTGATACTGGACGAACTCCATATCACGCAGCGGTACGCCGTGACGGTAGGCCAGTGCCATGCCGTCGCCGGTGACAATGCCACCGTTGGTGTTGTAGCGATAGACACGGCCAGCGCCGCCAGTTGCCACGATCACGGATTTGGCCTGGATGAAGCGGGTGATACCGTTCTGGATGTCGAAGGTCAGTACGCCCTGGACACGGCCGTCGTCCACGATCAGATCAAGGCAGAAATGCTCGTCGAAGCGCTTGATGCTCGGGTATTTGACGGAGGTCTGGAACAGGGTGTGCAGAATATGGAAACCGGACTTGTCTGCGGCGAACCAGGTGCGCGGAACCTTCATGCCACCAAACGGACGTACGTTGGCTTTACCATCCGGCTTGCGGCTCCAGGGGCAACCCCAATGCTCCAGCTGGATCATTTCTTTGGTCGCGTTGTTGACGAAGTATTCCACTACGTCCTGCTCACACAGCCAGTCACCACCGGAGACGGTGTCATTGAAGTGGTTTTCGAGGGAGTCGTCATCACGGACGACACCGGCGGCGCCGCCTTCGGCAGCTACCGTGTGGCTGCGCATCGGGTAAACCTTGGAAATCAGGGCGATGTCCAGGTCTGGCTGTGATTCGGCTATAGCTATAGCGGCGCGTAAGCCGGTACCGCCAGCACCGATGATGGCCACATCGGTCTTGATAATATCCACATCTGCCTCCTTAGGGATAGGTTTGCTGGGCACGATTTTGCTCTATGAAAAAAATTCAGGCTTGATGCAAGTCAAACTGCTTGGTTTTATTCCATTTTTATTGGTTATTTTTCTATAAAACACCCAAATCCCTGGATGAAAATGTCGTTATATTCGTCATTTTTTGGTGTTATTGAGCAGTCGAACACCTTGCTGCGAGTACTTTAACGTCTGGATTGTACGTAGTTTTCTTTCAACAAAATGCGAATCACCTCTCTTTTTAGGTACTCTAGAAAAAAATTTTAAGTTTTTTATTAAATTTTTTTAATGATAATTATTGTCGTTTAGTTAGGTTGATGAGAAAAAGTAATTCGAACTCGGTGGTTTTGAGGGGGGCTGTGACTGAAAAATCAGAGCTTGGATGAGGGGGGATAGTGAGGGCGGGATCCGGGTATTATTAGATTACTCACTGATAATTAAGCGCAATTTAGAAAATTAAAGGGGCCTGTACGGCCCCTTTTCTATCATGTTCAAATACGGAACATGCCAACCTGATTACTCAGTTCACCCGAAATATTTTTAAGTTGTTCAGAGAGATGGCGTGAACTGTCTGCATCTACAGCCAGCTCGTCTGACACATCTTTCACCGCCTGGATATTGCGGCTGACCTCATCAGTGACGGCCCGCTGCTCTTCAGCCGCACTGGAGATTTGGGTCGCCATATCGGAGATCTGGTTGATGGAGGCGGTGATCTGTTCCAGCGCATGGGTGGCGTTGTTGGCATCATCTACGCTGTTTTGGGCCAACAGTTGCCCTTCGTGCATGGTGCTGACTGCCCCCTGGGTATTGCGCTGCAGGGTTTCGATCATGCTGCGGATCTCGACGGTAGAGCTGTGGGTGCGCTGTGACAAGACGCGCACCTCATCAGCAACTACCGCAAAACCGCGACCTTGTTCACCGGCTCGTGCAGCCTCAATGGCGGCGTTCAATGCCAGCAGGTTGGTCTGCTCGGCAATCCCCTGAATGGTGGAGAGGATGGTGTTGATCTCCTGCGCGTTTTTCTCCAGTTCCTGAATGATGTTGGACGCCTGTTCTACCTGGGTGGCCAGATCGGTGATGGAGCGCTGGTTACGGGCAATGACCTGTTTGCCATGTTCGCAACTGCTGCTGGAGGAGCGGGCTGCGTCTGCCGTCTGCTCGGCATTGCTAGCGACCTCTACCGCAGTGGCTGACATCTCATGCACCGCAGTGGCGATCTGGGAGATTTCGTTTTGCTGGCGTGCCAGCCCCTGATTGGCCTTTTCCGCCATGCTGTGGGAGGACTTGGCCTGCTGGTTCAATTGTCCGGAGGAGTTGGAGATATCCTGTACCATCACATGGATCCGGTCTATGAAGGTATTGACGTGTTTGGCAACGATGCCCACCTCATCTTCCCGTTCGATCTTGATGCGACGGGTCAGATCGCCGTTACCCCGCGACAAATCGGCAATCGCCTCACCCAGCACTTTCAGCGGAGCGAGGGAGCCATTGATGGCAACGTAAGAGAAACCAGCCACGATAAGAATGGTGATCAGTCCCTGGATCAGGGCGGAGGTCACCATACGTTGCACTGATTGATAGGCAGTATCGGCGTCTACCATCATGCCGTAATACCAGTTGGTATTGGGGATCTGGTTGAAGTCATACACCATATTTTTGCCGCTGATAATCAGTTCGTTGATCTGGCCGTCATGGGCGACTTTATCGATGTAGGAGGCGTTCATTTCCGGGGCCAACTGAGTGGTTGGCTTGAGAGACAAAGAGGCATCCGGGTGGGCGATGATCGTACCGTTGCTGTCAACCAGTATGGCGTAGGTGCCTTCGGTGGTGGTCGACAGAATATCTGTGATAAGGGCGCTAATCGATACGTCACCGGCGATGATGCCCTGGGTATTGCCGCGCTGGAACGGCTCGGCAATGGTGACGATCAGCTGACCGGTGCTGATATCAGCGTAAGGGGCGGTGACAACCATTTTGCCAGCAGCCATGGCATCTTTGTACCAGGGCCGCTGACGCGGGTCATAACCGGCAGGCAGGTCAGTGGGTTTGCTCTGGAGCATTTTGCCATCAGTTGTGCCGGCATAGACCAGATCGAACCCCCCTGAATTCATGGACTGAGCCAGGGCGCTGATGGGTTCTGGTTCTTTGGCAAAGGCCTCCTTGGTGGAGGATATAATGCTCATCCGGGCATCGAGCCAGCGGGAGATCCCCTTGACGTTAGCCATGGAGCTTTCATCAATACTGTTCCATACCAATCGCTCGGTTTCGCTGCGAAGCTGCGAGGTGTTGTACCAGACCTGCAAGCCGGTAATAACCATGATGATTATTCCGATGGCTAGGGCAAGCTTGTTTTTAATGGATAGGTTCATAGTTACATCCTTGTGAGCGTCAGTCTGAAGTGTGTGGAATCTAGTTATTGTTATGAGCCTGTTCTTATCGGCTGAAGTTGAACTCTTTGTATCCCGGTCAGCTATTTAAAGTTAGTGCCTAAATCAGTGGTTATCCATACGCGTATCGCGCCCTTATGGCACCAGAAAACGATCTGGCCGATTGGTGAAGATGCCATCGACTCCTATGCTTTTCAGCATGTCACAATCCTCTTGATAATCAACGGTATAAACCAACACTTTGAGCCCACGGCTATGGGCATCTGCAACCAGCGACTGATCTACAAAATCCACGTCGCAATTAAGTGACCAGGCCCCCAGCTCTTCGGCAAACTGTGTCAGTGTGAGCGGCAGGTTGGCGGTGAGGGCGCCGAGCCGGATATCGGGTCGCAAGGCGGCAAATCGGGCCAGCTCCGGGTGATGGAAGGAGGAGACCAGCCATTGGCTGGCGGTAAAGCCGAGTTCCGCCTCTGCTCGCCTGGTTAGGGCTGCGACAGCCTCTGCCGTATCCGCACCCTTGAGCTCGATATGCAGCTCGCAGCGTCCGGCGATGATCTCCATCACCTGCCACAGGGTCGGGATCACCTCACCCTCACCGGCATCGAGTTGCTCCAGATAGGAGCGGGATTGCTCGGTCAGCACCCCCTTGCCGTTGGTGCAGCGCTCCAGTCGCCGGTCGTGGAAGACCCACAACTCGCCATCGGCCGCCTGTACGTCGATCTCGATGGCTTCAGCGCCCAGCTCCAGCGCCTTGGCCATCGCCTTGAGGGTGTTCTCCGGCGCCAGACCGCTGGCGCCTCGGTGGGCAATAATCTGCATGCTCTGCTCCTTTTACCTCGCGGGTCAGCCCCGGCTCAGGTGAATGTCGATCTGTTGATGGGGCAAGGGGAGTCCCTGCTGCTGCATCTTCTCCAGCACCAGCGAGTGAACCTCGTGGGTGATGGGCATCCGATGATCCATGTTGTTGACGTAGAGGCGGATCTCGTAGATCAGCGCCGAGTCGGTGAATTCGATCAGGAAGACCTCGGGGGTCGGTGTCTCCAGCACCAGCGTCGAGGCCTGTATTGATTCTTCCAGAATGCGCTGTACCAGTTTCGGATCCCGGGTCAGCCCGATCCGGATCCGCAGTTTGACCCGGGTGATGGCGTCGGAGAGCGACCAGTTGATGAACTGCTCGGTGATGAAGGCCTTGTTGGGCACGATGATCTCCTTGCGATCCCAATCCACTATAGTGGTCGCCCGGGTTTTGATCTTGGTGACGGTACCGGTGAGATCGCGGATGGTGACGGTATCACCGAGCCGGATCGGCTTTTCAAACAGGATGATGAGGCCAGAGACAAAGTTGGCGAAGATCTCCTGCAGGCCGAAACCCAGACCCACCGAGAGGGCGGCGACCAGCCACTGGGTCTTCGACCAGTCGATACCGAGCATGGAGAATCCGGTGAGGGCGCCGATCAGGATCACCATATACTTGCTGGTGGTGGTGAGGGCAAAGCCGGTTCCGGGGGAGAGGCTCAGGTGCTGCAGCAGGGTCAGCTCCATCAGCCCCGGCAGATTGCGGGCAGTCACCACGGTTAGAATGAAGACGAAGGCGGTCAGCATCAGATCCTGCAAGGTGATGGCCGAGAGCTGCTCGATGCCGCCAATTTTGCTGCTTACCTGCCACACCTCGATATTGCTGAGGAAGCTGAAGGCGGAGTTGAGATCCGACCATTGCACCACCACCAGCATGGTGAAGCCCAGCATCAACAGGGTGCGCACCAGTCCCAGCGACTGGGCGCTGATGGTATCGAGATCCAGCTCGTTCTCTTCCACCACATCGGGGATCTCCGAACTCAGCTCCTCCTGATTGTCGTCACGCCCGCGCTGGGCCAGGATCTCGGCCCGCTTGCTCTTGGCGCGCTCGAAGGCGAGGCGGCGGCGCTGGATCAGCATCCAGCGTCTGGCCAGATAGTAGACCAGCAGGCAACCCAGCCCCACCAACAGGCTCAGCTCCAGCTGGCGCAGCAGGGTGCGCGAGGTATAGAAGTAGCCAAACAGGGCGCCGATCACCGCCAGCAGCGGCGCCAGCATCAGGCTGTTCCAGATGAAGTGGTGTAGCAGATGAGGCTTGGTCATGTCGGTCTGGCCCCAGGTGAGCGGCAGCCGCTCCCGGTTGAGGCGGGCGAAGAAGAGTAGCAGCCAGAGTGCGCCGATCATGAAGGCCATCCGGCCGAGGGAGTCGTAGAAGGCGTGCTCCTGATAGCTGTTGGCCATCCCCTGCACGAAGAAACTCGGGATCAGCACCAGCAGCAGGGTACGAAACTGGCCCCACACCTTTTGCACCTGTTCGCGAGGCCAGCGGAAGTGGTGGATCAGGATCCCCCGCTCCAGCGTCAGATGGCGGGCCATCACCAGCGCCAGCAGCAGAAACCAGATCTCGCCAAGGCCGCGCGCCACCGCCACCGCAAACGGGTATTGCCAGGCCCCTTCAAGCAGGCCGCGCACCATCAGCACCATGGCGGGAAGCGGTAGCGCGGCGAGCAGGGAGCGCAGCAGCAGACGACTGGTGAGGCTGAATTTGTCCTGGGTTACCTTGCCGACCCGCGGCGCGATATGGTCGCAGTATTGGTTCAGGTGACGGGCCAGTTTGAACCAGCTCCAGGCCAGTACCAGCAGACCAATGCCGGCCAGGGTAAGACTCAGCGGGCTGTTTTCGGCGATGGCATAGGGCAGTTGCAGCCAGTTGTCCGGGTTGAAGGCCAGGGTCAGTGCGGCGGGAATGCCGAGCATCACCTGTGGCGTAAAGGGGCGCACATCTGGCATCCAGAACAGATGGCTGGCGCTTATTTCGCGGATCTCGTCGATCTTGCTGTTCTGGCGGCTGTAGAGCAGCTTGAGACGGGTCTGCTCTTGAATGAGGGTGTCGGAGGCATCGTTGAGCCGAGTCAGCAGTTGGCGACGGGCTTTGAGCAGGTTGTCGAGTACCGCTTGTTGCGGTCGATCCAGCGTCACCTCTTCTTCGGCTATCAGCTTGTCGCGCAGCTGACGGGTATCCTTGAGCCCATCCTGCTCGCTCTCGTACTGGTACTTGGCCATGCGGGCGTTGACGATGGCGGACTCCAGCTTGTCGAGGGGAAAGTAGGCGGGCAGATCGGAGAGTTTGCTGCGTAAGTTCTCGCCGTAGGCATTACTGATCTGCAGCCACTCCAGCTGCTCGCGCACCGAGTTGACCAGCTCATTCAGTTCAAACAGATTCTTGTCGACGCTGCGCTGCTCATCCTGCACCCGTTCAATCTGATCCTCCAGCGTGCCGAGCTGGATGGAGAGCGCCTGATTCTGCTGTTGCTGCTCCAGCAGCAGCGGCATGTCGGTGGTGAGCTGTTTGCGCAGCCGCTCGCTCTCCTCCAGCGCCTGCTCGGTCTTCTCCCGCCGCAGCTGGTTCTGCTGGGTCAGCAGGCTGGCTTGCCACTCATCCTCGTCGGCGATGGCGAGATTGAGCTCCTGCAGTTTCAGCTTGCCGAGATCGTTGCGCTGTTGGGCGGAGAGCTGCTCCAGCTCCAGCATCTGGATCCGGTCAGAGAGACTCTGCTCCTTCATTCTGGTCAGCAGCAGCTGGGCTTCCTGCAGGCGATCCGATTCGCTGCTGAAGCTCAGTCGCTCCAGCTGGCTGCGGGTCAGTTGCAGCTGTTTGCGCAGATCGTCCACCCGCTGGTGATACTCCTGACCGGTACTCTCCAATTGGTTGAGACTGTCCATCACCCCCTGCCGCTCCTTGCGCAGGTTGAGCTGGCGGTTGCTACTCAGGCCAATGGCCTGGCGCAACGCCTCCTCCTTGAGACTCGCCAGCGGCGGGCGAGCGGCGGGTTGATAGTTGTGCAGGCTATCCTTGAGGCGCGCCGACTCCTTGGGGTAGTCGATGAGGATTTGCTGATAGGCTTTGCTCTGCTCCCGATAGCGCTCGGCCTCTCTGGCAAATTGCAGGGCCTGCTGGTAGCTCTCCCGCAGCTTCTGGTTTTCCGGTGTGTCGCTCTTGGGCACGCTCTGCAGCAGGGATTCAGCCTGGGCAATGGCATCGTCGGCGCGCACTGTGGGCGGCAACAGCATAAGGGAGAGCAGCAAGAGGGTGAGCAGGCGTTGCAACATGAGGCTCGTTTCCGTTCAGAAGAGGTGGCCCTAGCCTAAAACAGGGCAGGGAGGCGGGTAAAGAAGTCTATATTAATGATTCATAACACAAATAGCAGGAAGTCGGGCTGCCGTTTCGTTATGATCCCGGCCGCACTCTCTCCACCGAGTCGAATATGTCAGCTGTTGATCTGGGCACAGCCCCACTATCTCGCCTTTTCTGGCGTTACGTAACCCCGACCGTGGCGGCCATGCTGATCACCGGCATCTATGTCACCATCGATGGCATCTTCGTTGGCCATGTACTGGGTCAGGATGGCATGGCCGGTCTGATGCTGGCTTACCCCATCTGCGCCGTGCTCTATGCGGTGGGTGCCCTTATCGGCATGGGGGCCTCGTCGCTGGTCTCCTTCTATCTGGGGCAAGGCAATCCGGCCAAAGCCCGCCATATCGTCGGCAATGCGCTGGTGATGGTGTTGCTGGCCTCGGCGCTGCTCAGTTTTATCGGGATCCGCTATGGCGAGCCGATGCTGGCCTGGATGGGGGCTGAAGGGGAGATCTTCACCGCCGGTCTCTCCTATCTGCAGGCTTACGCCTGGCTTGGCTTCTTTTCGGTGCTGTCGATGGCGTTCAGCTCGCTGCTGCGCAACGATGGTCGCCCCGGGTTTGTCACCATCATCATGGTGGTCGGGGGGCTGCTCAACGTGCTGCTCGACTATCTGCTGATGGTGGTGTTCCCGTTCGGGCTTGCCGGGGTGGCGACGGCCACCATGATCTCCCAGGCGGTGACGGGCCTCGCCTGTCTGTGGCACTTCTTCACGCCGCGCAGCCAGTTGCGGATCGGCTGGGACACCCTGCGCCCCGATCTGCGGCTGATGGGCGAGACGGTGCGACTCGGGATCTCCAGTTTTCTGATGTACCTCTATCTGTCGGTAGTGCTGGCGCTGCACAACAAGGCACTGCTGGCGGTAGGCACTTCGCTGCATGTGGCCGCCTACGGGGTGATCAGCTACACCGAGGCCTTCTTCTATCTGGTGTTCGAGGGGATCGCCATGGGCATCCAGCCCATCGCCAGCTTCAACGCGGGGGCCGGTCACTGGCGGAGGGTGTTGCGGATCCGCAATCTGGCGCTCGGGGTAACGTTGGGGATTGCTCTGTGCGGCATGATCCCGCTCTATTTGTGGCCGGAGGCGGCGGTCTATCTGTTTGCCGGGGACAACGCCACCTTGTTGCCGGTGGCGAGCCTCGGGATCTGGCTCTACTTCTGGGGGCTGCCGATGGAGGGTTTGCTGCTGGTGGGGGCCACCTATTTTCAGGCTATCAACCGGGCTCGCATCGCCTCCCTGCTCACTGGCGGCAAGCTGGTGCTGATCGGCGGCTTCTTGTGGGGATTCTCGACCTTGTGGGGTGTGCCCGGGGTCTGGCTGGCATTGCCAACGTGCAGCTCGTTGCTGGTGCTGGTGATGTGGCGCGCGATGCGTCGGGAGTCCGGCGCCCATGCGCTGGCCGGATAGACAATCAGGTACGACGTGCAGATAGCAGACAGGCAGCCATGGGCTGCCTGTTTTGTTAGCGGACTTTTTGTTAGAGGATTTTTTGTTAACGGGCTCTGCCGATTCAGGGCTTGAAGGCGCCGATAAAGATGGCGGGATCGACCCGGGTATCGTTGAGGCTGACGTTCCAGTGCATGTGGGGGCCGGTGGCGCGGCCGGTCGAACCGACTCGCCCGACAATGCCGCCGCGCGGCAGGCTCTGGCCGAGCTTCACATCGATCTTCGACATGTGGCAGAACATGCTGATGAGCCCCTGACCGTGGTCGACAAAGACGGTATTGCCGTTGAAGAAGTAGTCGCCGATCAGGATCACCTTGCCAGCGGCTGGGGACTTGATCGGGGTACCGGCGCCGACAGCGAAGTCGAGCCCGGAGTGGGGATTGCGCTCTTCACCATTGAAGAAGCGACGCAGGCCAAACGGGCTGGAGAGTGGGCCGTTGACCGGCTTGTCGAACATCAGGTTGCTCGGCTGGTTGGGGCTGAAGGTCTGGTAGGCTCGGGTCTGCTCGGCCAGCTCGTGGTTGATGCGGGTCATATCTTCTGCAAGCGGATTGACCTGACGGCTGTTCTTGAGCTTGATGTGCTGTTCGCGGTAGTGCTTGGGGGTGACGGTGAAGCTGAGAGTGCGGCCATCACCTGTGGTCAGCTGCTGGGTCCCAAGCGGGTTTTTGAGAGAGATGCCGACGATGGCGATCCACTGGTTGTCTTCACGGACCACCAGCACGGGCTTGTCGTGATAGCGGGCCGTGGGTGCTGTTGCTTCAGCTCCCAACGGGATCACGGCAACGCCACCCGGCACCGGATGGTTGAGCAGGCGACTGATAAAACCCTCGGCCAGGGCCGACTGGCTGGCCAGTAACAACAACAGACAACAAACAACTCTCATGACGATACCACGCGATGTTAAAACGCCCGGGATGGCGGGACGACAACCCCCTTGTCCGGCATTGGTGGACCACGAAAGGTGACCACGACACGTTGGCTACGGCAATGGCGACCGGGGGAGGGGGCAGATTGTGCCTCGTTATGGCCGGGGCAGCCAGAGGCGGGGCGTGGCTGACGCTTCTTTTGTGCAGCGCTGCGTCAGGTTTTATGTGGTGGTCGGGCCGCTTCGCCATTGAGTCGCTCCCGCCCTAGCTCTAGAATCGGCTTCCGGCACTGATGCCACCGACACTCCGAGGAGACGATATGAACGGACAACCCCTTTTGCGAGCTACCCCTGCCCGCCACAAAACAGGCCGTGGCTGGGTCTGGGTTCGCAGCGGGTTCGATATCTTCAACAAGGGGATGGGGGCCAGTGTCGCCATGGTGGTGTTCTGGTTTGGCGTCGGCATGGTGCTTGATCTGCTGCCCGCGGGTGGATTTATCTCTCAACTGCTCTACATGGTGTGGGGGGCGGGGTGGGTTGTCGTAGCGGCCAGAGGGTATCGGGGCGAGGCGCTCAACTTCAACGATCTCTTTGCCGGCTTTCGCCACAAGCTGACCCCCTTGATGCTGGGTGGCCTGCTGGTGCTGGCACTCTTTATCCTGATTGGGCTGGTTTGCGGTGGCCTGCTCTCCATGTGGGGACTGCTCTCTGTGTTGACTCAAGATCCGGATAGCATGGTGGTCTCGGCCCTGCAACTACAGCAACTGCTGCTGGTGTTGCTGGTGGGTATGGTACTGGCTATTCCGGTGCTGATGGCGGTGACCTTTTCGCCAGCCCTTATCTATTTCCATGATGTCGGTATTTTGCAGGCAGCCCGACTCAGCTTTGCCGGTTGCTGGCGCAATATGTGGCCCTTCTTCTGGTGGGGTCTCCTCTCTGCCATTCTGCTGCTGTTTGGCGCGGCGCTGTTGCTGGTAGGTCTGCTGGTGGTGATCCCGGCGCTTAACTACTCCATCTATGTGGCTTATCGGGATATTTTCCTGGACGAGAGTGCGCAGCAGGAAGCGCCGCCGCAGGTTGGCCCGTTTGGCTTTGAAGCCTGATCAACGGATGAAGATAAAGAAGGGGCCCGCAGCGGCCCCTTCTTTATGGTCGGGTGTGTGAATTGCTCACTCCTGCCAGATGGGATCGGCTGCCATGCGGGCCAGCAGAAAGTCGAGGAAGCTGCGCAGCAGCGGTGACATCTGTTTGCGAGTGGCATACACCCCGTAAACCCCGAGTCGCTTGGGTTGCCACTCGGTCAGCAGGGGCACCAGCTCTCCCCGCTCCAGATAGGGCTGGGCCGAGTAGCGAGGCTGCAGGCTGATCCCGGCGCCGCCCAGCGTCGCCTCCAGCAGCAGGTTGGAGATATTGGCGCTCAGGTTGCCGCTGACCGGTACTGACTCGGGGCCACCCGGACCATTGAACTCCCACAGGCTCTTGCCGAAGTAGGTGTAGGTGAGGCAGTTGTGCAGCGCCAGATCCTGCACCTTGTGCGGCATCGGATGACGGGCCAGATAGGCCGGGCTGGCGCAGACCACCGAGTGGCAGGTGCCGAGACGGCGCGCCACCAGATTGGGGTCGAGGTCGTTGGTGATGCGCACCGCCAGATCGATCCGCTCCTCCACCAGATTGACGGTTCTGTCGAGCAGCAGGATATCGATGGCCGTCCCCGGGTATTGCGCCAGATAGTCGTTGGCGGCCCCGACCAGCAAGGCTTCCGACAGGGAGTAGCTGCTGGTGATCCTGAGCTGCCCCTTGGGGGCATCGTCGCTCTTTACGGCGATCTGCTCCATCTCCTCTCCCAGCGCCAGCATGGCGCGGGCCCGGTTCAGTGCCTCCTCGCCTGGGCCAGTCAGGCTAAGACGCCGGGTGGTACGGTGCAGCAGGCGGGCGCCCATCCAGCTCTCCAGCTCGGCCAGATAGCGCGACACCATGGCGCGCGACATATCCAGTTTCTCTCCGGCGCCGCTCAGGCTTCCCTGTTCGACTACGCTGACGAAGACCCGCAATGCGGTCAGTCGATCCATGTATGGCTCTCTATATGTTCGGTATGTGCAACAGTGATGCGCTGTTAGTGCTGTATTTGCACCCTAAATGATCCAATACACTGTGTCCATCAAATGACCCCCCGAATACTTAATGAGGAATAGATGATGAACAACACCCTGATCCGCAACCTGACTCTGGCTACCACCCTGCTCAGCGGCGCCGCACTGGCCGCCCCCCTGAGCGTGACCGTCTACAACCCTGGCGAGAAGGCGATCTTCCCGGTCTCCTCCTCACTGGTGACCGGTGACAAAGAGGCAATCCTGATCGATGCCCAGTTCGACGTGCAAAATGGCCAGGCGCTGGTCGACATGATCAAGAAGAGCGGCAAGAAGCTGACCACTGTTTATATCAGTGCCGGTGACCCCGACTTCTACTTCGGTCTGGAGCCGGTCATGGCTGCGTTCCCGGATGTCAAAGTGTTGGCCGACCAGCATGTGGTTGACCATATCAACCAGACCAAGGATGCCAAGCTGAGCTACTGGAGCCCGATCTTGGGCAAGGGCGCACCGAAGAGCCTGACCGTGCCGCAAGTGATGACCGCCAGCCACCTGACACTGGATGGCGAGAAGATTGAAATCAAAGAGATGAACACTCCGAATGCCTACCTCTGGGCACCTTCCATCAAGACCGCTTTTGGTGGTGTGCCGGTTTACCACGGGGTGCATGTCTGGATGGCGGACAGCCAGACCAAAGCGGCCCGCAGCAACTGGGTCAAGGCGCTGGACAACTTGCTGGCCCTGAAACCCGAGCATGTGGTACCGGGCCACTTCCTGGGCACTGCGCCCAAAGGCAGTGCCGCTGTGACCTTTACCCGTGACTATGTACAGCGTTTCGAGCAGGAGCTGGCCAAGGCGAAAAACTCCGGTGAGTTGATCGAGGCCCTGAAGAAGGCCTATCCGGCACTGCCGGTTGACGATGGCCTGGCCATTGGTGCCAAGGTCAATACCGGCGAGATGAAGTGGTAAGCCACTGAGCCTGCTCTCCCTGTGTTTTTTACCGGGCCTCTGGGCCCGGTTTTTTATCCAAGATTGACGTGAGAATGAAGATGAGCGAACAACAAACCACCCTCCATTATGTCTATGACCCGCTCTGTGGCTGGTGCTATGGTGCCGCCCCCCTGCTGCAGGCGGCAGCCACCATTGTCGGACTCAAGATCGAGCTGCATGCGGGCGGCCTCTGGCTGGGCAGCCGCCGTCAGCCGATGGGCGAGGCATTGCGTGATTATGTGCGCCCCCATGATCAACGGATTGAAGCGCTGACCGGCCAGCATTTTGGCGAGCGCTACTTCAACGAACTGCTGCTGCGGGAAGGGTGCCTGCTGGACTCCGAGCCGCCGATCCGTGCAGTCTTGGCCGTCACGGCACTGTGGGGCGATGGGCTGGCGATGTTGCACCGGATCCAGCAATCCCACTATCGGGACGGGATCTGGATTGGTGAACCGGCGTTTCTCGCCACGCTGGCGGCAGAGCAGGGGATTGCTGTTGAGGCGTTCCAGCAAGCCTATCTGCAGGCTCCCTTGTTACAACATTTGGCGGACAGTCAGGGTTGGATGAGGCGGCTGGGCGGTCAGGGTTATCCGACTCTGGGGTTGGTTCGCAATGATCAGGCGACCCCTATCCGTGTCGCCGATTTTCTGGGAGACCCGGATGGATTTCGCCAGCATCTTATCGCCTTGAACCAGTGACAATTTCCGGGGAATGGGTTGGAGTGACTTCAGGAGCCCGCGCTTGGGCCGATAGCCAAGCATGCACAGAAACGATATGAAATCCTTCCGCTTTCTGTGCGCAGACTATGCTCTATATGACCATTCCCGAAGGATGTTGCGGGAGTGAAGACCCATTTCAAGGAAGCCCTCATATGTTCAAAAACATGTCTATCGGCCAGAAGTTGAGCGCCGGATTTGCCATTATGGCCGTGCTTGTTCTGGGGTTGGCCTGGTTTTCAATCAGCCAGTTGGCAAAGCTCTATGGTGACACCGAAACCATAACCGGCAATTTGCTGCCTTCCACACGTTATGCCAGTCAAATGCATGTCGCCATTCTGGATGCTCGGCGTTCCGAGCTGTCTCAGGTCATCGCTGGGCTCAACAAGGATAATCAGGAGTTGAGCGAGCGGACGCTGACTTTCAACAAAGCCAAGCAGGAATTCGACCTGGCGGCCCAGAAATATGGCTCGACCCCCTTTAGCACCGATGAAGAGAAGCAGACTTATGAGCAACTGGTGAGTGCAGGGGCCAGATACTTTTCGGTACATGAACAGTTGATGAGCGCATTTGCAGCAGGCGATTTGGAGCGTGTCAAAAGTTTGCGTAAAAACGAGACGCGTGCTGCGTTGCAAGAGGCTGGCGACAAATCATTTCGACTGCGAGAAATCAACAATGAGCTCGCCGAGCAGATGACGAAAGGCGTGGCCGATCTCTATGACAATGCCAGAACCATGAGCATTATCGTCGGCCTGGTGACCCTGGGCTTTGTGGTGGTGATAGCCTGGTTGCTGACCGGTCAGATCCGCAACCCGGTGATGGCGTTGCTGGAACAGACCCGCCGGGTCTCCTCCGGTGATCTCTCTTCGCGCATCGATATGCAGCAGTTCAACAATGACGAACTGGGTACCCTTGCCAAAGGGTTTGGCGAGATGCAGACAAATCTGCGGACGCTGGTGAGCGAAGTATCGGGTTCCGTGGTGCAACTGAGTTCTGCCGTTGAGGAGATAAGCTCGGTGGCTCGCCAATCAGCCAATAACATGAATGCCCAGCAGCATGAGTTGAACCAGCTGGCGACGGCGATGAACGAGATGCAGGCCACGGTACAGGAGGTTTCTCGCAATACCAGTGATGCTGCCAGTGCGGCCACGTCGGCCAGCGAAACCGCAGAGATTGGTGCCAAGACAGTGAACGATTCAATCCTGCGTATCGAGCGGGTAGCCGGGGCCATCGAAAGTACAGCCGTGGTTATCCGTCAGTTGGGGGATGACAGTCGTAACATCGGCATGGTGCTGGAGGTGATCCGCGGGATTGCCGAACAGACCAACCTGTTGGCGCTCAACGCCGCTATCGAGGCAGCCCGGGCCGGTGAGCAGGGACGTGGTTTCGCGGTGGTAGCAGATGAAGTGCGTACTCTTGCCAAACGGACTCAGGACTCCACCTCTCAAATCAACACCATCATCGCAGAGTTGCAGCAGCGTGCCGAACAGGCGGGTAGTACCATGCAGCAGAGCCAGGAGCTGATGAACACGACGGTATCCACTGCACGTGAAGCCGGGGCATCGATCTCCCAAATCAGTGGCTCGGTCAGCAGTATCTCCCACATGAATATCCAGATTGCGACCGCGACCGAAGAGCAGGGTGCCGTCAGCGAGGAGCTCAACCGCAATGTGGTCAATATCAGCCATGCCTCCGAAGAGGTGGCGTCGGGTGCTACCCAGATGGCTCAGGCATGTAACGAGCTGAACCATCTGGCGACCCAGTTACAGGATATGGTGCGTCGCTTCCGGGTGTGATCTCGCGTTAAGTTGACAAGCCCGCTTGCCGCAAGGTAATCGGGCTTTTTCTATTTGGGGCTCGGCAGGCGGGTTATCAGGACCGGGAGATAGCTTGTCCCGATGGTTGATATTGTGCATGCTGGTGGCCCATTTTCCAGGCAGGACTCTTGCTGTATGAATCTTCGCGATCTCGAATATCTGGTGGCGCTGGATGAGGAAAAACATTTTCGCAAAGCGGCCGAGCGCTGTTTTGTTAGCCAGCCGACGCTGAGTGGCCAATTGCGCAAGCTGGAGGATGAGCTCGGAGTCATCCTGATCGAACGTACCTCGCGCAAGGTACTGTTTACCCCGGCTGGCGATGCCATGGCGCACCAAGCGCGGCGGGTGCTCAAGGAGGTGCGCGAGCTCAAAAGCATTGGCCAGCACTTCTCCGAGCCGATGTCCGGGGAGATCCACATCGGATTTATCCCGACCGTTGGCCCCTATCTGTTGCCCCGGATTATTCAGACCCTGCGTGAAAGCTTTCCCCAGCTCGAGTTTTATCTCTATGAAGAGCAGACCCAGACCCTGCTGAAGCGGCTGGAAGAGGGGGTGCTGGATTGCGTCATTCTGGCCGAGATGGATGGCATGGAGGGTTTTGGCTCAATTCAGCTATACCATGAACCGATGTGGCTGGCGGTACCTTGTCATCATCCGGAAGCAAAGGCCAGACAGGTGCCGCTCGGCAATCTCAAGGGCAAGAAATTGCTGATGCTGGCGGATGGGCACTGTCTGCGGGATCAGGCAATGGGATTCTGTTTTGCCGGTGGTATCGGTGAAGATCAGCGCTTCAAGGGCACCAGTCTGGAGACCCTGCGCAACATGGTGGCGGCAGGCAGTGGCATGACCTTGATCCCGCAGTTGGCAGTACCTGCCGATCATGATGAGGGGGGGGTAAGTTATCGGCCGGTCATCGAGCCGGTGCCCGGGCGTACCATCTCGCTGCTCTATCGCCATTACTCGGTCCGCAGACCCTGTTTCAATGAGTTGGCTGCATTGATCGTCAGGCTGATGTCAGGGCAATTGACCAAATAAAAAACCGGCAGCCAAGGCTGCCGGTTTTGTTTCTGCCGCAAGTGCGGGATCAGAAAATATCGTCAGTGGATACGGGACCTTCCACATCGGGGTTGTCACCGCCGTATACCTGATTGCCATCCGAGCTGGGGGTGGCATAGCGGGTCGGTTCAGTCCCTTCCTTGAAGTATTCGTCAGTACCGCCACCGGCAGACAACAGGCCGGTTTCGCTGTCTATTTTGACCGTCATGATCCCCTCGGGAACCGGCATCTTGTGCTCCGGTAGCTTCTTCAAGGCAACCTTCATGAAGTCGATCCAGATGGGTTGCGCAGCGCCACCACCAAATTCGGCTCGGCCCAAACCACGCTGATGGTTGTCAAAACCGATCCAGGAGGTGGCGACAATATCCGGGGTATAGCCGGAGAACCAGGCATCGCGGGATTCGTTGGTGGTACCGGTTTTGCCGGAAATGTCGTGACGTTTGAGGTCTCGGGCGGCACGCCAGCCAGTACCACGCCAGCCGTTGCCACCCCAGATCGCGGTGCTCAGGGTATCGGTGATCAGGAATGAGCTCTGGGCACTGATGGTATGTGGCGCTATGGTCGGCGCGAGGGGGGTCTGCGTACCATCTTGTGTCGCGCCATCCGCAGTCGGCTGCGGCAGTGTGCTCTGCTCGGGTGCCGCCTGCTGTTCGCAAGTGGAGCAGGCAATGGCAGGATTAGCCTGATAGAGGGTGTTGTCCAGACTATCGGTCACTTTGTCGATAAAGTAAGGGGTCACCAGGAAGCCACCGTTGGCCAGCACCGAGTAGCCACGCACTACTTCGAGCGGGGTAAACTCGGCTGCACCCAGCGCCAGCGACTCATGGGGAGAGATGAAGTCGCGCGGGAAGCCAAATCGAGTCAGGCCATCGATATAGGTATCCAGCCCGATGGCGCGCATCAGCCGGACCGACATTACGTTTTTGGACTTGGCCAGACCCAGACGCAGCGGGGTTGGACCATCATAAACAGCCGGGGAGTTCTTTGGCTGCCACATCGGTCCCTTTGAGGGATCCCACTGGTTGATCGGCGCATCGTTGATCAGCGACGCCAGGGTATAGCCGTGCTCCAGTGCGGTTGCGTAGAGGAAAGGCTTGATGTTGGAACCGATCTGGCGGCGTGCCTGATCGACCCGGTTGAATTTGGATAGCTCGAAGCTGAAGCCACCGACCAGCGCTTCCAGTGCCCCGTTTTTCGGGTTCATGGCAACCAGCGCGGCGTTAACATCCGGGATCTGGGCCAGCAGCAGTGCTTCGCCTTCTTCGCGGACCCAGATTTGGGCGCCGACTTTCAGGACATCGCGCGCTGATTTCGGGGCATAACTTTGACGGTCATCGGTGATAAAGGAGCGAGCCCATTTAATCCCGTCCCAGCCAAGCTCCGCTTCCTTGCCATTTTTCAGCACCAACGTTGCGCTGCGGTCACCGAGCTTGGTGACTACCGCAGCCATCAGCGGATCATAAGAGGGCTGCTTGCCAAGGTGGGCAACGATCTGTTCGTAATCCCAACTGGTTTCACCCGCTTTCCACAACTGTGCCGTTGGGCCGCGATAGCCGTGGCGCATATCGTAGGCAAAGACGCCATCCAGCAGCGCTTGTCTGGCAGCCCGCTGACGTTCGGCAGAGACGGTGGTATAGACATGCAGACCCATGGTGTAGGCATCTTCCCCGAACTGTTCCACCATCTTTTGGCGAACCATTTCACCTAGATAGGGGGCATGCAGGGTCACTTCGGCGCCGTGATAACGGGCCTTGATCGGCATTTTGGATGCTTCGTCAAACTGGGCCTGAGTGATCTTGCCGGTTTCCAGCATCCGGCCCAGCACCACGTTGCGACGAGCAAACGCGCGCTCTGGGGAGCGGATGGGGTTGAGCATGGATGGGGCTTTGGGCAGACCGGCAATAATGGCGATCTCGTCCAGCCCCAGATCCTTGACCTCTTTACCAAAGTAAACCTGAGCCGCGGCACCGACCCCGAAGGAGCGGTAACCGAGCGGGATCTTGTTGAGATAGAGCTCGAGGATCTCGTCTTTTGAGAGATTCTGTTCAATCCGCCAGGCGAGGAATACTTCCTTGATCTTGCGGACGATGGTTTTTTCGTTGCTCAGGAAGAAGTTACGTGCAACCTGCTGGGTAATGGTACTGGCGCCTTGGCGAGCATGGCCAGAGACTGCCCAGACTGAGGCTGCCCGGATAATACCAATCGGGTCAATGCCCGGGTGCTCATAGAAGCGGGCGTCTTCGGTCGCCAGTACGGCATCGATCATGGGTTGCGGAATTTCGTCCAGACGCAGCGGAATGCGACGAATTTCGCCATATTGGGCGATCAATTCCCCATCCCGGCTGTAAACCCGCATCGGGGTTGCCAGCTTGACGTCACGTAGTGCGGTGACATCGGGCAGTTGGGGTTTGATATAGAAGTAGATACCGATGAGGCTGGCGACACCCAGCACTGCACCCAGCATCATGACAATAAACAGGCGAACAAGCCATTTCAGCATGGAAGAACTACCAATCGTCTTAAAATTAGCCAACGGGCGCAGAGTATAGCCCTTTTGCTATCTGGAATTCGAGGTTTTCCTGTGACGAGCCACCGACCTCAAAAGGATGCGAGAGGTTAGCACTACGGGGCGTAATAACCAAGGATCGCCCCCTTGATTAAGAAAGCGAGGTAGGTCACTTTTCGGTATAAACTTTATGACATTGATAGTTAGAGCATTTAGGATGAGTGAAGCCGTCCTCAGATCGGGTGTTCTACACTCAGTCAAGGAATAAAACCCAATAACGCATGGATGTGTATATGTTTGGGCTATTTAACAAGGGGTCCCTCCTCCCGCTGGTGGGCATTGATTTTGGCAGCCAGACCATCAAGGCCGTTACCCTCAGTGGCCGACCCGGCAAGCTTCATCTCGAATCGGTCGCCGATATCGCCACCCCGAAAGGGACGCTGGTTGACTATCAATTGCAGGATATCGAGCGCGTCAGCCAATCTATCAAGACCCTCAAGCGTCTTATCCCGGGTAGCAGTGACTATGCAGCTACTGCAGTGGCCGGTTCCAATGTCATCACCAAGGTCATCCAAATCGATTCACGCCTCAGCGACAAAGAGCTGGAGAATCAGGTGCAGCTTGAAGCCGAGCAGATAATTCCTTTTCCCCTTGATGAAGTGAGCCTCGATTTCGAGGTATTGGGCAACAGCAACAGTAATGAGGAGCGTCAGGATGTGTTGCTGAGTGCTGCTAGGACTGAGAGTGTCAATGGCAGGGTTAGTGCTCTTGCCGAGGCTGGGATCGCGGTCAAAGTGGTGGATGTCGGTGCTCATGCGCTGGGTCGCGCTGTGGTGGCTTGCCTGCCAGAGTTACAGGAGAGTGAGCGGCCTGTCGGGGTGATCGACATTGGCGCCAGTGCCATGACGTTTGCTGCACTGGTCAAAGGGGAGGTGATCTACTCCCGTTTGCAGAACTTCGGTGGAGATCAATATAGCCAGGCGCTCTCCTCTTTTTATGGCATGACGCTGGATGAAGCGGAACAAGCCAAAACCAAAGGCACCTTGCCTGTTGATCATGAACTGGATGTGCTGATGCCTCACATCAACTCGTTGTTGCAGCAGGTGCGTCGTAACATCCAGCTATTTTGCAGCTCGTCCGGTTATCGTGAAATATCAAAACTTGTGTTGACGGGGGGCGGAAGCCTGTTGCCAGGTCTGTTGGTGCAGGTCAAGGAGGAGGTCAATTGCGAGGTTTTGCACCCTGATCTGTTTGCACTGTTTGGCAAACCCAAAGGTGAGGCCGAGCTGGTACATGGTGCGAAATATATGACGGCATTTGGGTTGGCTCTGAGGAGTTTCACGCCATGTCAAATATAAACCTCCTGCCTTGGCGTGAGGCCAGGGCGCAGCGGCAAAAGAAGCAGTTCGGGGCCTTACTGGGGCTTTTTGTGCTGGTAACGGTAGCATTGAGTTTTGTGGCTGACTGGCTGGTCGAACGTCAGATTGGTGCCCAGCAACAACGCAATCAGCGACTGGTACAAGAGATGACAATTCTCGATGCGCAACTAGGCGAGATTCGTTTGCTCAAGGAGCGCCGCAAAGAGCTGATTGATCGGATGCAGCTTATTGAACATCTGCAGACGCGCCGAAATGTACCTGTTCGTCTCTTCAACCAACTGCCTTCGCTGGTACCCAATGGGGTTTATCTCAATACCCTCGCCATGCAGAACAATATTATCGATGTTAACGGTAAGACCGAGGCTTACGGTCGGGTTGCCAGCATGATGCGCCGTATCGATGGTTCCGGTTGGCTGGGACAGTCGAAAATCAGCACCATTTTTGCCGCAGATATCGCGCCAGTGTCACTGAGCCAGTTTTCCATGATGTTCCTGATTGCCAATAACGCTGCGGCTGCAGGGGATGTGGCCAAGGAGAACAAATGAACCTTCAGCAACTCAATGAGCTTGATCTGAATGACATCGCTAGCTGGCCAAAATGGGCGAAAGGGATCTTTATCCTGTTTTGTTGTGTGCTTACTGGTGGAGCAATTTATTACTATGTGATTGCCAGTTCACTGACCAATTTGACTCAGGAGACTGCCAAGGAAGCTGAGTTGAAAGCCCAGTTTGAGAGCAAGGCGATGCTGGCGGCCAATCTGGGGGCTTACAAGATGCAAATGGTGAAGCTTGAGCAGATGGTTGATACCCAGCTCAAGCAGTTACCCAATACCCATGAGGTGGCTGGTTTGCTGGATGATATCAGCTTTATAGCAACAGATAACGGCTTGAAACTGAACCGCATCAACTGGGAACCCGAGGTCAAGCACGAGTTTTCGACCGAGTTGCCCATGAGGATCGAAGTTGTGGGCAATTACCATGAAATTGGTAAGTTTACCGCTGACATGGCGGCCTTGCCCCGTATCGTGATCCTCGACTCCTTTACCCTCGGTCAAAACAAGGATGCGGGAGACCTGATTTCGATGTCGATGCTGGCCAAGACTTATAAGTACAACGGTAAAACAGTGGAGCAGAAACAATGAGACGTATCTGCTGGTTGTTACCTGCCCTCCTGCTGGCGGCATGTGGTGGCCAGGAGGACATGGATACTTATATTGCCCAGACCAAGGCAAGGCCACCTATTCCTATCGAACCTTTACCCGAGTTGAAGCCATTTGCCCCCATGCACTATCAACAGCGAGAGCTGCGTAGCCCCTTCATGATTCCCCAGCCCGAGGCGAGTGTCGGGGGTACAAGCAGTGCCAAGGTGCAGCCAGATTGTGCTCAGACCCTGATGGATCGGGAGAAAGAGGTGCTGGAAAATTATTCGCTGGCCAGCCTGTCGATGCATGGTTCTTTGGGCAAGGCGGGCCAGTTGTGGGCACTGATCAGTACCCCGGATGGCAAATCGATGCGGGTAGGGCTCAACCAGTATATGGGGCTTGATCAGGGGCGGGTCATCAAGATTACCGATACTGCAGTGGATTTGCTGGAAACCATTCCGGACGGGAAGGGGTGCTGGGTAACAAGAGAAACCCAGTTGGCGATGGCCAATGTGCAAGAAAAACAATAATCAGGGACGAACAGCAATGAGAACAACTGTCGATCGTATAACCAAAGTGGCTTTGCTGTTTTGTGCCAGTGCCTTTAGCCAGGCGTGGGCAGTGGCAACCTTGCAAGAGATAAAGGTCAATCCGCTGCTGGCGGATCAGTTGCAACTGGAGCTCAGCTTCAGTGAACCGGTCACCGGGTTTACCGATCGTCTCTCTTACCAACCAAATCAGCTGTTGCTACATGTTCCCGGTGCTGTGGGGGCGTTGAAGGTGAATCCGTTGTCGATTCAGCGGCAAGGGGTAGACAACATCAAGGTCGAAGGGAAGGGGGCTGGTCTGGATATCAAGATAGCCCTCGATCAGCTGGCGCCTTATCAGGTTCAGCAGCAAGGCAGCAAATTGTTGGTTTCGCTAGGTGAAGGCGCATCATCTTCGCTGATCAATGGCGAGAGCGCCTTGCTCGTTCCGGCAGCTACCACTGCCAAATCTTCCCCGACACCTGTCGTTGCCCCCTCGGCGCTGATCAATTCTCAGGTGGTTGCCAATTCTATGCCGGTAGTCCCAGCATCATCACCTGTTGCTGCCGTTCCCGCAGCCACCAAGCCGGTGCTCAATGATTACCAAAGTCGTGGTGGAAATAATGGTGCCTATTTTAACTCCGTTACCGGTGTGGATTTTCGTCGCGGCAAGGATGGTCAGGGTGAATTTCTGGTGACGCTGGATAATAGCTCGGCGGCTGTGGATGTGAGCAGTCGTGGGCAAACTGTGCTGGCCAAATTCCATGGCACTCGTGTACCGGATGGCTTGCTGAATCTGATCAATGTGCAGGATTTTGCTACCCCGGTGTCTCAGGTCGAGGTGTCCCGGCAGGGGAGTGATACCCTGTTTGAACTGTCTATCAACGGTCAGTTTGATTACCGTTACGATCAGGCGGATAAGCTCTTCATTATCGAGGTGAAAAAACGGACAACTGCCACTGCATCCAAGCAGTATCAGGGCAAGCCCATCTCATTGAACTTTCAAGATATTCCTGTTCGTACCGTGTTGCAGCTGATCGCAGACTTCAACAATCTCAACCTGGTGACCACAGACTCTGTAGCAGGGAACATCACACTGCGTTTGGACGGGGTGCCTTGGGAGCAGGCGCTAGACATTATTTTGAAGGTGCGGGGTCTGGATAAGCGGTTGGATAACAATATCTTGCTGGTAGCTCCTGCAGAAGAGATTGCAACGCGCGAGAAGCAACAGCTGGAGAGCCGCAATCAGGTTGCTGATTTGGCACAGCTCTATACCGAATATCTGCAGATTAACTATGCCAAAGCCTCGGAAGTGGCGGCCCTGCTCTCCTCTCAAAGTACCAAGCTGTTGTCGCCTCGCGGAGCGGTGAGTGTGGATGAGCGAACCAACGTGCTGGTGGTCAAGGACACGGCTGATGTGATCAGCAGTATCAAACGGATGCTCGATATTCTCGACATCCCGGTCAAACAGGTAGTGATAGAAGCACGGATGGTGACTATCGATGACGGCTTTGATGAAGCACTCGGGGTGCGCTGGGGGGTGACCAAGAACGATGGTCATGGCAACAGTACGTCAGGCTCCATTGAGGGGAATGACGGTTCTGGTAACAATAATGGAGGCTCGACAATCACCAGGCCGACAGCAGACGATCGGCTGAACGTCAACCTGCCGGTGACCAATGCGGCCGGTACCCTGGCCTTCCAGGTTGCCCGTCTGGCTGATGGCACCTTGCTGGATCTCGAGTTGTCGGCGCTGGAAAAAGAGAGCAAGGCCGAGATTATCGCCAGTCCGCGCGTGACCACGGCCAACCAGAAACCGGCGTTGATCGAGCAGGGTACCGAAATCCCCTATGTGGAGTCCTCTTCCAGTGGTGCCACTTCGGTTACTTTCAAGAAGGCGGTATTGAGCTTGAAAGTTACGCCGCAGATCACCCCTGACAACCGGGTTATTCTCGATCTGACCGTGACTCAGGATACCAAGGGTGAGACAGTACCGACCGGTACAGGTGATGCTGTCTCCATCAACGCCCAGTCCATTACCACTCAGGTGCTGGTGAATAATGGTGAGACGTTGGTGCTGGGTGGCATCTATCAGCAGACCATCAAGAGTGATGTAACCAAGGTGCCGCTGCTTGGCGATATCCCCGGATTGGGGGCCTTGTTCCGCAAGACCACTAGCGAGAACAAAAAGCGGGAATTGCTGATTTTTGTGACACCCAAGATAGTCACCGACGCCTTCTGAATGCTTTACATGTGAGGGTAAAACACATATAACCTTACGCCCCAATGAGGCTGGGGCGTGAGGGCTGCGGTTGCCAGTCCCGATATCTATTGAGATAATCCCCCTCCTGATCCATCGCAAGATAAGGTTCATAGGTACCCCGATTCAGTATTTATCGGGGTCGTACAGTTTGTAATTACTAACGAAAAGACATGGCTGAGAAACGCAATATTTTCCTGATAGGTCCCATGGGTGCGGGCAAGAGCACCATAGGTAGACATCTGGCAGAACAACTGCACATGGAGTTTTTCGACTCAGATCATGAGATTGAGCGCCGCAGTGGTGCTGATATCGGCTGGGTGTTCGATGTTGAAGGCGAAGAAGGTTTCCGGATTCGCGAAGAGAAGGTGATCGGCGAATTGTCAGAGCAGCAGGGTATCGTGCTGGCGACCGGTGGCGGTGCCATCAAGAGTCGCGAAACCCGCAACAAGTTGTCTGCTCGTGGCATCGTGGTCTACCTCGAAACCACTATTGAAAAGCAGCTGGCGCGCACACAGCGAGACAAACGCCGCCCTCTGCTACAGACCGAAGAGCCGCCGCGTGAGGTGCTCGAGCGTTTGGCACAAGAGCGTAACGCCCTGTATGAAGAAGTGGCTGACTTTGTTATCCAGACGGATGATCAGAGTGCAAAAATCGTTGCCAATCAAATTGTAAAGCTGATCGGTATGTAATCTAGAGGGCGTCCATGGAACGGTTGAAGGTCGAACTGGGTGAACGCAGCTATCCCATCGAGATAGCTGCCGGGTTGTTGCAGCGCTCTGAAGCGCTGGCATCGACCATCAAGGGCAAGCGGGTGATGATAGTGACCAACACGGTCGTTGCTCCGCTCTATCTTGAACGGGTAATGGCTCTGCTGTCGGGGTTTCAGGTTGAACATCTGATCCTGCCTGACGGCGAGGCATACAAGAACCTGGCGACCTTTGAGCAGATTATGTCTGCTCTGCTTGAAACCAACCATGGGCGCGATACGACACTGATCGCTCTGGGGGGCGGCGTGATCGGGGATGTGGTGGGCTTTGCGGCAGCAAGCTATCAACGTGGCATTCCTTTTATCCAGATCCCGACCACCCTGCTCTCCCAGGTTGACTCCTCTGTCGGCGGCAAAACCGCTGTCAACCACCCTCTCGGCAAGAACATGATTGGGGCTTTTTATCAGCCCAAACAAGTTGTTATCGATACCGAATGTCTGAGTACCTTGCCTGCCCGCGAATTTGCCGCAGGGATGGCCGAGGTGATCAAGTACGGCATCATTTGGGATGCTGATTTCTTCAGCTGGCTGGAGCAGAACATGGTGCGTCTGCAACAGCTGGAACCTGCCGCGCTGGCCTACGCCATCAAACGCTGCTGCGAGATAAAAGCCGATGTGGTCGGTCAGGATGAGACCGAGCACGGCGTCCGTGCGCTGCTCAATCTGGGCCACACCTTTGGCCATGCCATCGAGGCCGAGCAGGGGTATGGTAACTGGCTGCACGGTGAAGCGGTATCAGCTGGCACCATGCTGGCTGCCTGGACTGCGCAGGCCCGTGGCGATATGAGCGATGCGGACGTCGCGCGCGTGCGCGCCCTGCTGCTGGCCGCCAATCTGCCCATTCATGCTCCTGCCGAGATGGATTTCGCCGCCTTTATTCGCCATATGCGCCGTGACAAGAAGGTGCTCGAAGGCAAGCTGCGTCTGGTGTTGCCGGTTGGTATCGGCCATGCGCAGGTGGTGGGTGATGTGTCCGATGCTGAGTTGCTGGCGGTGATCGAGTCTGGTCGTGACGAATAAACTGCTAAAACTTCCTTCCCAGCGGCAGCTGGTTGACCGGCTGCTGCATCTGATTGAATTCAATCACCCCTTCGTTTTTCTCTCCGGTAAACCCGGTTGTGGTCGCGGCACCCTGTGTGAATCCCTGCTCGGCGTGTTGCCGGAAAAAGTGCGGGTAGTGAGCCTGATCGGCACGCCTGCCATGAAGATGGTGGATGTGCGTCAGCTGTTGCTGCCACAGGTGGTGGCGCGGCCGCTGTTCAATCCACAGGATGCGCTGGCGGAGAGCTTCTTTCGCATGCTGGAGGGGAGCAAGCCCGCCACCCTGTTGCTGATGATAGAGCGAGCCGATCAGTTACCGGCCGAACTGCTGGGAGAGTTGTGGGCGATCATCCGTCATAACGATACCCTGGCGGCCCCCCATCAGCTGGCCATTATCGTCTCGGGTAGTGACGTCTGGTGTCGTACGCAACGACCACAACTGAAAGGGCGTGCCATGCCAGCCCTTGAGCTGGAAGTGCCGCCACTGAGTCCGCCCGAACAACGCATCTTCTTGTATGAGAAAGCCAAAGAGCTCAAGATCCCGGCGACCCTCTTGCCCAAGCCGCAAGTGGAAGAGATCCTGAAAACGGCGAACGGACATCCGTCCACCATCATGCAGTTACTGGAGGATATCATGACCGACAGAAGGCCCAAGAAGCGTCAGGCGGAGTTGCCTGTCAAGAAGATTGCCACCGCCATTGCGCTGGTCGCTGGCGGCCTGCTGGCACTGAGCTACCTGCTGCCTGCGCTGTTTGACAATGAAAGCAAACCTGCGCTGCAGGATCCGGCGCAGAGCACAGCATTGCCGATCCCGGTAGCGGGAGGAGATCCCCTTACCGCAGGCGGTTCGAATAACGATACCGCTGCGCAAGGCGCGCAAAACAGCGATGCGACCAGCAATCCCAACGGGGTGGTGAAGGATTGGCAGCCGGAGGCGAAAGTGCTGCCCAAATCGGTGGAGAGCGAAACAGTGACCACCGAATCAACCAATTACGAAGGGCGTCGGGTGGTGATCTCTGACGAGGTCGTGCAAAAGCTGATGTCCGAACCCAAGGTGAGCGGCGCACTGCCTACTGACGTGGAAGACGAGCTGACCGGCAAGAGCCCGAATGGCGTAACCACCAGTGGCGCCGTCGCAACCACTGTCCCTGCCAGTACCACCAAGGCACAGAGCCCGGTGACAACAGCGACGCCTGCGGCCACCACCAAAACCGCCAGCAGCGAGCCGGTTGCCGCGCCTGTACCCCAGGTTGCCCTGACACCGGTCGCCACCTTGAACAAGAAGCCGCGCAACCACTACAGCGTTCAGCTGATGGGGGCGAGCAACACCAAGGCAGTGGATCAGTTTGTCGCCGAGCATGGCTTGGCGGGCAAGGTATGGGTCTATCAGACCAAATTCCGTGGCAGCCCCTGGTATGTGGTGCTGCAAGGGGATTATGCCGGTCTGACCCAGGCCAAGAGTGCCATTCGCAAGCTTCCGCCAGCCTTGCTGAAAGGCCAGCCTTGGCCCAAGTCGTTTGCACAGGTACAAAAAGAGCTGAAGCAATAGCCTTGATACCGGATAAGGGGGTAGAATCGTCCCCCTTTTTGGGTCTTGCCTTCTTACACACCGGATTTCCATGAAAAAAACACGCGCTTTTTTAAAATGGGCCGGGGGAAAATACTCCCTGGTTGAAGAGATTGCCGAGCGCCTGCCGGCCGGGCGTGTGTTGCTGGAGCCCTTCGTCGGGGCCGGATCTGTGTTTCTCAACACCGACTACGACGCGTATGTGCTCAACGACATCAATCCGGATCTGATCTGCCTCTACAACCACCTCAAGCTGACGCCGGACAGTTTCATTGCCGAGGCGCGCAAGCTGTTTGTGGCAGAGCACAACCACAAGGCGGCCTATTACCGGCTGCGCACCCAGTTCAATCAGACCGAAACCACGTTCGAGCGCGCTCTCTTGTTCCTGTTCCTCAACCGTCACGGTTTCAACGGACTGTGCCGCTACAACAAGAAGGGCGGCTTCAACGTGCCGTTCGGTTCCTACAAGAAGCCCTATTTCCCGGAAAAAGAGCTGTGGGCCTTTGCCGAAAAGGCGCAGAAGGCGACCTTTATCTGCGAGAGCTACGCCGATGCCATCAAGCGCGCCGAAGAGGATTGGGTCATCTATTGTGATCCCCCCTATGCGCCGCTCTCCACTACCGCCAGCTTTACCAGCTATGCCTCCGGTGGGTTTACCCTGGATGATCAGGCGATTCTGGCGCGACTGGCGCGTCACACTGCTGCTCACAAAGGGGTGCCGGTGCTGATCAGCAACCATGATATCGAGCTGACTCGAGAGCTCTATCGCGGCGCCCGTCTCGACGAAATTTTGGTCAAGCGCACCATCAGCCGCAACGGTGGCACCCGCAACAAGGTGGCCGAGTTGCTGGCGCTCTATCCCCCCGGCATCGAGCCGGAGCAGGGCTACTACCCCAGCGACAGCGAACTGCTGCCACTGGCGTAACAGACAATACGGCACCCAAGGGTGCCGTTTTTTATGAGCGAGCCCGTGACTGAGGCTGTGCCCCGGAACCCCGGGTGGCTTGGGGGGGGGAGGCTATTGCCCCATTTACCCTGCATTCGAGTCGTTTTCGCCCGCCTTTTACGTTAAAATTGCGCCGCTTTTTCTCCCTGGCTGCCAATGGATGATGCTGATGAAAGACTTTCTGATTGCCCCCTCGATCCTCTCTGCCGATTTTGCCCGTCTGGGTGACGATGTAGCCAAGGTGCTGGCTGCCGGTGCCGACGTGGTTCACTTCGACGTGATGGACAACCACTATGTCCCCAACCTGACCATTGGCCCCATGGTCTGTCAGGCGCTGCGTGACTTCGGTATCGAGGCCCCCATCGACGTGCACCTGATGGTCAAGCCGGTGGATCGCATCATTCCTGATTTTGCCAAGGCCGGTGCTTCTCTCATCACCTTCCATCCGGAAACGTCCGATCACGTTGACCGCTCTTTGGGCCTGATCAAAGAGATGGGTTGCCAGGCGGGTCTGGTTCTCAATCCGGCTACCTCGCTCTCCTGCCTTGAGTATGTGATGGACAAGCTGGACGTGATCCTGCTGATGTCGGTCAACCCGGGCTTCGGTGGCCAGAGCTTCATCCCCGGCACCCTCGACAAGCTGCGTCAGGTGCGTCGTCTGATCGACGAGAGCGGCCGCGATATTCGCCTCGAGATCGATGGTGGGGTGAAGGTCGACAACATTCGTGAAATCGCTGAAGCGGGCGCCGATATGTTCGTCGCCGGCTCGGCCATTTTCAGCCAGCCTGACTACAAGGCAGTGATCGACAAGATGCGTGCGGAGCTGGCTCATGTCACACGCTGAGCGCGCATTTGATTTGGTGCTGTTCGATCTGGATGGCACCCTCATTGACAGCGCCGCCCAGCTGGCGCTGGCAGTCAATCTGACGCTGACCGATCTGGGTCTGGAACAAGCTGATGAAGCCGTTATCCGTACCTGGGTCGGCAACGGAGCCGACAAGCTGATCCAGCGGGCGCTCGCTTATCGCGAGGCTGATCCCGAGCTGTTTGCCAAGGCTCGCCCTGTCTTTTTCCAGCACTACAACGCCTGCCTGCTGCAAGGGCTGGCCATGTATGACGGGGTTGCGCAGAGTCTGCGTCGCTTGCAAACCCTGGGTTACAAGCAGGCGATCGTCACCAACAAGCCGAGCGACTTCGTAGCACCGATCCTCGATGCCCTCGGCATCAGCGATTGCTTCGCGCTCTGGCTCGGTGGCAACTGCGTGCCGGTCAAGAAGCCGAGCCCGGAGCCCTTGCTGCACGCCTGCCAGGAGTTGGGGGTGAGCCCGGCTCGCACCCTGATGGTGGGCGACTCCGAAAACGACGTGCTGGCGGCCAAGGCGGCTGGCATGAAGGTGGTGGGTCTCACCTACGGCTACAACTATGGCCGCCCCATCGCCGATTCCCATCCAGACTGGGTATTCGAGCAGTTTGCCCAGCTCGATGCACTTTTGGTCTAATAGCGCAGCTGGGCTGGCTGAATAACAAGGATTAACACTCTCATGACTAAACCAATCGTATTGAGCGGGGCGCAACCCTCCGGTCAACTGACCATCGGCAACTACATGGGGGCCCTGCGTCAGTGGGTCAACATGCAGGATGAGTACGACTGCCTCTACTGCATCGTCGACCTGCACGCCATCACCACCCGTCAGGACCCGGTTGCCCTGCGCAAGGCCTGTCTGGATGCGGCCGCCCTCTATCTGGCGGTCGGTATCGATCCCAAGAAGAGCACCGTCTTCATCCAGTCTCACGTGCCGCAGCACGCCGAGCTGGGCTGGATCCTCAACTGCTACACCCAGATGGGTGAGCTGTCGCGCATGACCCAGTTCAAGGACAAGTCCGCCCGTTTCGAGAACAACGTCAACGTCGGCCTGTTCGGTTATCCGGTGCTGATGGCCGCGGACATCCTGCTCTATCAGGCCAATCAGGTGCCGGTCGGCAACGACCAGAAGCAGCATCTGGAGCTGACCCGCGACATCTGCACCCGTTTCAACAACCTCTATGGTGAGGTGTTCACCCTGCCAGAGCCCTTCATTCCGACCGAAGGGGCGCGGGTAATGAGCCTGCAGGATCCGACCAAGAAGATGTCCAAGTCGGATGACAACGAGGCCAACTTCATTGGCCTGCTGGAAGATCCCAAGCAGATCGTCAAGAAGATCAAGCGTGCGGTGACCGACTCCGACGAGCCGGCGGTGGTGCGTTTCGATCCGGAAAACAAACCGGGGGTCTCCAACCTGCTGACCCTGATGTCCGGCGTGACCGGCCGCTCCATCCCCGAGCTGGAGCAGCACTTCGAAGGCAAGATGTACGGTCACCTCAAGACCGAGACCGCTGAAGCCGTGGTCGCGCTGCTGGAACCTATTCAGGCCCGTTTCCACGCGTTGCGTCAGGATGAGGCCCATCTGATCGCAATTTTGGCCGAAGGGGCACAAAAGGCGCGCGAAAGAGCTGAAAAAACCCTGACCAGCGTATATGATGTAGTCGGCTTCGTTCCTCGAGCCTGACATACTGGGAAGGTGTAGTAGAAGAGAGCTGGGTATTTGCCTGGCTTTCTTTATTTTCTGCCCGATTATTTGTTTAATTTTTTTAATTCAACCTGGGTAATATCCCCAAGAGTAAGCATGTCTGTTCAACCAACTATTTCTGCTGAAGAGCTGAGTGACAAAGGTCACTGGCTACGTAAATTTCGCAAGGCGAAAAACCTTAATACCCTGCAATTGATGGTCTCCAATGCCATCGACAAACACCATAAAACCCCTGCCGTTGCTGCCGCCATCTATCTGGCCGAGTGTCAGCGTGAACGGGAAATGGAACAGGGTCGTTATCTCGATCGTTAATTCTCCGCTGTTGGTTATCTCATGTTGTTGTTGATCGATAACTACGACTCTTTTACTTGGAACCTGGTGCAATATTTCGGCGCGCTGGGACAAGAGGTTGTGGTCAAGCGCAATGATGAATTGACGCTTGATTCCATAGCGCAGCTCTCCCCCCGTTTTCTGGTGATCTCTCCCGGTCCCTGTACGCCCAATGAGGCGGGGATCTCTCTCGACGCCATTAGCCATTTCGCTGGCAAGCTGCCCATTCTCGGCGTCTGTCTCGGTCATCAATCGCTGGCGCAAGCCTTCGGCGCCCGCGTGGTGCGGGCCCGTCAGGTGATGCACGGTAAAACCTCGCTCATCCGCCATCGGGGTGAGGGGGTGTTCCAGGGGCTCAATAACCCGTTGCGGGTCACTCGTTACCACTCGCTGGTGGTGGAGCGTGAGACGCTGCCAGCGTGTTTCGAGATCACTGCCTGGAGCGAGCATGCCGATGGCTCGTTTGACGAGATCATGGGGCTACGCCACAAGACGCTTCCTGTCGAGGGTGTGCAGTTCCATCCAGAGAGTATTTTGAGCGAGCAGGGTCATCAGTTGCTGGCCAACTTTCTGACGCGTTCATAAAAAGTTGTGATCGCCTTCTCAAGTTTGAGAGAAGGCGAAAAAAATTTCCCTGACACTTTATTCACCCCCTCTCCTGCCCAAATTATCTCTTGCCAAGGCCCCCTGAGTCGTTATGCAA